>JBDIAP010000091.1:0-16207 GCA_039812485.1 Kineosphaera sp.
CCGTGCGGCCGAGAACCGTCCGTGCGGCTCAGATCTCGCGGCTGCCGTTGTCCACGGGCGGGCCGACCTCGACCGGGATGCCCTGCTCGCGGGCGATGCCGTCGAGCACATCGTTGACGCACTGATCGCTGGCCTGCTGGTCGGTGATGCCGAAGCATTCGCTGAACTCGCCGAGGTGCGGCTGGACGGTCTGGAAGACGAGCAGGTAGCCGATGCCCACGACGGTGCCCAGCACGACGGCCAACAGACCGGCGATGAGTCCGCTGATCGCCAGCCCGCGTCCTGCGCGCCGACCGCGCCCCGGCACCGTGCTCATCCGCCGCATCGCGATGATCGCGAGCACGCATGCCAGCAGGCCACCGAGCACGGGCAGCGCGGGGAACCAGAAGAGCAGAAGCGCGAGGATGCCGACGACGAGCGCGGCGATCGCGGCGCCGCGGCCGGGCACCCGGCGCGGCTCGTAGCCGCCGATCTGGTGCGGGCTGCCGTACTGCGGTGGCTGGCCGTAGGGCCCTTGTTGGCCGTGGCCGCCCTGCCCGTAGCCCTGCTGAGCGTAGGACTGCCCGTAGCCAGGCTCCGAGTAGGTCTGGTATCCCGGCGCGTTCTGGTAGCCGGGGTTCCCATAGCCCGACGCCGCGTAGCCGGCGGGCTGGCCATATCCGCCACTGGGTTGCTGCCACGACCCAGCGGGTTGCCCCGCGCCTCTCGCCTGCTCGTAGGCGGGCGGCGGCGGAGGATACGAAGCGCCAGGACGCGGCTGCACCCGGCGCTGCTCGGGCATCGGCTGCGTCGCGTCATACCCGGGACGGCCGTAGCTGTCGTCGCCCGAGTCGGTGGTGGGGTCGGGTCGCTGCGAGCTGTCGGAGCTCTGCGGGCGGTCGCTCATGACTTGCCTCCCCTGGCTGGTCGTGGCCACCCTAACTCGCGCTGCGCACAAGGCGGATTCGGCGCGGCGGGGTGGCCCCGCTAGCCTGAGGCGGTGGCAACCGTTCTCGACGACATCATCGCCGGGGTCCGCGCGGACCTGCAGGAGAGGCAGAGCCGCGTCACCCTCGACGACCTCAAGTCGCGCGCCGTGCGCGTCGACCCGGCCAAGGACGCCCTCGCGGTCCTGCGCGGCCGCGACGACGGCGTGCGCGTCATCGCCGAGGTGAAGAGATCGAGCCCCAGCAAGGGGGCGCTCGCGATGATCGCCGACCCTGCGGCCCTCGCCGGCGACTACGAGGCCGGCGGGGCGAGCGTCATCAGCGTGCTCACCGAGCAGCGCCGCTTCGGCGGGAGCCTCGACGACCTCGTCGCCGTGCGGGCCGCCGTCGACATCCCGGTGCTGCGCAAGGACTTCATCGTCACCTCCTACCAGGTGTGGGAGGCGCGCGCCCACGGCGCCGACCTCGTGCTGCTCATCGTCGCGGCCCTCGATCAGGACGAGCTCGTCGGCCTCATCGAACGCACACGATCGTTGGGCATGACCCCGCTCGTCGAGGTCCACGACGAGCAGGAGGCGCTGCGCGCGCTGGAGGCGGGTGCCGAGCTCATCGGCGTCAACAACCGCAACCTCAAGACCCTCGACGTCGACCGGTCGGTCTTCGCCCGGGTCGCGGCCATGCTGCCCGACCATGTCGTGCGCGTCGCCGAGTCGGGGGTGCGCGGCCCGCACGACGTGCTGGAGTTCGCACGCGCCCAGGCCGATGCGGTGCTCGTCGGCGAGGCGCTCGTCACCGGGGGCGACCCCCGCACCGCGGTCGCCGACCTCGTCGCGGCCGGCGCCCACCCCGCCTCGCGACACCAGGGCGCCAAGCCCTGACCACGGGCCGATCGCGGGCCGCCGGCCAGCAGCATCACCAACACGAACCACCAGCACGAACACCGAGCACGAACACCGAGCACGAACAGAACACGAGCACGACACCCGAAGCCGGAGGCGACGACGCCCGACATGACGCACCCATCCGACACCACACACGCCGGCAGGCACCCGGTGATGCAACCCGGCATCGGCCGCTTCGGGGCCTACGGGGGGCGCTACGTGCCCGAGGCCCTCGTTGCCGCCCTCGAGGAGCTCGACGAGGCCCGTCTCAAGGCCGAGGTCGACCCCGACTTCATCGACCAGCTGACCCGCCTGCAGCTCAATTACACCGGCCGCCCGAGCCTGCTCACCGAGGTGCCGCGGTTCGCCGAGCACGCCGGGGGAGCGCGCGTCTTCCTCAAGCGCGAGGACCTCAACCACACCGGCTCGCACAAGATCAACAACGTGCTCGGGCAGGCCCTGCTCACCCAGCGGATGGGCAAGACCCGCGTCATCGCCGAGACCGGCGCCGGCCAGCACGGCGTCGCGACCGCCACCGCGGCCGCGCTCATGGGGCTGGAGTGCGTCGTCTACATGGGCGAGCGCGACACCCAGCGCCAGGCCCTCAACGTCGCCCGCATGCGGCTGCTCGGGGCGCAGGTCGTGCCGGTCACGAACGGTTCGCGCACGCTCAAGGACGCCGTCAACGAGGCGATGCGCGACTGGGTCACCAACGTCTCGAGCACCCACTACGTGCTCGGCACGGTGACCGGCCCACACCCGTTCCCGGAGATGGTGCGCAACTTCCACAAGATCATCGGCGAGGAGGCCCGCGGGCAGCTGTTCGCCGAGGTCGGCCGCCTACCCGACGCCGTCTGCGCGTGCGTCGGCGGCGGCTCCAACGCGATGGGCATCTTCCACGCCTTCGTGCCCGACGAGGGCGTGCGCCTCTACGGCTTCGAGGCCGGGGGAGAGGGCATCGCCTCGGGCCGGCACGCCGCGCGCTTCTCGACCGGCACGCCCGGCGTGCTGCACGGCGCGGCGACCTACCTGCTGCAGGACGAGGACGGGCAGACCATCGAGTCGCACTCGATCTCGGCGGGCCTGGACTACCCCAGCGTCGGGCCGGAGCACGCCTACCTGCACGACACGGGCCGGGCCGAGTATCGCCCGATCGTCGACGCCGAGGCCATGGAGGCGTTCGCGCTGCTGTGCCGCACCGAGGGCATCATCCCGGCGATCGAGTCCAGCCACGCCCTCGCCGGCGCCCTCCAGGTCGGCCGCGAGCTCGGCCCCGAGGCCGTCATCCTCGTGAGCCTGTCGGGTCGCGGCGACAAGGATGTCGACACCGCCGCCCGCTGGTTCGGGCTCATCAGCGGCGAGGAGCCGGCGCAGGCGGAGGCGACGACGAGCGAACCGGTCGCGGGCTCAGCGCCGGTCGCGGAATCAGCGGGGAACACACCATGACACGCCTGGAGGACGCGCTCGCGGCGACGCGGGCGCAGGATCGCGCCGCGCTCATCGCCTACCTGCCGGTGGGCTTCCCGAGCGTGCCGGAGTCGCTGGAGGCGATGCGCACGGTCGTCGAGGCCGGCGCCGACGTCGTCGAGATCGGCTTCCCCTACAGCGATCCCGTGATGGACGGGCCGGTCATCCAGGCCGCCGCCCAGCGAGCGCTCGAGCAGGGCGTGCACGTCGGCGACATCTTCGCGGCAGCCCGGGCCGTCACCGAGGCCGGCGGCGCCGCGGTCGTCATGAGCTACTGGAACCCGATCCTGCGCTACGGCGTCGACCGCTTCGCCGCCGACCTGGCCGCGGCGGGAGGCAGCGGCGTCATCACCCCCGACCTCATCCCCGACGAGGCCGCCGAGTGGATCGCGGCCGCCGACACGCACGGCCTGTGCCCGATCTTCCTCGTCGCGCCGAGCAGCACGACCGACCGCATCGCGATGACGACTGCCGCCTGTCGTGGCTTCGTCTACACGACGGCACTCATGGGCGTCACCGGTGAGCGCACGAGCGTCGGCGACGAGGCTGCCACGCTCGTGGCCCGCGTGCGCGAGGCGACGACCGAGTCTCACCTGCCGGTCTGCGTCGGGCTCGGGGTCTCGACCCGCGAGCAGGCCGCGCAGCTGGCGGCCGTCGCCGACGGCGTCATCGTCGGATCGGCGCTGGTCAGGGCACTCGACCCGTCCAGGGAGTTCCCAGAGGCGCTGGCTACCCTGCGGCAGACCGCGAGCGAGCTGCGCGCCGGTGTCGGGGAGGGACGAAGGGGATGAGCGGATGGCGTCGATGACGTCGACGGACTCTGCGCGGGATCCGGGGCGACCTTCCGGCCGCCACTCCAGGGGGCCCGCGACCGTCCTCGGGCGGCCGCTGCTCGACTGGGTGGGGCTGATCGCTCGGCTCGTGCTCGGCATCGCCCTCGTCGCCGCCGGCGCCCTCAAGGTCGGCAAGCCGCTGGTCTCGGCCCGCGCCGTGCAGGCCTACCAGATCTTCCCGTTCGAGGTCGCGGCCTACATCGGCTACGCGCTGCCTGTCGTCGAGATCATCGTCGGCGCGCTGCTCGTGGTCGGGCTCTTCACCCGGGCCGCCGCGGCGGTCGGCACGCTGCTCATGATCGCCTTCGTCATCGGCATCGCCTCCGCGTGGGCGCGCGGCCTCACCATCGACTGCGGCTGCTTCGGCGGCGGTGGTCAGATCGGCGCGGAGCAGACGCAGTATCCGCAGGAGATCGCCCGGGATGTCCTCTTCGCCCTCTGCGGGGCCTGGCTCGTGTGGCGTCCCCGGTCGGCGTTCGCGCTCGACACGCGGCTGTCGCCGACGCCGGCTCCCAGCGGCTCCGGCCAGAATTGACCCCAGCTCACCACCGACCCGCAGCACCCTTGACACGCACCATCTGTGACACGCAGAACCCTTGATACGCAAGGAGAATCCATGACCTCCGGCAAGCAGTCGAAGGCCGAGCGCAGCGAGCGACAGGCCAAGATCGACGCCGCCGCTCCGAAGCCGAGCAAGGCCAAGCCGATCCTCGTGGCGCTCGTCGTCATCGCCGTCATCGCCGGCATCGGCGCCGCCGTCTTCTTCGGCAACCGCTCGACCGCCCCCGACCAGGCCGCGACCGGCAACGCCAACAGCTACCCCAAGGGCGCGACCGGCCCGACCGGGGGCATCGTCGTCAACGCCGACAAGGTCAAGGCGGGTGCCCCTACGCTCGACATCTACGAGGACTTCCAGTGCCCGGCCTGCGAGCAGCTCGAGAAGGCGGTCGGCCCAACGATCAAGCAGATGAGCGAGGCAGGCGAGGTCAAGGTCGCCTACCACATCAAGAACTTCCTCGACGCCAACCTCGGCAACGACTCCTCGACGCGGGCCGGCAACGCCGCGGCCTGCGCGGCGGACGTCGGCGCGTTCCAGGCCTACCACGACCAGGTCTACGCGCACCCTCCGGCCAAGGAGGGCGACGGCTACACCGACGCCCAGCTGGAGCAGTTCGCCACCGGAGCGGGCATCAGCGGCGCCAACCTGGTGACGTGGAAGAAGTGCGTCGCCGACAAGAAGTACGACTCCTACATCAAGGGAGTCGACGAGGCGACCGCCAAGGCCGGCGTCAACAGCACCCCGACGCTGCAGGTCAACGGCAAGACCTTCGACCTGAGCGTGCAGAAGGTGACCTCCGCGCAGGACTTCCGCACCAAGGTCCTCGCGGCCGGCAAGTAGTCGACGCGTGCGAGCCGTGCCGCTGGCGATCCCCAGTCCCGACCAGGGCGTCTGGTATGTCGGCCCGATCCCGCTGCGCGCCTACGCGCTGTGCATCCTCCTCGGCATCGTCGTCGCCGTGTGGTGGACGCAGAAGCGCCTCGAGGCGCGCGGCGGGCAGCCCGGGCAGGTGCTCGACGTCGCGATGTGGGCCGTGCCCGCGGGGATCGTCGGCGCGCGGCTCTATCACGTGATCACCTCCTACCAGCCCTATTTCGGTCCCGGAGGCAACCCCGTCGACGCCCTGAAGATCTGGCACGGGGGGCTGGGCATCTGGGGCGGCGTCGCGTTCGGGGCGCTCGGCGCCTGGTACGGGTGCCGCCGCTACGGCGTGAGCGTCGCCGACCTCGCCGACTCGGTGGCGCCGCCGCTGCTCGTCGCCCAGGCCATCGGCCGGTTCGGCAACTGGTTCAACAACGAGCTCTACGGTGGTCCCACCGACGTGCCGTGGGGGCTGACGATCCACGTCTGGAACCCCGCGCTCGGCGAGGCGGTCCGCGACGCCCAGGGCCACGCGGTCGTGCTCGGCACGTTTCACCCGACCTTCCTCTACGAAGCGCTGTGGTGCGTGCTGGCCGCCGGCTTCCTCCTGCTCCTCGAGCGCCGCACCCGCCAGCCGCGCGGCGCGCTCATGGCCTGGTATCTCATGGTCTACACCCTGGGACGCGGCATCATCGAGAACGTCCGCATCGACGAGGCGAACCACATCCTCGGGCTGCGCCTCAACGTCTGGACCTCGGTGTTCGTCTTCGCGCTCGGCGCGGCGCTGCTGTGGGTGATGAAGCGGCGCAGCACCCGGTGACGAGATGTTGCGGGGCACCCTCTCGACAGTGGCATCATGGCCCGCGACACGGATCGAGCGCGACGTATCACGATCTGGAATCGGGCGTGTCGGATGACGGGACGCCGCGAGTATTCTGACGTCTACTCTCGCGCGGGCCACCGTCGTCCCTTGTGCGCACTCGCGCCGGATTCCTCCGGCGCCTGGCCTTACTCATCGAAGGACGGTGGTCGCCGATGCCCGGTCCCCTCTTCTCGTCCCAGCCTCAGGCGCAGGGTCTCTACGACCCCGCGTTCGAGCACGACGCGTGCGGTGTCGCCATGGTCGCGACGCTGCGCGGCAGCGCCGGACACGACATCGTCGAACACGCCCTGACCGCCCTGCGCAACCTCGACCACCGAGGGGCCACCGGCGCCGACCCGACCGTCGGTGACGGCGCCGGCATTCTCGTGCAGACCCCCGACGCGTTCTTCCGCGACGTCATGGGCGAGGCCGGGGTCGAGCTGCCCGTCGCGGGCGGCTACGCGGCCGGCATGGCGTTCCTGCCGCGCGACGACGACGAGCGCGCCCGGGCACTCGAGACCATCGAGCGCATCGCCGGGGAGGAGTCGCTGCGAGTGCTCGGCTGGCGCGACGTGCCCGTCGAGCGAGACCTCGTCGGTCAGATGGCCCGCGACGTCATGCCCCACTTCGCCCAGCTCTTCCTCGCGCCGACCGACGGCCAGGCCCGCGGGCTGGAGCTCGAGCGGCTCGCGTTCTGCGCCCGCAAGCGCTTCGAGCGCGAGGCCGACGTCTACTTCCCGTCGCTGTCGGCGCGCACCCACGTCTACAAGGGCATGCTGACGACGACGCAGCTCTCGGAGTTCTTCCCCGACCTGCTCGACGAGCGGATGGCCACCGAACTCGCGCTCGTGCACTCCCGCTTCTCGACGAATACATTCCCGAGCTGGCCGCTGTCGCACCCCTACCGGCTCATCGCCCACAACGGCGAGATCAACACCGTGCGCGGCAACCGCAACTGGATGCGGGCCCGCGAGAGCCAGCTCGCCTCCGACCTCATCCCCGGCGACCTCGAGCGACTGTTCCCGATCTGCACGCCCGGGGCGTCGGACTCGGCGACGTTCGACGAGGTGCTCGAGCTGCTGCACCTCGGCGGCCGGTCGCTGCCGCACGCGGTGCTCATGATGATCCCCGAGGCGTGGGAGAACCACGCGGAGATGAGCCCGGCCCGGCGGGCCTTCTACGAGTTCCACGCGTCGTTCATGGAGCCCTGGGACGGCCCCGCGTGCGTCGCGTTCACCGACGGCTCGCTCGTGGGTGCCGTGCTCGACCGCAACGGCCTGCGCCCAGGGCGCTACTGGGTGACCGACGAAGGGCTCGTCGTCCTCGGCTCCGAGGCCGGCGTCCTCGACATCGACGACGAGCACATCGTGCGCCGCGGGCGCCTCAAGCCGGGCCGGATGTTCCTCGTCGACACCGACGCGGGCCGCATCGTCGAGGACGACGAGATCAAGAGCCAGCTCGCGGCCGAGCACCCCTACGAGGAGTGGCTGCGCGACGGCGTCATCCAGCTCTCCGGCCTCGACGAGCGCGAGCACATCCTGCACACGCCCAACTCGGTGGCCCGGCGCCAGCAGACGTTCGGCTACACGCAGGAGGAGCTGCGCATCCTGCTCGCGCCCATGGCCCGCACGGGCGCCGAGGCGCTCGGGTCGATGGGCACGGACACCCCGATCGCGGTGCTCTCGTCGCGGCCGCGGATGCTCTTCGACTACTTCAGCCAGCTCTTCGCGCAGGTGACGAACCCGCCGCTGGACGCCATCCGCGAAGAGCTCGTCACCTCGCTCGGCACGTCGCTCGGCCCGGAGGGCAACATCCTCACCGCCGGCCCGGAGCACTGTCGCCAGATCATGCTGCCGTTCCCGGTCATCGACAACGACGACCTCGCCAAGATCGTGCACATCGACGAGGACGCCTTCGGCGATCTGCCCGAGCACCAGCGCACGGTCGTCATCTCGGGCCTCTACGAGGTCGCCGGCGGCGCGACCGCGATGAAGGCGCGGCTGGACATGATCTTCAAGGAGGTCTCCGCAGCCATCTCGCGCGGTGCGCAGTATGTCGTGCTGTCCGACCGTGACAGCAACGCCGACCTGGCGCCCATCCCGTCGCTGCTGCTCACCGCCGCCGTGCATCACCACCTCATCCGCGAGAAGACCCGCACCAAGGTCGGCCTGCTCGTCGAGGCCGGTGACGTGCGCGAGGTCCACCACGTGGCGCTGCTCATCGGATTCGGCGCCGCGGCCGTCAACCCCTACCTCGCGATGGAGTCGGTCGAGGACCTCGTCCGTCGCCGCGGCATCACCGAGGTGACCTCCGAGAAGGCCGTGGCCAACCTCATCAAGGCGCTCGGCAAGGGCGTGCTCAAGGTCATGTCCAAGATGGGCATCTCGACGGTCGCGTCCTACCGCGGCGCGCAGGTCTTCGAGTGCGTCGGGCTCGGCCAGGACGTCGTCGACGCCTACTTCACGGGCACGACGAGCCGTCTCGGCGGCGT
The DNA here is from genome assembly GCA_039812485.1 of Kineosphaera sp. Lineage (GTDB taxonomy): Bacteria > Actinomycetota > Actinomycetes > Actinomycetales > Dermatophilaceae > Kineosphaera. The sequence continues at coordinate 8,881 of JBDIAP010000091.1, forward strand.
CGGGCTCGACGTCATCGCGGCCGAGGTCGCGGCACGCCACGCGCAGGCCTACCCCAAGGACGGCATCAGCCCGAGCCACCGGGTGCTCAACATCGGCGGCGAATACCAGTGGCGCCGCGAGGGCGAGCCGCACCTCTTCGACCCCGAGACCGTCTTCCGGCTGCAGCACAGCACCCGCAACCGGCGCTTCGACATTTTCGAGCAATACACGGCCCGCGTGAACGACCAGGCCAAGCGCCTCATGACGCTGCGCGGTCTCTTCGAGTTCGCCTCCGACCGGCCCAGTGTGCCGCTGGAGGAGGTCGAGCCGGTCAGTGAGATCGTCAAGCGTTTCAACACCGGCGCGATGAGCTACGGCTCGATCTCGCTGGAGGCCCACGAGACGCTCGCGATCGCGATGAACCACCTCGGCGGGCGGTCCAACACCGGCGAGGGCGGCGAGGATCCGGAACGGTTGCTCGACCCCGAGCGGCGCAGCGCCATCAAGCAAGTCGCCTCCGGGCGCTTCGGCGTCACGAGCCTCTACCTCACACACTCCGACGACATCCAGATCAAGATGGCCCAGGGCGCCAAGCCGGGCGAGGGCGGCCAGCTGCCCGGCCCGAAGGTCTATCCGTGGGTCGCCCGCACGCGGCACTCGACCCCGGGCGTCGGGCTCATCAGCCCGCCGCCGCACCACGACATCTACTCGATCGAGGACCTCGCCCAGCTCATCCACGACCTCAAGAACGCCAACCCGAGCGCGCGGATCCACGTCAAGCTCGTCTCCGAGGTCGGCGTCGGCACGGTCGCCGCGGGCGTCAGCAAGGCCCACTCCGACGTCGTGCTCATCTCCGGGCACGACGGCGGCACCGGCGCCTCGCCGCTGACCTCGCTCAAGCACGCCGGCGGGCCGTGGGAACTCGGCCTGGCCGAGACGCAGCAGACGCTCATCCTCAACGGCCTGCGCGACCGCATCGTCGTGCAGACCGACGGGCAGCTCAAGACCGGCCGCGACGTCGTCATCGCCGCGCTGCTCGGCGCCGAGGAGTTCGGCTTCGCCACCGCACCGCTCGTCGTCTCGGGCTGCATCATGATGCGCGTCTGCCACCTCGACACGTGCCCGGTCGGTGTCGCGACGCAGAACCCCGAGTTGCGCGCCCGCTTCACCGGCAAGCCCGAGTTCGTCGAGACGTTCTTCGAGTACATCGCCACCGAGGTGCGGCAGCTCCTCGCCGAACTCGGCTTCCGCTCCATCGAGGAGGCCGTCGGCCAGACGTCGGTGCTGCACAAGGCCAAGGCCATCGAGCACTGGAAGGCCAGCGGGCTCGACCTCGAGCCGATCTTCGCCGAGGCCGTGCCGGGCGACGATCAGTCACGCTTCTGCTCGAAGGAGCAGGACCACGGCCTGGAGCGGGCCCTGGACAACCAGCTCATCGCGCAGGCGGCCCCCGCCCTCGAGCGGGGCGAGCCGGTGCGCATCGAGACCACCGTGCGCAACGTCAACCGCACCGTCGGCACGATGCTCGGCCACTGTGTCACCAAGGCGCACCCCGACGGGCTGCCGGACGACACGATCGACGTCACGCTCACCGGGCGCGCCGGTCAGTCGTTCGGCGCGTTCCTGCCCAGGGGCGTGACGCTGCGGCTCATCGGCGAGGCCAACGACTACGTCGGCAAGGGCCTGTCCGGCGGTCGCGTCATCGTGCGGCCGTCCGAGGCGTCCCCGGTGCTCGCCGAGGCCAACGTCATCGCGGGCAACGTCGTGGCCTACGGCGCGACGAGCGGCGAGATCTTCCTGCGCGGCCAGGTCGGGGAGCGCTTCTGCGTGCGCAACTCGGGTGCGACCGCCGTCGTCGAGGGCGTGGGCGACCACGGCTGCGAATACATGACCGGCGGCACGGTGCTCGTGCTCGGCGGCATCGGGCGCAACTTCGCGGCCGGCATGTCCGGCGGGGTCGCCTACGTGCTCGACCTGCCGGTAGAGCGAGTCAACACCGAACTCGTCGACGTGCAGCCGCTGCGCCCCAGCGACCTCGACGTCGTCGCCACCCTGCTGCGCCAGCACGCCGACGAGACCGGCTCGGCCGTGGCGCAGCGCCTGCTGGCCGACTGGCCGGCCCCATCGCAGCGGCTCAGCCTCGTGCTGCCGCGCGACTACCAGCGCGTCCTCGACGTGCGCTCGGCCGCGCAGGCCGAGGGCCTGGACCTCGACGGAGACCAGGTGTGGAACCGGATCATGGAGGCATCCCGTGGCTGACCCTCGAGGGTTTCTGAAGAACCGAGAGCGCGAGCTGCCGAAGCGGCGGCCGGTGCCGGTGCGCATCCAGGACTGGCGGGAGGTCTACGAGGCCCAGCCGGTCGAGGAGCTGCGCCGTCAGGCGGGACGCTGCATGGACTGCGGCATCCCCTTCTGTCACTCGGGTTGTCCGCTGGGCAACCTCATCCCCGAGTGGAACACGTTCGCCTGGCGCGACCGCTGGCCCGAGGCCATCGAGCGGCTGCACGCGACGAACAACTTCCCGGAGTTCACCGGCCGGCTGTGTCCCGCACCCTGCGAGACCGCGTGCGTGCTGGGCATCAACCAGCCGCCGGTGACGATCAAGCAGGTCGAGGTCACGACGATCGAGCGGGCATTCGACGCCGGACTCGTCGCACCCTTGCCGCCGGAGCGCCTCAACGGGCACACGGTCGCGGTCATCGGCTCGGGCCCCGCCGGCCTGGCCGCCGCGCAGCAGCTGACCCGCTCCGGTCACACGGTCGCGGTCTTCGAGCGGGCCGACAAGCCCGGCGGCCTGCTGCGCTACGGCATCCCGGAGTTCAAGATGGAGAAGGCGGTGCTCGACCGGCGGCTCGCCCAGATGCGCGCCGAGGGCACCCGCTTCCGCAACGGCGTCAACGTCGGCGGCGACGTCACCGGCGCGCAGCTGCGGCGTCGCTACGACGCCGTCGTCCTCGCGATCGGCTCGACGATGCCGCGCGGGCTGCCGGTGCCCGGCGCCGAGCTCGACGGTGTCGTGCAGGCGATGAGCTTCCTGCCGCAGGCCAACCGGGTCGCTCTGGGCCACGAGGTGGCCGACCAGATCGTCGCGACGGATAAGGACGTCGTCGTCATCGGCGGCGGCGACACCGGCGCCGACTGCATCGGCACCGCGCACCGCCAGGGCGCCCGTTCGGTGACGTCGCTGGAGATCATGCCTCAGCCCGGTCTGGACCGGTCGGCCGCGCACCCGTGGCCCACCTACCCGATGCTGTTCCGGGTCGCCAGCGCCCACGAGGAGGGTGGCGATCGCGTCTATGCGACGAGCACCAAGGAGATCCTCGGCGAGCATGGCAAGGTCAGCGGACTGCGGCTCGTCGAGGTCCGCTTCGAGGGCGGCCGCTTCGCCGAGGTCGAGGGCACCGAGCGCGTCATCCCGGCCCAGCTCGTGCTGCTCGCCATGGGCTTCGTCGGCCCGCAGCCCACGGGCATCGTCGAGCAGCTCGGCGTCGACCTCGACGAGCGGGGCAACATCGCGCGCGACGACACCTACATGACGAGCGTGCCCGGGGTCTTCGTCGCGGGCGACGCCGGCCGCGGGCAGTCGCTCATCGTGTGGGCGATCGCCGAGGGCCGCAGCGCCGCGCACGGCGTCGACGCATGGCTCAACGGCACGTCGACGCTGCCGCGACCGATCGCGCCGACGGAGCGGCCACTCGTGGTCTGACTCGTGGTCTGAGTGCTGGCCTGAGTGCTGGTCTGAGTGTTGGTCTGACTCATGGCCGGGCGCGTCGTCCGAGGTGACGACCCGACCTCGCGAACGGCGGGGGCTGATTCGAATCAGCCCCCGCCGTCGCGATATGCGGCGCCGTTGCGCCAAGGCGGTGCCTCGTTCGATCCTGCGGCGTCGAGGGCAATAGACTGGAGGCCATGCGTCGCGCCAAGATCGTCAGCACACTCGGCCCTGCAGTCGCCAGCTCCGAGAAGATTCGAGAGCTCGTCGATGCGGGGATGGATGTGGCCCGCATCAACCGCTCCCACGGCAGTCACGAAGAGCACGCCCAGCAGATCGCCTGGGTCCGCGAGGCCAGCGAGGCCAGCGGCCGCGCGGTCGCGGTGCTCGTCGACCTGCAGGGACCCAAGATCCGCACCACCCGCTTCTCCGGCGGCCCCGTCAACCTCGCCGTCGGCGACCCCTTCACGATCACCATCGAGGAGGTCGACGGCACCAAGGATCGGGTCGGCACGACCTTCAAGGGTTTGCCTGGTGACGTCAACGTCGGCGACCTCCTGCTCATCGACGACGGCAAGATCTGTCTGCGCGCGACCGAGGTGACGCCCACGGACGTGGTCACCACGGTCGTCGAGGGCGGTGTCGTCTCCAACAACAAGGGCATCAACCTGCCGGGCGTCGCCGTGAGCGTGCCCGCTCTCTCCGAGAAGGACGAGGAAGACCTGCGCTGGGCCCTGCGCCAGGGCGCCGACTGGATCGCGCTGTCGTTCGTGCGAGACGCCCGCGACGTCGACCGCTGCCACGAGATCATGGAGGAAGAGGGCGTCCGCCGCCCGGTCATCGCGAAGATCGAGAAGCCGCAGGCCGTCGCCAACCTCCCCGAGATCTTGCGCGCCTTCGACGGCATCATGGTCGCCCGCGGCGACCTCGGCGTCGAGATGCCGCTCGAGGAGGTGCCGCTCGTGCAGAAGCGGGCCGTCGAGCTGGCCCGCCGCAACGCCAAGCCGGTCATCGTCGCCACGCAGGTGCTCGAGTCGATGATCGAGAACTCGCGTCCGACCCGCGCCGAGGCCAGCGACTGCGCCAACGCGGTGCTCGACGGAGCCGACGCGATCATGCTCTCGGGTGAGACGTCGGTGGGTGCCTGGCCGATCATCGCCGTGCGTACGATGGCACGCATCATCGAGAACACGGAGGATCACGGCCTCGCCCGCATCCCCCCGCTCGGCACCCAGCCCTCCACTACCGGGGGAGCGGTCACCCGCGCTGCCGCCCAGATCGGTGAGTTCCTGCACGCGAAGTATCTCCTCGTCTTCACGACGTCAGGCGACTCGGCCCGCCGGATGGCGCGGGTGCGCCCCCCGCTGCCGATGCTGGCGTTCTCGCAAGACCCGCAGACCCGCCGCCGCCTCGCGTTGACCTGGGGTGTGACGACCTACAACGTGCCCGACGAGGACATCAACTCGCTCGTGCGCGACGTCGACAAGATCCTCATGGAGCAGGGTCGCTGCCTGGACGGCGACGTGGTGGTCGTGGTGGGCGGCACCGCCGCGGGCGTCACGGGCACGACGAACATGCTGCAGGTGCACCGGGTGGGCTCGGGCGCCTGAGCCTGCCCGATGCCGGCGCCGTGCCGGGTTATGCTCGGCACGGCGCCTGATCGCCCGCCGGGGTGGTGGAATGGCAGACACGGGGCACTCAAAATGCTCTGACCTCACGGTCGTGCGGGTTCGAATCCCGCTCCCGGCACCCTCACCCGTTGAGCGCGCGCACGGCGGCGACGCGGGTCGCGACGCTGATCAGAGCGCCTCTGGACGCGTTCGCAGTGAGCAGTCGGCGATCAGTTTCCTGCTACCCAGGTGCGCGCCCTGCAGACGCGCAGAATATGGTGTCCTTCGTGAGTCCAGCAAAGACCTCCGCGGTGAACGAGCCCGACGAGCCACAGACCGCCTCGTCGGGCGAGACGGTCGAGTCCGCCTCAGCGACCGCCTCGGGCCGAGTGCCCCGGCGCGCGAAGGCCGACGACAACGCCGCCGAGCCGGCCAAGCCCGCCAAGAAGGCCGCGCCGAAGAAGAAGGCCGCGGCTCCGAAGGCCGCGGCTCCGAAGCCGGTGAAGCCGACCGCGAAGCCCGCGGAGGAGCCCACCGCAAAGACCGCGGAGAAGCCCGCGGAGGAGACTGACGTCCCGGCGACCCCACCGGCCGCCGAGGCCGCGCCGACGCAGGCTCCCTCGCGCGCCGACGAGCAGGGCGGCGGACTGCGGGTGGTCGTCGCCGAGGACGAGGCGCTCATCCGCCTGGATCTCGCCGAGATGCTCGAAGGAGCCGGCTACGAGGTCGTCGGGCAGGCGCCCGATGGCCAGCAGGCCGTCGACCTGGTGCGGGAGCTTCGCCCCGACCTCGTCGTCATGGACGTCAAGATGCCGGTGCTCGACGGCATCAGCGCGGCCGAGATCGTCGGCTCGGAGCACCTGGCCCCCGTCGTCATGCTCACTGCCTTCAGCGACAAGAACCTCGTCGAGCGCGCCCGCGACGCGGGTGTCATGGCGTATGTCGTCAAGCCGTTCACCATCGATGACCTGCGGCCGGCGATCGACATCGCGCGCTCGCGCTGGGACGAGGTCCGGGCGCTCGAGGCCGAGATCGCCGACCTCGGCGACCGCCTGGAGACCCGCAAGGCCGTCGACCGCGCCAAGGGCGTGCTCATGACCCAGCTCAAGCTCAGCGAGCCCGACGCCTTCCGGTGGATCCAGAAGACCGCGATGGACCGCAGGCTCGGCATGCGCGAGGTGGCCGAGGCTGTCATCACCGGGCTTCCCGGCAAGCGCTGAGCCCCTGGCTACCACGGGACAGGTCGGCGGGCCTATGCTCGACGGCGTCGGCCACGTCCGCCCTGAGTCCTGATCGGACGCTGGATCTCGCACGCCGGAATGTCCCACCGGTGCTCGCTGCCGCGATCCCAGCCCCCGCTCTGAAGTGACCCGTGGGTAACGTACAGTCGGCGTCGCGGTGTCCCCCTCCACCGTCGGATCGGAGCTGAAGATGAGTGCCCCTGCGCCGCAGGTGACGGTCGCGCCCCTGACGAACGACCTCGTCGACGCGTTCTCGGACCTGTGGGTCGAGCGGCGTCACGATGCCGGCCTCTCGCGCGAGGCGGCCCAACGCGCGGTCGTCGAAGGTCGCCTGGCCAGGGCCGCGCAGCGCGAGGGCGTCGTCGTCTTCCTCGCTCTCTGCGACGGAGCCGCCGTCGGCTATGCCTGGGTCTATGACCAGGCGACATCGATCCTCCTCGACACCCCTTCGCTGGCCGTCGAGGAGCTGTTCGTCCTGCCGGAGTTCCGGCGCCGCGGCGTCGCCCGCTCCCTGCTGCTGGCGGTCGGCGCGCGGGCGCAGCGCTGCGGAGCCGAGCACGTCATGACATCGGTGCCCACCCACGCGCGCGAGGCCAACCGCACGTTCGCGCGGTTGGGATTCGCCCCCGTCGTCACGCGCCGGATCGCCCCGACGAGCCTGCTGTTGCGGCGCCTGCGGGGCACCGAGACCTCTCCGCTGGAGAGCCTCATGATCCACCGGCGCCGGTCCCGCGCGGCGCGCGTCAACCGTTCCGACGCCGCGCTGACGCGCTGAGGTCCGATC
>JBDIAP010000092.1:0-16086 GCA_039812485.1 Kineosphaera sp.
GACAGCACGGCTCGGCATGACAGCACGGCTCGGCATGACAGCACGGCTCGGCACGACAGCACTGTGCGAACGACACTAAGGCTCGAACGACGAACGGCTCGGGATGCACGGGCTTCGACCCGCGAGGGTCGAGGCGCGCACCCGTGGCCCGGACAGGAGAGTGGCACCCCGATGGCCCTGCAGCAGATCGCCCCCACGCAGGCAGGCACGCGGACCGATTCGAGCACCGGCCGGACCCACTTCGAACGCGAGGCGGACATGAGCGACGACCCGACGGTCACCGACGACTACGCGGAGTCCAGCGGCCACCTGCCGGGCACCGAGAGCGCGGGCGAGGGCAGCGTGGGTCCGACCGGGCGGCCGATGCCGCGGTTCCCGCAGCCGCCGCCGCTCGATCGGCACGGTCCCGCGCGGATCATCGCGATGTGCAATCAGAAGGGCGGCGTCGGCAAGACGACGACGACGATCAATCTCGGGGCGGCCCTCGCGGAGCTCGGGCGCAAGGTGCTCCTCGTCGACTTCGACCCGCAGGGGGCGCTGTCCGTCGGCTTCGGGCTGCGGGCTCACGAGCTCGACCTCACCATCTACAACCTGCTCGTCGAGCGCGGTCACGACGTGCGTCAGGTCATCCAGCCGACGCGGACGGCGAACCTCGACCTCCTGCCGGCCAACATCGACCTGTCCGCGGCCGAGGTGCAACTCGTCGGCGAGGTCGCCCGGGAGCAGGTGCTGGCGCGGGTGCTGCGGCCGGTGCTCGACGACTACGACGTCATCCTCATCGACTGCCAGCCTTCGCTCGGGCTGCTGACCGTCAACGCGCTGACCGCCGCGCACGGGGTGATCATCCCGCTGGAGTGCGAGTTCTTCGCGATGCGGGGGGTGGCTCTGCTCGTCGAGACGATCGACAAGGTCACCGACCGGCTCAACCCGCGCCTGCAGGTCGACGGGATCCTCGCGACGATGTATGACGGCCGCACCCTGCACAGCCGGGAGGTCGTGCGCAGCGTCGTCGACCACTTCCAGGACCGGGTCTTCCACACGGTCATCAGCCGCACCGTGAAGTTCCCCGACGCGACGCTGGCCGCCGAGCCGATCACGCAGTACGCGTCGTCGCACGCCGCGGCGGAGGCCTACCGGCAGCTGGCGCGCGAGCTCATCAGCCGAGGCGGCGCGGCCTGAGCGCGACCATCGCGGCGGCGCACGGGGACGGCGCGCGCGACGCTGCGCCGCAGCCGGCCGCGCCCGCGACCCCCGGCGGGGTGCTCACGCGACGGGCCGCCGCCACGCCCTTCGAGGTGCACCTCGACGTCTTCTCCGGGCCGTTCGATCTGCTGCTCGGCCTCATCTCCAAGCACAAGCTCGACATCACCGAGATCGCCCTGGCGCAGGTGACCGACGAATTCGTCGCCTATATCCGCGCGCCGCAGGGCGACGGCGCGGCGGCGTGGAGCCTGTCGCAGGCCTCGGAGTTCCTGCTCGTCGCGGCCACGCTGCTCGACCTCAAGGCCGCTCGGCTGCTGCCGCGCACCGGCGACGAGGAGGAGGACGTCGAACTCATCGAGGCCCGTGACCTGCTCTTTGCCCGGCTGTTGCAGTATCGGGCGTTCAAGGAGGTCGCGGCCTGGGTCGAGGATCGCATCGCCCGGCACGGGAGCGTCATGCCGCGCCAGAGCGGGCTCGAGCCGCGGTTCGCGGCGCTGCTGCCCGAGCTCGTGCTCGCGGTGACGCCCGACCAGCTGGCGCGTATCGCGGCGGGCGCCCTGACCCCCAAGCTCCCGCCCACCGTCGGTGTCGCGCACCTGCACGCACCTGCGGTCAGCGTGCGCGAGCAGGCCACCCTCATCGTGCGGCGGCTGCGGTCGCAGCGGGTGGCCTCGTTCCGCGATCTCGTCGCCGACGCCGACACGACGCTCGTCGTCGTGGCCCGCTTCCTCGCGCTGCTCGAGCTCTTCCGGGAGGCGGCGGTGACGTTCGAGCAGCCCGAGGCGCTCGGGGACCTCACCGTCGCATGGGTCGGGCACGACGACGGCGCGCTGGACGTGGGCGCCGAGTTCGACGAGGGCGACGAGGCGGTCGAGGTGACCGAGGTGACCGGGGCGATCGAGGCCGAGCCGAGTAGGTCGGCGGGCACCGAATCGATCGATGCCGACTCGGCGGGCCCCGAGCCGAACGAGACGAAGGACCGAGCGTGAGCGATCTCGACAACGCGCCAGAGGCCCTCGACGAGCCGGCCTTCGACCCCGACACGGTGCCCGGCGGCCTGCGCGCCGCGCTCGAGGCGGTGCTCATGGTCGTCGAGGAGCCGGTCAGCGCCGCCTCCCTCGCGGCGGCCCTCGACCGGCCCGAGCCCGTCGTCGAGGAGGCGCTTACCGCGATCGCCCGTGACGACGAGGAGTCGCGGCGGGGCTTCGCGCTGCTGTGCCTCGGCGGGGCCTGGCGCTATTACAGCCGGCACGACCTCGCGCCGGTCGTCGAGAAGTACCTGCTCGACGGGCAACGCGCCCGCCTCAGCCAGGCGGCCCTCGAGACGCTCGCGGTCATCGCCTACCGCCAGCCGGTCTCGCGCGCCCGGGTCAGCGGCGTGCGCGGCGTCAACGTCGACGGCGTCGTGCGCACCCTGCTGACCCGCGGTCTCATCACCGAGATCGGGGTCGACGACGAGCACGGCGCGGTGCTCTACGGCACGACGCCGTACTTCCTGCAGCGTCTCGGGCTACGGTCGATCGAGGAGCTGCCGCCGCTGGCGCCGTACCTTCCCGATTCGGACCTTCTCGACGACCTCATTCAGGAGCGCGACTCATGACTCCCAGCCCACGACGTCCCGGACCTCGCGGGGACGGCACCGGTAGGTCGGGTCGCTCCGGCGGCGCCGCGGGCGGGGCCCGCGGCGGTTCCTCGCGGGGTGGCGGTGGCGCTTCGCGCGGTGGCGGTGGCACGTCGCGTCATGGCAGTGGCGGCGGTGGCGCCTCGCGCGGTGGCGCGGGGGCGGGTTCGTCGCGGGGCGGATCGAGTGGCGGTGCGCCGCGGGCGAGTTCGGGCGGAGGCGGGACCCGGGGTGGTGCCGTTGGGTCCGGTGCCCCGCGCGTGCGACGCGGCCGGCAGGGCAGCGCCCGTCGTGGCGCGCCGACCGCACGCGCCGGCAGCGGTGCGGGCACCGCCCCGGGCATCGACGTGCACGACCCGGACGGCGTGCGGCTGCAGAAGCTCCTCGCCGCGGCGGGTGTCGGCAGCCGACGGGCGTGCGAGCAGCTCATCGCCGCGGGGCGCGTCGAGGTCGACGGCACCGTCGTCACCGAGCTCGGTGTGCGCATCGATCCCGTGACTCAGAGCGTGCACGTCGACGGCGTGCGGGTGCAGCTCGACGCGAGCCGCGTCTATTTCGCCTTCAACAAGCCGCTCGGCGTCGTCTCCACGATGAGCGACGAGCACGGGCGGCCTTGTCTGGGCGACTATCTCGCGCGCCGGCCGGAGCGGCTCTTCCATGTCGGTCGGCTCGACGCCGAGACCGAGGGGCTCATGCTGTTGACGAACGACGGCGAGCTGGCCCACCGGCTGCAACACCCCTCCTACGGGGTGAGCAAGACGTATGTCGCGACCGTGCCCGGGCCGGTGGCCCGCGACGTCGGCCGCCGGTTGCGCGAGGGCATCGAACTCGAGGATGGGCCGGTCGCCGTCGACTCGTTCAAGCTGCTCGACTCGGCGCCCGGCAAGGCGATCGTCGAGGTCGTCATCCACGAGGGCCGCAAGCACATCGTGCGGCGCCTGCTCGAGGCCGTCGGGCACCCCGTCGAGACGCTCATGCGGGTGCAGGTCGGGCCCGTGCAGCTGCGCGACCTCAAGAGCGGGCGCATGCGGCCGCTCAACGGCAAGGAGATCGGTCAGCTCTACGCCGCCGCGGAGCTGTAGGTGGCCGCGGTCAGCCGCGTGCGGGTCGTCGGCACGGGGCTCATCGGCACCAGCGTCGGGCTCGCCCTGCGGGCCCGCGGCGTCGACGTCACGCTCGCGGACCCCTCGCCGACGGCGGTGACGCTCGCCGCCGACCTCGGCGCGGGACGCATCGCGGCGCCCGGCGCCCCCGACCCGGAGGTCGTCGTCGTCGCCGCGCCGCCCGACGTCACCGCCGCCGTCGTCGCGACCCAACTGCGGGCCCACCCGCGCGCCACCGTCACCGACGTCGCCTCGGTCAAGCGGGTCATCCACGCCGAGCTCGCCGAGCAGGGAGCCGACCTGACCCGGTATGTCGGGGGACACCCGATGGCCGGGCGGGAGCGCAGCGGCGCCGTGTCGGGGCGCTCCGACCTCTTCGTGGGCCGGCCCTGGGTGGTCGTGCCGTCGGCGGCGTCCGAGGACGGGCGCGTCGAACAGGTCTGCGCCCTGGCCGAACTCGCCGGCGCGACCGTCGCCCGCATGGACGCGGCCGAGCACGACGCGGCCGTCGCGGCGGTCTCGCACGTGCCGCAGGTCGCCGCCAGCCTCGTCGCCTCGCGGCTGCGCGACCTGCCGACGGAGTCGGTGGGCCTGGCCGGGCAGGGGCTGCGCGACGTCACGCGGATCGCCGCGAGCGACCCGACGCTGTGGACCCAGATCCTCGTCGGCAACGCGACCGCGGTGCGCAACGTGCTTGCCGAGCTCGCCGCCGACCTGGGTTCGGTCGTCGCCGCACTCGACGCCATCGGCGACGACCCCGACGCGCCGGCGCCGGGCGCGCGCGGCGTGCTGGCCTCGGTCATCGCCGACGGCAACGCCGGTCAAGCCCGTATCCCCGGCAAGCACGGCTCGACCGCCGTGGCGTATGCCGTGGTCACGGTCGTCGTCGCCGACGAGCCCGGCACGATCGCCCGGCTGCTGCACGAGGTGGGGGCGGCCGGCGTCAACCTCGAGGATCTGCGCATCGAGCACGAGTTCGGGCGCCCCGTCGGCATCGTGCAGATGTGGGTCGTGCCGCAGGCCGCCGAGCCCCTCGTCGAGGAGCTGCGTGCCCGCGGCTGGACGGTGCGCGACTGAGCATGTGCGGGGCTGGAGTGGTCCGGCCGCGGGCCTCCCGGGCGCCCCGACCGCCGCGGGGTCCGCGGCCGTGGCTCGGGCCGTCTGGGGCACGCCCCGCCAGCCGATAGGCTGCAACGATGAGCACAACCCCCCCGTTTCGTCCCGTCGTCGCGATCGACGGCCCGTCCGGCTCGGGCAAGTCGAGTGTCTCGCGGGCGCTCGCGGAGCGGCTGCACACCGCCTACCTCGACACCGGTGCGATGTATCGCGCGGCGACGTGGTCGGCGCTGGAGCAGGGCGTCGACCTCGACGATCCGGCGGACATCGCCGCGCACGTCGCGGGCGTCGAGCTGCACAGCGGCACCGACCCGCAGGCCCCGACGATCGCCGTGGGCGACGTCGACGTCACCGACGCCGTGCGCGAGTCGCGGATCAGCGCGGCCGTCTCCCGGGTGGCGTCGGTGCCCGCCGTGCGTGAGCGGCTCATCGCCGAGCAGCGCGAGATCATCGACGCCGCCCGTGAATCCGGCACCGGCATCGTCGCCGAGGGGCGCGACGTCACGACCGTCGTCGCCCCGGACGCCGATGCGCGTCTGCTGCTCGTCGCCAGCGAGGAGGCCCGGCTGCGTCGCCGCGCGCTGCAACTGCACGGTCAGGCGGACGAGAAGGTGGTCGCCGCCACCCGCGACGAGGTCGTGCGGCGCGACGCGGACGACGCCAAGGTCACGGCTTTCGTGGAGCCCGCACCGGGCGTGGCGCTGCTCGACACGTCCGACCTCGACTTCGAGGCGTCGGTCGAGGTCGCCTACGACCTCGTGATGGCCCAGTGCGCCGCGGCCGACGAGGACGAGGCCGGTGCCCAGCCGGGCCCCTCGTTCGTCGCCGCGGGCGCCGACGACGCCGACGTCGAGCGGGCGCTGCGGGCGGGCCTGGACGACTTCGAGCTCAGCGAGGAGGACCGCGCCCTGCTGGACCGCGGCCCGGGCGACGAGGACGACGACGACGAGGACGCCGCGCGTCCGGTCGTGGCCGTCGTGGGTCGTGCCAACGTCGGCAAGTCGACGCTGGTCAACCGCATCCTGGGGCGGCGTGAGGCCGTCGTCGAGGACGTGCCGGGCGTGACCCGCGACCGGGTCGCCTACGACGCGGAGTGGGCCGGTCGGCGGTTCACGCTCGTCGACACCGGCGGCTGGGAGGTCGGGGCGGCGGGCATCCACCTGAGGGTGGCGGAGCAGGCCGAGGTCGCGATCGAGCTCGCGGACGTCGTCATGTTCGTCGTCGACGCGACGGTCGGCGCGACCGACGCCGACGAAGCCGTGGTCAAGCTGCTGCGCCGCTCCCGCAAGCCGGTCGTGCTCGTGGCCAACAAGGTCGACGACGAGCGCACCGAGGCCGACGCGGCGATGCTGTGGTCGCTCGGTCTCGGGCAGCCGTGGCCGGTGTCGGCGCTGCACGGGCGCGGCAGCGGCGACATGCTCGACGCGATCCTCGAGGTGCTCCCCGCCGTCTCGGCGGTCTCCGGAGCGTATCGGCGGGGCGGCCCGCGGCGGGTCGCGCTGCTGGGGCGGCCCAACGTCGGCAAGTCCAGCCTGCTCAACAAGCTCGCGGGCAGCGAGCGGGTCGTCGTCGACGACGTGGCGGGCACGACGCGCGACCCGGTCGACGAATACATCGAGCTCGCCGGCAAGGTCTGGCGATTCGTCGACACCGCGGGCATCCGGCGGCGCGTGCACCAGAGCCGCGGGGCGGACTTCTACGCCTCGCTGCGCACCCGCACGGCGCTGGAGAAGGCCGAGGTCGCGGTCGTGCTCATGGACGTCAGCCAGCCGCTGTCGGAGCAGGACGTGCGCGTCGTGCAGCAGGTCGTCGACGCGGGGCGGGCGCTCGTCATCGCCTACAACAAGTGGGACACGCTCGACGACGAGCGGCGCTACTACCTCGAGCGCGAGATCGAGCGCGACTTCGTGCAGATCCAGTGGGCGCCGCGGGTCAACATCTCCGCGCGCACCGGCAGGCATGTCGACAAGCTCGTGCCTGCGCTCGAGACCGCGCTCGACTCGTGGGACACGCGCATCCCGACCGGCAAGCTCAACGCGTTCCTCGGCGAGGTCGTCGCCGCCCACCCGCATCCCGTGCGGGGCGGCAAGCAGCCGCGCATCCTCTTCGCGACGCAGGCCTCGACGAGGCCGCCGCGGTTCGTCGTCTTCGCCAGCGGCTTCCTCGAGGCGAGTTATCGGCGCTTCCTCGAGCGGCGGCTGCGCGAGCAGTTCGGCTTCGTGGGCTCGCCGATCGAGCTGTCCGTGCGGGTGCGTCAGCCGCGCCGGCGGAGGCGCTGAGGCAGAAGGCCGGGGCGGCGGGGCGATTCGGATCGGCTGCCCGGGATGGGGTAGTCTGCACGAGGCCCGCGAGGGTACAACTGAACAATCGGGATGTGGCGCAGCTTGGTAGCGCACTTGACTGGGGGTCAAGGGGTCGCAGGTTCAAATCCTGTCATCCCGACGGGAGAAGCCCTGGTGAGGCCTGGTCTCACCGGGGCTTCGTCGTGTCGAGGGGACGGTCGCCGGAATGTGGCCGTGCCGGTAGGCGCTCGGCGCCTGCCCCGTCCAGCGGCGGAAGGCGCGGGTGAAGGTCGCGGGCTCGCGGTAGCCGAGCTCGCCGGCGATCCGCGCCAACGGCATCGTCGTCTCGGTGACCAGTCGCAGCGCCCGACGGCGCCGCACGTCGTCCACCACCTCGCTGTAGGAGGTGCCGTCGGCCTCGAGCCGGCGCTGCAACGTGCGCGGGTGCACGGCCATCGCGCGCGCGACCGACGTCAGCGTCGGCGGCCCGTGCGCGAGGCTCGCCGCGACGATCTCGTGCAGCGACGCGGTGCCCGAGGTGCCCGACGCGCCGAAGAGCTGCTCGACATACCGGCAGGCCAGGTCGTGCAGGCGCGGGTTGCCCGAGATCGGTGCGTCGAGCACCCGCGCCGGCATCCGCAGCAGCGCGCGGTCGGCCAGGTGCCGCACGGGCGCCCCGAAGAACGCCGCGTCGTCGACGCGGTCGTCGGGTTCGACGGGCAGATGCACCTCGATCGGTGCGTCGTCGGTGTCGCCGAGCAGCACGAGCGTCTGGTGCAGTCGCGCCAGCCCGAACCGGGCCAGCACCGGCTCCGGCGCTGTCGTCAGCGGCGTCAGCACGAGGTCGACGGCGTCGCGCCGCCCGGGCGGTCGCTCGACGTCGAGCCGCGTCGCGTCCGAGAGGATGAAGAGGAAGCGCTCGGCGCCGGCGAGGGCGTCCCGCATCGTGGGGGCGCTCTCCAGCACCGCGAGGATCGCGCCGAGCGCCTCGATGCCCTGCCCGCTGACGAGCCGGTAGACGAGCTCAGGCGTCCCGATCTCCGCGACTGCGTCGCGCATGAGCGCCGCGACGCGCGGCAGCGGCAGCATCTCGTCGGGGTCCGTGAACTGCGCCGCGCGCAGCCCGTGCCGGGCCAGCAGCGCCGCCGGGCGACCGCCGAGGTCGGCGACGACGCGGTCGAACCCCTGCAGGAGGGTCGCGCGCAGGTAGCCGGACATGTCGCCAGCCAACAACAAGGCGTCGCGTGAGGACAAGTCCAGGGGTCGTCCGGGCGCGTTGTCAGGAGTGAGAAGCACACGACCCGAGAGGAATCCACGATCATGACCACCCCCACCGAGGCCCCCGGCGACGAGCCGACGGGCCGCAGGACACCCCCCTCGTCCCGCCCCATCCCCGGCCCGGAATCGCGGCCCATCGTCGGCACGCTGCCGACCTTCGACACCGACAAGCCGGTGCAGGGCAACATGGCGCTCGCGGCTCGCTACGGCGAGATCTTCGCCCACGACCTCCCGGGGCGTCCGCCGCTGCTCTTCGTCAGCTCGCAGCGCCTCGCCGACGAGCTGTGCGACGAGTCCCGCTTCGACAAGCGCGTGCACGCGCCGCTGGAGCAGATCCGGGCCTTCGCCGGCGACGGGCTCTTCACCGCCCGCACGCAGGAGGACGACTGGGGCACAGCGCACCGTATCCTCATGCCCGCGTTCTCGCCCGTGGCGCTGCGCGGCATGTTCGACGGCATGAGCGACATCGCCGAGCAGCTCATGCTCAAGTGGGAGCGGCTCGGTCCCGACGCCGACATCGACGTCACGCACGACTTCACGCGGCTGACGCTCGACACGATCGCGCTGTGCTCGTTCTCCTACCGGTTCAACTCGTTCTACTCGAGCCAGATGCACCCGTTCGTCGACGCGATGGTCGGGGCGCTGGAGGAGTCCGGTGACCGCGGCCGACGCCTGCCGCTGCAGAACCGGCTCATGATCGGCCACCAGCGCCGCTACGCCGAGGACATCCGGGTCATGAACGAGGTCGCCGACCGGCTCATCGCCCACCGGAAGACCAACCCTCTTCCTGAGGGTGAGAGTGACATCCTCGACACGATGCTGTCGGCGCGCGACCCGGAGACGGGGGAGCGGCTCAGTGACGAGAACGTCCGCTACCAGATGGTGACCTTCCTCATCGCAGGTCACGAGACGACGTCGGGGTTGCTGAGCTTCACCCTCTACGAGATGTTGAAGAATCCGGAGGTTATGGCCGCCGCCCGCGCGCGGGTCGACGAGGTGCTCGGCGAGCGCTACCCGACGTATGCCGATCTCGCCGACCTCGGCTACCTCGACCAGATCCTGCGCGAGACCCTGCGGCTGTGGCCGACGGCGCCGGCGTTCGGTCTCTACCCCTACGAGCCGACGACGATCGGCGGGAGCGCGCCCGGCGCCACCGACGGATATGCGATCTCGCCGGAGGACACCGTGCTCGTGCTCACCCCGTCGCTGCACCGCGACCCCGCGGTGTGGGACGATCCGGAGCGCTTCGACCCCGACCGGTTCGCCTTCGAGCGCGCGCGCACGATCCCGGCCAACGCGTGGAAGCCCTTCGGCAACGGGCAGCGCTCGTGCATCGGGCGCGGGTTCGCGCTGCAGGAGGCCCAGCTCGTGCTCGCGCTCATGCTGCAGCGCTTCGACATCGACTGGGCCGACCCCGGCTATGAGCTGACGATCAAGGAGACGCTCACCCTCAAGCCGGAGGGTTTCCACGCCCGGTTCCGGCGCCGTGAGGGCCGCCGGGTGCTGGGACGAGGCGAGGCCTCCCGGACGTCCGAGGCGACGGTGCCTGGGCAGGAGGTCGCGCCGCAGCGCGCCACCCACGGCACCCCGGTGCAGATCCTCTTCGGCTCCAACGCCGGCACGTCCGAGGCATTCGCCGGCCAGATCGCCGCGCGGGCAACCCAACTCGGCTACGCCCCGACCCTGGCGCCGCTCGATGCGGGGGTCGACGCCCTGAGCCGCGACGGCGCGGTCGTCGTCGTCACCGCCTCCTACGAGGGGCAGCCGCCGGACAACGCCCGCGCCTTCGTGCCGTGGGCCACCGGACTGCCGGCCGGTGCCCTCGACGGGGTCCGCTTCGCGGTCTTCGGCTGCGGCAACACCGACTGGGCCCGCACCTATCAGCGCATCCCCGCCCTCGTCGACGACGCGCTGGCGGCGGCCGGGGCGCAGCGCCTCGTCGAGCGCGGCGAGGCCAACGCCCGCGGCGACTTCTTCGGCGACTTCGACGCCTGGCACGAGCAGCTATGGCCCGCGATCGGCGCTGCGTCGGGGGTCGAGGGTCCGACCGCCGCCGACGCCGCCGACCCGGCCGACGACCTCACCGTGCAGATCGGCGGCCCCGCCCGCGAGAGCCTGCTGCGCGCCGGTGACCTCGACGTCGGCACGATCGTCGCCAACCGCGAACTCGTCGACCTCGCCGCGCCCGGCGCCCGTTCGAAGCGGCACCTGGAGATCTCCCTCCCGGCGGGGCAGTCCTATCGCACCGGCGACTACCTGGCCGTGCTCCCGCTCAACCCCTCAGCCGTCGTCGATCGGGCGCTCGCGCGCTTCGACCTCGCCTACGACACCCGGCTGACGCTGCGCGGCGCCAGCACCTTCCTGCCCGTCGGCGAGCCGGTGCTCGCCGGCGAGCTGTTGTCGTCGTGGGTCGAGCTGTCCCGCCCGGCCGGGCGCCGCCAGATCGAGCAGCTCGCGCAGGCCTGCCCCTGCCCTCCCGAGCGCGCCCAGCTGCTCGCCCTGACCGACGAATCCGCCTACGCGAGCGAGGTGCTCGCCAAGCGCGTCAGCGTGCTCGAACTGCTCGAGCGGTTCGCCTCGATCGACCTGCCGCTCGCGCGCTACCTGGTGATGCTCACCCCGCTGAGCCCGCGGCAATACTCGATCAGCTCCTCCCCGCGGTGGAGCCCCGATCACGTGACGCTCACCGTCGCGCACCTCGACGCGCCGGCCCTCTCGGGCGAGGGCCGCTACGAGGGGGTGGCGTCGACCTACCTCGCGCACTCCCGGCCGGGCACCCGCGTGCCGGTCACCGTGCGTCCCAGCAACATCGCGTTCGCGCCGCCGCAGGATCTGGCGACGCCGATGGTCATGGTCTGCGCAGGCACGGGGCTCGCGCCGTTCCGCGGGTTCGTGCAGGACCGGGCGTTGCGCGCGCAGGCGCAGGGCGTGACCCCGGCGCCGGCGCTGCTCTTCTTCGGCTGCGACGCGCCGGGCGTCGACGACCTCTACGCCGACGAGTTCGACGCCTGGGCGGACCAGGGGATCGTCGACGTGCGGCGCGCCTACTCGGCCGCGCCGCAGGAGGGCCACGACGGGCCGCTGCGTTTCGTGCAGGACCGGCTGTGGGCCGATCGCGCCGACGTCGCCGACCTCGTGCGGGCCGGCGCCACCCTCTACGTGTGCGGGGATGGGCAGCGCATGGCCCCGGCCGTGCACGACACCTGCGTGCGCATGTATGCCGAGGCCACCGGCGCCTCCTCGCAGGACGCCGCCGCGTGGGTCGAGGAGATGGAGCGCGACCACGGCCGCTACGTCTCGGACGTCTTCGCCTGATCGCGTCCGCACGACGGGCCGGGCACCCGCACCAGGGCCGGGTGCCCGGCCCCGCCGCGCCTCAGGGCCCCGAGCGCAGCAGGTCGATGAGCGAGGCCGCCTCCTCGGCGCAGGCCGCGCAGCCGCGCAGATGGGTCTCCAGGCGCGGGTCGCTGTAGGCGTGCCCGTTGGTCTGACCCTCGGCATAGAGGTCGACCCGGGCGAAGCAGTCGTCACACGAGAGCCACGGGCGCGTCTCGGCCAGCAGACGCATGACGCTTTGCGCCGACAGATTCACGGGTCGGGTCATCAGGGGACTTCCTGCACGCGGGGAGGGGGCGGGTCGGGGAGGTAGCCGGTGCGCACGAGTTCGGCGCGCACGCGGGTGCGGGCGTCGTGCAGGGTCTTGTAGAGAGCCCCACGGGTCGTGCCGAGCCGCTCGGCGAGCACATCGGCCGGCACGAGCTCGACGGCCAGGGCGATCGTGATCCGGCGCTGGTGCGGCGTCAGGACCCGGTGCATGACGTCGGCCATCGCGCGCGCGAGGTCGAGTGCCTCGGCGGACTGGATGGGGGATTCGCCCCGGTCGCGCAGCTCCCCGATGTCCTCCAGCGGGACGTCGCGCAGCCGCCAGGCGGTGCGTCGCACCTCGGTGGCCGTCTGCACGATCGCGAACTTGTAGGCCCACGTCGTGAACCGGCTGCGGCCCGCGAACGTGTCGAGTTTGCGCAGCAGGGTGGCCATCGCCTCGTCGGCGCACTGGTTGACGAGCACGTCGACGGCCCCGGGCCCGACGTCGCCGAGCTGCGAGCGCATCCGCCACACCTGGTGTCGGGAGGCCCGCAGCATGAGGGAGTGCAGGTCGCCGAGGGCGGCGTGCTGTCGCACCCCTCCGGAGGTGAGGTCGTGGACCCAGTCGCGCTCGCCGCGACGCTCACCGTCGTCCGCCTCCCCAGGCTGCGGCCGCCCCGGTCGGCGGTCGTCGTCGGGTGCCCAGGCGACCGAGCGCGTGGGCGCACGGGCGTCGGCGTCGCCGGGCGGCAGGCCGTCGCCCCGGGTGATCTCGCCGGGCGCGTCGGCACAGTCCTGTCTCATCGGGCGCGTGGTCATCGGGTAGGTCCCCTCGGCTCAGGCACCGCGGTCGATCCGGGCGGCCACGGTGACACGGGGGAGAGGAGGCCGCAACCCAGGGGCGGGAGCGGATCCGGCTCGATGGGTCCGAGGATCCGCACCGCCAGGTGCGGCGGGCAACCCCGGTCGAGCAGGGCGAGCAGCTCGTGCAGGTCGAGGTGCGAACGGGCGGTGCGCTCGGCCAGGGCGAGCTCGAGGCCGGCGGCGACGAGCTTGCGGCGGCGCCACGCGAGCACGGATGCGGGCATCCTCGGGTTGGTGCGTTCTGACGTCAGGTCACGAGGTCCAGTCGGTATGGTCTCCATGTCTCGTTAGCTGCCGGGCGCGCCCCACGTCTTACTGAGAAGACCGTTTCTCATGTGGCACTCACCCCGGCCTCCTCCGGCCCCGTGGCCGCCGCCCGAAGGGAACGCACGCCCGTGAAGTACGTCGAGAACAAGATCGTCCTGGTCGGCACCGGTGCGGTCGGCATGGCCTACGCGTTCGCCGTCGTCAACCAGGGCATCTGCGACGAGCTCGTGCTCATCGACCTCAACGAGCGCAAGTCGCGGGCCGACGTGCTCGACCTCAACCACGGGGAGGCGTGGGCGCCCGAGCCCGTGACCGTCAGCTACGGCGGATACGACGAGTGCCGCGATGCGGCGATGGTCGTCATCTGCGCCGGGGTCGCCCAGCAGGAAGGCCAGACGCGCATCGACCTGCTGGCCACCAACCTGAAGATCTTCGCGAGCATCGTCCAGTCCGTCATGGCGTCCGGCTTCGACGGCATCATCCTGGTCGCGACCAACCCGGTCGACGTGCTGAGCTACGCGACGTGGCGCTACTCGGGGTTGCCGTCCGAGCAGGTCATCGGCTCGGGCACGTCGCTGGACACCGCGCGGCTGCGATTCAACCTCGGGCAGTACTTCGAGGTCGCCACGACCAACGTGCACGCGACGATCATCGGCGAGCACGGCGACACCGAGCTGCCGGTGTGGAGCGCCGCCTCGATCGCCGGCCGGTCGATCACCAAGCGGCTCCAGCAGCATCCACAGCTGCGCAGCGACCTCGAGGACATCTTCCTGCGGACCCGGGACGCGGCCTACGACATCATCAGCGCCAAGGGGTCGACGAGCTACGGGGTCGGCATGGCGCTGGCCCGCATCACCCGGGCGATCATGTCGAACCAGAAGGTGACGTTGCCGATCTCCACGCTGCTGCGCGGCGAATACGGCCACGAGGACATCTACATCGGGGTGCCCGCCAGCCTGGGGCGTCGCGGGGTGCGCGAGGTGCGCGACCTCGATCTCGACGAGCACGAGCAGAAGCTCTTCGACGCCAGCGTCGCGCACCTGCGCGAGGCGATGGAGTCGGTCGACCTGTGAGGGCGCGCGCCCTGCTCGCCGCCTACGACGAGCAGCTGCGCACCGATGCCGAGACGCCGAGCGCGATCGCGGTGGCGCGGGCGCCTCGCCCGGGCCGATTGCCCCGATCGCGTGGCAGACCCGAGGCCACTCGGCAAGACCCTCATGCCCAGCGACTCGACGGAGTTCTCGCGGCCGATCCTCGAGCGCGCGAGGCTCGTGAAGGTGTCGACGACGACCCCCTACATGTGGCGCGCCGACGGCCCGTGACGTGCGCGTGATCGCTGCCCGGCGGGCCCGGCGGCGGGCGACGACGGGCTTACGCGACGAAGAGGCAGAACGGGTGGCCGTCGGGGTCCGCGACGACGACGAGCGGCTCGTCGGTGTCTGCGCGGCGATCGAGGACCAACCTCCCGCCGAGGTCGAGGGCGCGACTCAGGTGCCGGTCGAGCTCCTCGGTGGAGTTCACCGTGAAGTCGAGGTGTAGCTGCATCGGCACGTCAGGCGCGGGCCACGTCGTCGGCGTGAGGCGCTCCACCTGCTGGAAGGCGAGTCGGGGCTGCCCGTCGTCCGCCGTCAGCACGAGCCAATCGGCGTCGTCGTCGGCGTCGTCGTCGGCCGGCGGTGCGTCCCCGGGCCGGTAGACGAGGCCGAGCAGCTCGCGATAGAACTCCGCGGCCCGCCGTGGCCGGGTCGTGTCGAGCACGGTGTGCAGCAGCTGGGGATGGCTCATGCCCCAGTCGAGCACACGGCCCGCCCCGCGGCTAGCCCTCCGCGCCGACATGATCGCCGGAGTCCGCCTCCGCCTCGAGGAAGTCGCGGATGAGGGGGGTCACCTCGTCGGCGAACTCGTCGAAGAAGCCGTGCCGGCCGGGGTGCACGTGCGTGCGGGCGTGCGGGATGCGGGTCGCGAAGAGCTGCGCGTTCGCCGTCGGCACCATCGGGTCCTCGCTGCCGTGCAGCACAAGGGTGGGGGCGACGATGCGCGGCAACACCTCCCACGCGTCGTGCCGGTTGCTCACCAGCAGGTGCCCTCGCGCCGCCTCCGGAGTCATCGTCGGGTCGCCGAGCAGGTGGCTGTCGCGCGCGGTTCCCAGCCACTGCGGCGTGTAGAAGAAGCGCAGCACGGCCTCGGTGCGCTCCGGGCTCGATGGCCCCGCCAGGATGCGGCGGACCGTGCGGGACCGCTCGTGGGAGTGCGGGCCGCCGGGTGACGTGCACGCGAGGACGAGGCCCCCGACCCGATCGGGGTGGGCCGCCGCGAGATGCTGCGCGACGCGCCCGCCCATGGACGTCCCGTAGACGTCGAAGCGCGCCAGGCCGAGTGAGGCCATGACGTAGGCGGCGTCCTCGGCGAACGAGCGGGTCGTCCACTCGTCCGCTCCCGCCAGGTCGGCGACGGTCTCGCCGGTGCCGCGGTAGTCGAACGTCACGGTGCGCCAGGAATCCTCGAACCGCTCGCGCAGCCCGTCCCACCACACGTGCGAATTCGCCTGCCCCGGGAGCAGGAGCAGCGGCCTCCCACCCGCGGGCCCGCCGAGCTGCACCGCGAACCGGGCGTCCTCGCGGCCGGCGTCCGGACGGCGGACCGTGGCTCTGCGTGGGGGCATCGGCCCAGGCTACGCCCGGCAGGAGCGCCCCGGCCCTGGTGCGCCCCGCCGCGATCGCGCCCAGCCTCCGGGAGGGCGACCGCGCCCGCCGGGCGCCGTGCGCTC
>JBDIAP010000093.1:0-15213 GCA_039812485.1 Kineosphaera sp.
GGCAGGCATCGGGCACGACGCAGGGTGGGACGCGCCCGCAGAAGCGGGTCCACGCCGTCCGGGACGCGCTGGGAATCCTGCGCGTGAGTGACCGCGACTCAGGCCGGCCCGGCCCCTACGCGTCGGCGAATCCGGCCAGTCGCGTGAGCCGCTCGTGCCACCCCTCGTCGAAGGCCAGCTCCCGCCCGTCGAGGTGCCGGATCGGCGCGATGCCCCGCACCGACGACACGAGCCACGCGCCGTCGCCGTCGAAGACCTCCGCCAGGGGCAGGAGCCGGTGCGAGCACTCGATCTCCTCGCCCTGCGCCGCCTCGTAGAGGGTCGCGACCGTGATCGACGCGAGCACGCCGGTCGCCCCCACGGGCGTCGTGACGAGTTCGTCACCGCGGCGCACGATGAGCGCGGCCGTCGGAGCCTCGAGCGCGTAGCCGTCGGTCGAGACGAAGAGCGCGTCGTCGGCGCCGCGCCGGTCGGCCTCCCGCTTGGCGGCCATGTTGACGGCATACGAGATCGTCTTGACGCCGCCGAGCAGCCACGGCGACTGCGCGAACGAGTCCGACGCGACGCCGCGGTCGAGGGACGCGACGTCGATGCCGCGGCGTGAGGCGGCCGTCGAATCGGGCATCGGCGTCACCGTGAGGTAGGCGAGCACGCCGCTCGGGTGCTCCTCGCGGCCACGCGCCAGCACGAGCTTGAGCATCGACTCCTGCGGCGGGGCGAGCGGGTGCGCGAGCGCCTCCTCGACCAGAGCGCGCCAGTCGTCGGCCGGCGGGCCCTGAAGCTCGAGCCCTGCCGCGGAGCGCTCGAGTCGTGCGATGTGCCGGTCGAGGTGGAGCACCCGGCGGGGAGCCTCGCCGGCGAAGACGAGGGTCGCGTCGAAGCACCCGTCGCCCCGGGTCAGGCCGAGGTCGTCCGCGTGGACGAACGGCTCGTCGGTCTCCAGCACCCCACGTCCGAGCACGGCCACGAGCTGAGCGGTCATCACTTGCCTCCTCCTCCAGTGAGCCGGAGGGTCCGCCGGCTCCTGTTCACAGCTTTACCACCACCGTCTTGGTCTGGGTGAACGCGTCGAGGGCCTCGATCCCCTTCTCCCGCCCGTAGCCCGACTGCTTGACGCCGCCGAACGGCAGCTCGACCCCGCCCCCGGCGCCGTAGGTGTTGACGTAGACCTGACCGGCCTGCAGCCGGGCGGCCATGCGATGGGCGCGCGAGACGTCGCGGGTCCAGACTGCCGCGAGCAGCCCGTAGGCGGTGCCGTTGGCGACCGCGAGCGCCTCGTCTTCGTCGGTGAACGGCAGCGTGACGACCACCGGGCCGAAGACCTCCTCCTGGGCGATGCGCGCGGCCGGGTCGACGCCGTCGACGAGCGTGGGTTGCACGTAGGCGCCGCCGGCGAGCCGGTCGTCGTCGGGCACGCCGCCGCCGACGCGCACCTGCCCGCCGCCGGGATCGGCGAGATAGCCGAGCACTCGCTCCTGCTGGCGGGTCGAGACGAGCGGCCCGACGTCGGGGTCGTCGAGCCCGCGCCCGATGGTCGCCGCGGCCAGCCGCTGGGCGACGAGCTCGACGAGTTCTTCACGCACGTCGGCATGGACGACGACCCGCGAGCCCGCCGAACAGGTCTGGCCGGCGTTCTGCAGGA
The DNA here is from genome assembly GCA_039812485.1 of Kineosphaera sp. GTDB lineage: Bacteria > Actinomycetota > Actinomycetes > Actinomycetales > Dermatophilaceae > Kineosphaera. Next base: position 1,643 of record JBDIAP010000093.1, read on the forward strand.
TGCCCTTGACGATGAAGCCCGCCGCCGTGGGCAGGTCGGCGTCGGCGAAGACGACCTGGGCCGACTTGCCGCCGAGCTCGAGCACGGTCGGCACGACCCGGTCGGCGGCGGCGTGCGCGACCAGGGAGCCGACCTGGGTGCTGCCGACGAAGCTGAGATGCGCGACTCGCGGATGCGCGGTGAGGGCGGCGCCGGCCTCGGCGCCGAGGCCGGTGACGACGTTGAACAGGCCTGGCGGCACCCCCGCCTCGACCGCGAGGCGCGCGAGCGCGACGGCCGTGCGCGGGGTCTCGTCGGCGGGCTTGAGCACGATGCCGTTGCCGGTGCCGATGGCGCCGGCGACCGCCCGTGACATGAGCTGCAGAGGGTAGTTCCAGGCGACGATCGACCCGATCACACCAAAGGGCTCTTTGCGGGTGTAGACGAGTTGGTCCGGCGCGAGCGGGATCTGCACCCCGTAGTAGGAGTCGATCGCCGACCCGTAGAAGCGGAAGTAGCGCGCACACACGGTCGCGTCGGTGACCGCCTGCGACAGGGGTTTGCCGGTGTCCTCGCTCTCGAGCCGCGCCAGCGCGTCGCGGTCTCGGTCGACGAGGTCGGCGATGCGGTGCAGGAGTCGCGATCGATGCTCCGGCAGCGTGTCGGCCCACGCGGGCTGCGCGGCGGCGGCGGCCGCGACAGCGTCGTCGACCTCGGATCGTCCTGAGCGAGAGACGAGTCCGAGCGGTCGGCCGGTCGCCGGGTCGATGTTCTCGTAGGTGCGGGCCGAGGGCACGGCCTCGCCGCCGATGTAGTTCGTCGTCGTCTCCACCTCCGGCAGCCTGCCACGGCCCCGCCCGGGCCACCCTCCGACCACTTGCGTGACAGTATGTTAAGGGCTTAATGTACTCCCATGCCGGACCTCGCCTACGAGCTGCACGACCTCGTGCTCACTCTTGACCGCGCCGCCGAGCAGCGCCTGAGGCCGTTGCGGCTGAGCTATCGGCGCCTGCTCGCGCTCATCGTGGTGGATGAGCACCCCGACCTCACCAGCCGCGATCTGGCCGGCGCGTTGGGGGTGACGCCGCCGGCGGCCAGCGCCCTCGTGCGCGACCTCCTCGACCGCGGGCTGCTCGCCGACGTCGCCGCGCCGGGTTCCGGCAACCGGCGGGCGTTGCGCCGCACCGACGCCGGAGCGCAGCTCGCGGGCGCCGCGACCGACCGCCTCGGGGGCGCTCTCGACGACGCCGTCCGGGGGCTCGGCCTCGACCCCGACGAGCTCGCCGAGACGATCCGGGCCGTGCACGCTGCCGTCCGCGACCCGGCCGTCGACCGCCCCGAGCCCGCGACCGGCGCCGCCACCGCCCTCGTGCCCGAAGCTGCCACCGCCGGCCGTCAGGAGCTGTCATGATCTACGCCGCCCTCGCTCTCGCGCTGCTCCTGGCCCGGCTCGCACTGCTGGGCGCGGCCCACGTCGTGCCGTCGCCCTACGACCCCGTGCGGCACGCGGTCAGCGACTACGCGATCGGGCCGACCAGGCCCCTGACGACGGCGATGTCGCTCGTCACGGCCGTCGCCTGGTGGGCCCTGGCGGCCGCCGCGTGGCAGCTGCTGCCGGCGTGGTCCTACGTGAGGCCCGCCGTCGCCATGCTCGTCGCACTCGGGGTGTTGTCGGTGCTCGTCGTCGCCGTGCCGACCGACCTCGAGGGGGAGCGCCGCACGCCGCGGGGGCTGCTGCATTACGGGGTGGCCATCGCGTCGTTCGCGCTCGCCTACTCCCTCACCGGCGACGTCACGCGGCTGGCGGAGCACCTCGGCTGGGGGCCGCTGGCCGCGGCGCTCACCGTCCTGCACTGGATCGCCCTCGTCAGCCTCGTGCTCGTCTGCGCGGGCCTGGCGATCCCCCGGGTCCGGGCGGTCTTCGGACTCGTCGAGCGGGTCTTCCTCGTGGCGATCGCCGTGTTCTACGCCGTCTTCGCCGCGGGGCTCCTGCTGACGTGACCCAGGGCAATCGGCCGGCGTCCGACATGGGTCTTCCCGGGCCTGAGCGGGTGTGGGCGCCACCGCTGCGGGCGGCGCCTCCAGCCGACCGCGATCAGGTCACGATGAGGTCATGACCGCAGCCCGGCACCCCTACCTGGACCCACCGCCGATCGCCCTCGCGCATCGCGGCGGCGCGCTCTTTCCACCGCACGAGGGTCTGGAAAACACGCTCGCGGCGTTCGAGGGCGCGGCGGCGTTCGGCTACCGGTATGTCGAGACCGACGTCCACGTCACCGCCGACGGGGTCGTGGTGGCTTTCCACGACGACGAGCTCGACCGCGTCACCGATGCCCGCGGGCGGATCGCCGACCTGCCCTGGGAGCAGGTGTCGCGCGCGCGGATCGGGGGCCGCGAGCCGATCCCGACGCTCGCGCGCCTGCTCGCCGCGCTGCCCGACGTGCGGGTCAACATCGACCTCAAGGCGCCCGGCACGCCCGCGGCGACGCTGGCGGTGCTGCGCGAGCTCGGCGCGACCCGCCGCGTGTGCGTCGGATCGTTCTCAGCGCCGACGCTGTGGCGCTTCCGGCTCCTCGCGCGGGGCGACGGCGTCGCGACGAGCGCCGGGCCGCTCGGGGTCGCGGCGCTGCGCTTCCTGCCCGCCGCGCTGTCGCGGTGGGTGCACACGCCGGGAGTCGCCTACCAGGTGCCGGTGCACCACCGGGTGCTCGGTCGCGACGTGCGCGTCGTGACGCCGGGGTTCGTGCGCCGAGCGCACGCCATCGGCCGGCAGGTGCACGTCTGGACGATCGACGACGCCCAGCAGATGCGCGAGCTGCTCGACCTCGGGGTCGACGGCATCGTCACCGACCGGCTCGACGTGCTGGCCGACGTGCTCGCCGAGCGCGGCCGGCCGCTGCGCCCCGGACCTCGGCCGTAGCCGGAGCGGCCGGCATCCCTCGGAGGCACCCTGGCGGCCGGAGCGCACGCAGGCAGGACCGCACGTAGGCAGGACCGCACGCAGGCTGACACCGCGTGGCGCGCGGTGCGCTACGCCAACGGCGTCAGCGTCGAATATCGCGACGCCAAGGGCGCAGGCTGGATCGGGCGCAGCCTCAGGAGACCGCGCGCTGCGCCCGGTCGAGCGCCTCGCGCAGGTCGGCGACGAGATCGTCGAGGTGCTCGATGCCGACCGAAAAGCGCAGCAGCCCGTCGCCGATGCCCGCCTCGGCGCGCGCTTCGGGTGTCATCGCCAGGTGCGTCATCGTCGGCGGGTGGTCGACGAGCGACTCGGTGCCGCCGAGGGATTCGGCCAGCGAGAAGCACCGCAGTCCGGACAGGAAGGCCCGCACCGCGGCCTCGCCGCCGACGAGGTCGGCGCTGACCATGCCGCCGAAACCGCTCTGCTGCCGTGCGGCGACCTCGTGGCCGGGGTGGTCGGGCAGGCCGGGGAAGTAGGTGCGGGCGACCGCCGGGTGCCCTGCGAAGAGCTCGGCGACCGCGACCGCGTTGTCCTCGTGCGCGCGCAGCCGGGTGTGCACCGACCGCAGCCCGCGCAGGGTCTGGTAGGCGTCGAACGCCCCGCCGGTCACGCCGAGCACGTTGGACCAGAAGTCCATCTGCTCGGCCAGCTCGCCCGAGGCGCTGACGATCGCGCCCGCGACGACGTCACTGTGGCCGTTGATGTATTTCGTCGTCGAGTGGATGACGACGTCGGCGCCGAGCGCGATCGGCTGCTGGCGCAGCGGCGTGAGGAACGTATTGTCGACGACGACGAGCGCCCCGACCTCGTGGGCGACGGTCGCGATGGCCTCGATGTCGGTGATGCGCAGCAGCGGGTTCGACGGCGTCTCGAGCCACACGACGCTCGGGCGCCGCTCCCGGATCGCGGCCTGCGCCGCCGGGGTGTCGGTGAAGTCGGTCGTCGCGGTCTCGAAGTGCTTCTTCTGGGCCAGCGACTCGAAGAGCCGCCAGCTGCCGCCATAACAGTCGTGGGGGAAGAGCAGCAGGTCACCGGGGTCGAGGAGCACGGTGACGACGCAGGTCATGGCCGAGGTGCCCGTGCCCGTGACGATCGCCCCGGCGCCGCCCTCGAGGGTGGCCAGCGCGTCGCCGAGGATCGCGCGGGTCGGGTTGCCGCTGCGCGAATAGTCGAAGGTGCGCTTCTCGTCGAAGCCCGAGAAGGCGTAGTTCGTCGACAGGTAGAGGGGCGGCACGACCGCGCCGTGCTGCGTGTCGGTCTCGATGCCGGCCCGGATCGCCCGGGTGAGTCGGGAGATGTCGCTCATGGAACGCCCTTCGTCGTCTGCGCCGACAGCCTGAGCCCTCGTCACCGCGGCGGGCCCGCCGGGCGCAGCACCAGAAGGGGATCGACGCCGCGGCGGATCGCCCGCGACGCTCCATCTTCCGGCCGGGAACCCCCTACCGCAGGACTTGGCACCAATCCCCGCGGGTCACCCCGTGGGCGGCTGCCCCGGCATCAACGGGCCTGTCCCTCCGCCGGTCGTGATGGATACTCCTGTCACCGTAGCCGACTCGCCGGTCGCGGCCGACACCGCGTCTTGCCAGATGAACGCAACAGCCGTGGTTACGGTGGGGCCATGCGCCGCCTCTGCCTGCTCACCCTCGCCGTCGTGCTGCCGCTGTCCGCCTGCGGCAGTAGCGGATCGGGGTCCGGGGACGCCGCCTCGGCGACGGCCACCCCGGCCGCGCCCGGCGCCGGCTCGGAGCCCGCGTCCGAGGCGCCACAGTGCCCGCCGGCGGGCGGCACGAGCAGCCGCGCGACGGGCTTCGACACCGCCCCGCCGATGTGCATCGACCCGGCCAAGACCTACACGGCGACGATGCAGACCGACGTCGGCACGATCACGATCGACCTGCTGGCCGGCAAGGCGCCCAAGACCGTCAACAACTTCGTCTTCCTCGCCCGCAACCACTTCTATGACGGCGTGACCTTCCATCGCGTCATCCAGGGATTCATGGTGCAGGGCGGCGACCCCGAGGGCACGGGCATGGGCGGGCCGGGCTACGAGTTCCCCGACGAACTGCCGAAGGCCGGCGAGTATCAGGTCGGCTCGGTCGCCATGGCCAACGCGGGCCCGAACACCAACGGCAGCCAGTTCTTCATCGTCACCGGGGCGGCCGGCGTGCAGCTGCCGCCGCAGTATTCGCTCTTCGGCAAGGTCGGCCCCGGCGCCCAGGGCATGGACACCGTCAAGAAGATCGAGGCCGACGGCAACGCCGGCGACGGCCCGCCCAAGAAGACCCACAAGATCGTCTCGATCACGGTCGCGCAGAAGTAGCAGGAGCGCCGACGCGACCCCATCACCGAGCAGGACCGCCGGCGCGGTGCGATCACTTGCTGGCGGCGAGGCTCGCGCCGAGCGCGATCATCATGGCTCCGCCGGTCGCGCCGACGGTGTCGAGGCGGTGCGGCCGGCGGGCGAACCACTCCTTGGCGCGCCCGGCGAGCACCGCCCACACGCTGTCGGAGGCGATCGCGAGCAGCCCGAAGACGAGCCCGAGCGCCGCCATCTGCAGGCCCGCGCGCCCGGCCCCCGCGTCGATGAACTGCGGGAGGAAGGCGACGAAGAAGACGATCGTCTTCGGGTTCGTCGAGCCGACGATGAAGCCGGTGCGCAGGGCCGCGCCGCGCGCCTCTGCCGGCCGGTCGGCCATTCCCTCCAGTGCCGCGCGGGCGTCGCCGCGGTGCCGGATCGCCTGGATGCCGAGCCACACGACATACGCGGCGCCGACGAGCTTGATCGCCGTGTAGAGCTGCGTGCTCGCTGCGACGACCCCGCCGAGCCCGACGGCCACGCACAGCACCTGCGCCATGAGCCCCATGCCGTTGCCGACGACCGACAGCAGCGCGTCACGGCGCCCGACGGTCAGCGCACGGCCGATGGTGAAGAGCAGGCTCGGACCCGGCACCTGGATGAAGAGGATCGAGGCGGCGAGGAAGACGAGCCACTGGTTCGAGGACGGCACCCGAGCAGTGTGCGGGACGCCGACGGCTCGCGTCCACCACCGGCCTGGTCGGCCGACGGGCGGCGAGGCCCGGACCGGGTAGCGGACCGGTCGGCGGGACAGGGCGCACGTGGCCGGTGCCCCGTGTCGGCATCCGCGATGTGGGTAGGGGATAGTCATGAGCCACCCCAACGCACCACTCGACGACGACACGAACGCGTCGACGGCCGCCGAGCAGCAGGACGGGTTGAGCGCCGAGGAACTCGAGTCCCGGTTCTCGCGCGGCCAGGGCAGCGGCGACACCGACGAGCACCTGCCGGCGCAAGAACCCGAGGGTGAGGCGATGGGCTCGGTGCGCGCGAGTCGGCGACCGGACCCGATCACCGGCAAGCCGCTCTACGAGGACGACGCCACCGGCGCCTCGAGCAACGCGATGGGCGACGCCTACCGCAGTCCCGCGGACAGGGGTGTCGAGGAGGAGTCGAAACGCCCCGCCACCGGCACCCCGTCGAGCACCCCGCGCCGCGAGAAGGGCCTGCGGGAGTTCTAGCCGGCCGAGCCCGCCACAGCTGTCCGCTACATCTGCTCCGGCGAGGCGATCCCGACGAAGCCGAGCCCGCGCTCCAGCACGCGCAGCGTCAGGGCGCTGAGCGCGAGCCGGGAATCGCGGGTGGCGGGGTCGGCCTTGAGCACCGGGCAGTTCTCGTAGAACGCGCTGAACGCCTGCGCCAGCTCGAAGAGGTAGGTGCACAGCCGGTGCGGCTCGAGCTCGTCGCCGACGGCCGCGACGACGTCGCCGAAACCGAGCAGCGCGAGGCCCAGAGCCCGCTCGCTCGGCTCGACGAGCGCGATCGACGCTTGCGCGAATTCCGGGTCCCCCGGGTCACGGTCGATGCCCCGGAAGATCGACCGCACGCGGGTCGCCGCGTATTGCAGGTAGGGCCCGGTGTTGCCGACGAGCGAGAGCATGCGGTCGAGGTCGAAGACGTATTCGCTGTCGTGCGCCACCGACAGGTCGGCGTATTTGATGGCCCCGACGCCGATCTGGCCGGCGATGACGGCCCGCTCGTCGGCGGGCAGGTCGGGCCGCGCCTCCTCCAGGTGCGCGCCGGCCTTGGCGACAGCCTCCTCGATGAGCGCCATGAGCCGCAGCGGGGCGCCGGAGCGGGTGCGCAGGATCTTGCGGTCCTCGCCGAGCACGTTGCCGATCTGCACGTGCACGACCTCGACGTCGTCGGGCAGCCACCCCGCGAGCCGGGCGGTCTCCCAGACCATCTTGAAGTGCAGCGCCTGGGGCGCCCCGACGACATAGAGCACCCGATCGGCGTGCAGGTCGCGCACCCGGTGCCGGATCGTCGCCAGGTCGGTCGTGCCGTAGCCGTAACCGCCGTCGGACTTGCGCACGATGAGCGGCACCGGCTTGCCCTCGCGCCCCGTGAAGCCGGGCAGGAAGACGCACAGCGCCCCGTCGCTGATGACGGCGATGCCCCGCTCCTCCAGCTCGTCGCAGATGCCCGCGAGCTCGTCGTTGTAGGTCGACTCCCCCGCCAGGTCGGCGTCGGTGAGGGTGACGTCGAGGGCCTCGTAGATCCGGTTGAAGTAGAGGGTCGAGAGCCCGATGAGCCGCCGCCACTGCTCCAACGTCGCCTCGTCACCGGACTGCAGCAGCGCCACCCGCGCCCGCGCCCGTGTCGCGAACTCCGGCTCGGCGTCGAAGCGCTCGCGCGCCGACTGGTAGAAAGAGTTGGGGTCGGTCTCGAGCAGCGCGGCCTGCGGGGAGTCCACGCCGACGTCGAGCAGCTGCTCGATGAGCATGCCGAAGGGCGTGCCCCAGTCGCCGATGTGGTTCTGCCGGATGACGTCGTGCCCCAGCGCCTCGAGGGTGCGCGCCAGGGCGTCGCCGACGACGGTCGTGCGCAGGTGCCCGACGTGCATCTCCTTGGCGACGTTGGGCGCGGAGTAGTCGATCGGCACGATCTGCCGCTGCTGCGTCGGCACGCCGAGCCGCTCGTCGCCGGCCTGCTGCCCGACGAGCGTGGCCAGCCAGGAGTCGCGGAAGACGAGGTTGATGAAGCCCGGGCCACTCACCTCGATCGACGAGCACTGCTCGTGCAGGTCGAGGGCGTCGACGATGGCCGCGGCCACGTCGCGCGGGGGCCGCTTGGCCCGCTTGGCCAGCGCGAGGGCGGCGTTGACCTGCACGTCGGCATACTGGCTCGGTCGCAGCACGGGGTCGGCCCCGGCGAAGTCGGGCCCGAGGGCCGATTCGATGGCAGCCCGCAGGGCTGGGGTGATCGCGGCGACCGGGGAGACCATGGCACACAGGGTAGAGCGAACACGCACCACCGCTTCGACCGCGTCGACGCCGCCGAGCAGCGACCTGGCCGTTCGACCCCGCACACCCTCAGCCAGTAGCGTGACCCAGACCACACCACGGTCGACCACGGTCGATCCCGGCCGCCTGGGGACGGCGTCCGGGGGGCCCGACCGTCGCCGGAAGGGGACCCATGACGCCATTGTCGAGCCTGGCCGCAGCGGGCTGGCATCGCCTGACCCGCACCGCCGCCTACGTGCTCATGCCGAAGTTCACCGCGGGAGCGCTCGTCATCGCCCGCGACGACGCGCCGGCCACGCCGCGCGTGCTGCTCGTGCGCAAGCGCAGCGCCGGGTCGGACTGGGGCTTCCCCGCCGGCTACGTCGGCTACGGGATGTCGATCGTGCGGACCGCCGAGCGCGAGCTCGCCCAGGAGACCGGGTTGCGCCCGCCGATCGGCGTCGAGCATCATCTGCGCACCTATCGGCAGCCGTGGGCGCTGCACCTGGACCACGCGTTCCTCGTCGCGGCGCGCGGCGAGCCGTCGATCCAGGACACCGTCGAGATCGCGCAGGCCGCTTGGTGGCCGATCGACGCGCTGCCGCCGTTGGCGCGCGAGGCGCGGCTCGCGCTCGACGAGATCCCCGACGCGCTGACCCGACCGATCCCGACGCTCGCCACGCCTACCTCCGCAGCGACGGCCTCCGAGCACGTGCCCGAGCCCACGTCCGAGCCCACGTCCGAGCCCGAGACGCGCCGACCCCGCCACGCGGCGGGGTGCCGGCACCTACGCGCGGTCGGCCGACACGCCTGAGCCCCGACGAAGCGTGCACGCTCACGTCGTCGCCTCTTCGACCCACAGGAGACCCACACAAGACCCGCAGGGGGCCACAGGACCGCCGGAGACAGGCCCGAGCCGTCGGCCCGCCCGCCCGGGCGGCCACCCCGCCCGCCGGGGCGGCCACGAGGCTCCTGATCCGACGTCCGGCATCACTCGCCGGGAGAGGGATCCCGCGCCCTATTCGAACGGCGCCGGGTCCCCCGCGCCGCGGCGCAGCACCTCGGCCTCGCCGCTGGAGAGGTCGACGACGGTCGTCGGCTCGCGCCCGCACTCGCCGGTGTCGATGACGACGTCGACGACGTGATCGAGCTCTTCCTTGACCTGCCAGCCGTCGGTCATCGGGTCTTCCTCGCCGGGGAGGATGAGGGTCGAGGAGAGGATCGGCTCGCCGACCTCCCGCAGCAGGCTCTGCACGAGCACGTCGGGGCTGATGCGCACGCCGACCGTGTGCTTCTTGGGGTGCGCGAGCTTGCGGGGGACCTCGGGGGTGGCGCGCAGGATGAACGTGTAGGCCCCCGGCGTCGCGGCCTTGAGCGCCCGGAAGGTCGCGTTGGACATGTCGACGTATTGCCCCATCTGGGCAAAGTCCGCACACATCAGTGTGAAGTGATGCCGGTCGTCGAGCCGCCGGATCGCGATGATCCGATCCCTCCCCTCCGCGTTGCCCAACCCGCATCCCAGCGCGTAGCCGGAGTCGGTCGGGTAGGCGACGAGCCCACCGTCGGCGACGACCTGCGCCGCCTGGCGCATGAGCCGCTCCTGCGGGTTGACGGGGTGGACGTCGAGGTACCGGGCCATACCGGGCAGCCTACGGCGTGCCGGCCGGCACGACGGGGGCCGCGGGCGTCGGGCGCTCCTGGCGTCCCGGAGCGGCACCGGTGCGCTCGCCGGCAGCACCGGCCCGCGTCCGCACCGTCACGGGCACCGGCGCCGCCGGCCCGAAGGCCGACACCGCCACCCGCCGGGACGCCACGGGCGGCAGCGCCACGTAGGGCTCACCCTGGGCCGGCCGCGTGTCGGGCTCGCCGCGATTGGGCCACAACGAGATGGCCCGCTCCGCCTGGGCGGCGATCGTCAGCGAGGGGTTGACTCCGAGGTTCGCCGAGACCGCGGCCCCGTCGACGACGTGCAGCGTCTCGTAGCCGTAGACCCGGTGGTAGGGGTCGATGACCCCGGTCGCTGGACTGTCGCCGATGACCGCGCCACCGAGGAAGTGCGCGGTCATCGGGATGTCGAAGATGTCGGCGATGCTGCTGTGCGGGTGCCCGTCGATGAGCCGCGCGATGCGCCTGGTCGCCTCGTTGGCCTGCGGCAGCCACCGCGGACTCGGCGTGCCCTGGCCGCGCGTCGAGGTCAGCGCCACGCGCCGCGAGAAGGGCCGCCGCCGCGGGCGGATCGTGATCGAGTTGTCCTCGGTCTGCATGACGAGCGTGATGATCGTGCGCTTCGACCAGCTCCCGATGCCGACGATGTGCGAGAAGAGGTGCCCGGGGTGGCGCAGCCCCGCGCCGACCCAGCGCAGCCAACGCGGCCGGTTGCCGCCGCCGTCGGTCATCACCGTGCCCAGGAGCGAGATCACCTGGGCGCCGCGGCCGTAGCGGCACGGCTCGATGAGCGTGCGCTCGTCGGGGTGCATCGAGGAGGTGATCGCCACCCCTTCCCGGAAGTCGGCCTCCAGCTCGCTGCCCAGGCGCCGCGTCGCCGCGCACAGCGCCTCGGAGTTCGTGCGGGTCAGGAAGCCGAGCCGCGCCGAGACGCGCGGCAGGGTGCCGTCGACGACGCCCTGATGGAGGAGCTGCTGGGTGCCCCAGGTGCCGCCTGCGAGCACGACCTGCTCGGCCCGCAGTGTGCGCGCCGAGCGCTCTCCGCGGCCGGTCGGCGCCACGCGCACCCGCCAGCCGCCCTCGGGTCGGGGTGCCAGCGACCGCACGGTCGTGCGCTCGAGGACGCGGGCGCCGAGCTTCTCGGCGAGGTAGAGGTAGTTCTTGACCAGTGTGTTCTTCGCGTTGTGCCGGCAGCCGGTCATGCAGGCTCCGCACTGCAGGCACCCCGAGCGATCGGGGCCGGCGCCACCGAAGTAGGGGTCGGGCACCCGCACCCCCGGCAGCCCGCCGTCGGCGCCGAAGTAGACCCCGACCGGTGTCGGCCCGAACGTGTGACCCACGCCCATCTCGTCGGCGACCGCGGCGAGCACCGTGTCGGCGGGCGTCGTCACGGGGTTGCGCACGACCCCGAGCATGCGGGCGGCGGTGTCGTAGTGCGGCTCGAGCTCGGCGCGCCAGTCGGTGATGTGGGCCCACTGCGGGTCGGCGTAGAAGGCGCCGCTGTGAGGCCGATAGAGGGTGTTGCCGTAGACGAGCGAGCCCCCGCCGACACCCGCGCCGGCGAGCACGACGACATCGCGCAACACGTGGATGCGCTGGATGCCGAAGCAGCCGAGGCGGGGCGCGAAGAGGTAGCGCCGCAGGTCCCACGACGTGCGCGGGAAGTCTCGGTCGGCGAACCGGCGGCCGGCCTCGAGCACGGCGACGCGATAGCCCTTCTCGGTCAGGCGCAGCGCGGCGACCGCGCCGCCGAAGCCCGAGCCGACGACGACGACGTCGTAGTCGTGACCGCCCCCGCCCTCGTCGCGCGGGTCCTGCTCGCCGTTGCTCGTGGTGTCGTCCCGGCCGCCGGCGCGCTCGTCGTCGGCGCCGCTGTCTTCGCACGCGCGCATGGCCAACCCCGTCCTCGTCCGCCTCTGGAGCCAACCCTGGCACCGTCCGGGCGTCCGCACCCGGCGAACGGATACTCCAAAAGGGTTGGCACCATGACGAACTCGCGTCGAACAGCGCGCGTTCCGCCCGGCCGGGCCAAGGTGCCGACGGCCACGGCCGAGGGCAGGGACGGGTCAGGCGATGAGGCTCAGCCGGATCGTCTCGGGCAGCGCCGACACGGCCTCGACGACGGCCTGCGGGTAGTCGAGGGAGGCGTCGGTGACGACATACCCGATCTGGCCGCGCGTGGCGAGCAGCTGGCCGTCGATGTTGGCGCCGTGCTCGGCGAGGATGTTGTTGAGCTTGGCGAGCACGCCCGGGGTGTTGGTGTGGAAGTAGGCGAGACGGTGCTCGCCGGGGGCATAGGCCAATGTCAGCTCGGGGGCGTTGACGCTGAGCGTCGTGGTGCCGAGGCGCACGTAGTCGCGCAGCTTGGCGGCGACGAACCGCCCGATGTCCTCCTGCGCCTCCATCGTCGAGCCGCCGACGTGCGGCGTGAGGATGACGTTGGGGAGGCTCTGCAGCGGTGAGGAGAAGTCGCCGACGCGCGACTTCGGCTCGTCGGGGAAGACGTCGACCGCGGCACCCGCGATGTGACCCGACTGGAGCGCGGCGGCGAGCGCGTCGTAGTCGACGAGGAAGCCGCGCGAGAGGTTGAGGAAGAGGGCGCGCTGACGCATGCGGCCGAACTCCCGGGCCCCGAAGAGCCCGGCGTTGCCCGCGCGGCCGTCGACGTGGAGCGTGACGCACTCGGCGACGTCGAGCAGCTCCTCCAGCGACGCGCAGCGCTTGGCGTTGCCGAGCGCGAGCTTGTCGTCGGTGTCGTAGAAGTAGACCTCCATGCCGAGCATCTCGGCGACGACGCTCAGCTGCGAGCCGATGTTGCCGTAGCCCACGATGCCGAGCTTGCGGCCGCGGATCTCGTGCGACCCCGACGCGCTCTTGTTCCACACGCCCGCGTGCAGCTCGCGGTCGCGCTCGGTGAGGCGGCGAGCCATGACGATGATCTCGGCGATGACGAGCTCGACGACCGAGCGCGTGTTGGAGAACGGGGCGTTGAAGACCGTGACGCCGCGGCGGACCGCCGCGTCGAGAGCCACCTGGTTGGTGCCGATGCAGAAGCAACCGATCGCGGTGAGCGTGTCGGCCGCCTCGATGACGCGGGGCGTGACCTGGGTCGTCGACCGGATGCCGAGGAGGTCGACGCCCTTGATGGCCTCGACGAGCTCGTCCTCGGTGAGCGCCCGCGGCACCGTCTCGACCTCGATGCCGGAGGTGTTGAACACGGTTTCAGCCAGGTGGTGAATGTTCTCCAGGAGCAGGGCCTTCATGGGCCCCATTGTCGTCAGCGTCCATTCCTCGTCCGGGTCAGGTCCACGATGCGACCCACCGGATAGGCGGTGAGCTGCCGCAGCGTGCGCCGGTCGCCCCACGGTCCGCGGCCGAAGACGAACGTCATCGGGTAGCCGCAGGAGGCGTCGGGGCCGACGTCGTGCCAGTGCACCGCGACGGGCCGGGAGACGCGCCAGAACCAGCTGGACTCGACGACGGCCCGGCCCTCGAGCGCCGCCGCGATGAGCGAGGCGAGCTCTTCGCTCTCGTCGGTGCGCAGGCTGAGCTCACCGATGAACGACTCGCCGTCGTGCAGCAGCGCCGCGGTGCGTCGACCGTCCCGCTGCAGGTCGACGTGCAGGCGGCCGGTCACGCCCGCGCCCGCGTCGTCGCTCGCGCC
>JBDIAP010000094.1:0-15039 GCA_039812485.1 Kineosphaera sp.
AGCTCGACGCGATGACCACCGGCGTCGCTGCGCCGAAGATGTCGGCGACGCCCTCGATGCGGTGGGCCACGTCGGGGAAGGGCACCCGGTCCAGGTCCCGCAGGGCGACGACCTGGCCCGGGGCGATGCGGCCCGGCGCGATGCGGCGCGGCGTCACGCGGTCCGGCGCGATGCTGTCCGGCGCGATGTGGTCCGATGTCGGGCGGTCCGATGTCGGGCGTTCCGATGTCGGGCGTTCCGGTGTCACGTGGCCCGGTGCGACGCGGTCCGGTGCCTGCGGGTCGGGATCGGGCGTGGCGCGCGCGTCGGTCGGCAGCGCCACGTGCGCGACGCGGGTGTGCCCGAGCCCGGCGAGATGCCGGGCCAGCTCGCGGGTCGCGGCCCGGCCGTCGATGTCGACCTGCACGATGTCGGGGTCCAGCGGCGCGCCGAACGCCACCATCGGAATGCCGCGCGAGCGCAGGTGCTCGGTCAGCGGATTGGAGCGGGCGCCGCAGCCGAGGAAGACGGTCGCGTCGAGCGCGGTGCCGGCCAGGCGCTCGATGGCGTGCTCCGGCTCCTGGGGCGACTGCGACAGCAGCAGCATCCCGGTGGGGATGTCGTCGAGCACGGCCGAGAGGCCGTCGAGGATCGACACCGCATAGGGGTCGTGGAAGGCGTGCAACAGGCGCCCCTCGACGATGACCGCGACGACCCCCGCGCGGCCGCGGCGCAGCGACGAGGCGAGCGGGTCGGGACCCAGGTAGTGCAGCTTCTGGGCGGCGGTGAGCACCCGCTCACGCGTGGCCTCGGCGACGGGTCCCTTGCCGCTGAAGACGAGGGAGGCGGTCGAGAGCGAAACGCCGGCCACGGCGGCCACCGACTTCAGCGTGGGCCGTCGCGCGGGTGAGCTGCGACTCATGGCCTCGTGCCCACCTCCTGGCTGCCTGCCGCTCGGGCGTTCTCACGAGGGTATCCGACGGATCGAATCGATTCGGGCTCGCGCGTGACCGAGGCGCCGGGGGGAAGCGTCGTCGGCCTGCGTGCCGGGCTCGGGCCGCTCGTCGTGGGGTTCGGTGGGGGTGCGTCCGGCGCCGTGGCGGTCGTCGGCTTGAGTGTCGGGCTCTGGCCGCTGGTGTCGGGCCTGGTGACGCGTGGCGGCGCGTCCGGCGCCGTGGCGACCCGGCGCGCCGAGGGTGGGCGGCGAGCCTGCGCGCCGGGTGCGGCAGCATGGGCGGATGCGTGCCTTCGTCGCGATCGTGCCCCCCGCGGAGGTGATCGAGCACCTCAGCGAGTTCCTCGCGCCGCGCCGCGCCCCGGCGCGCGGGCCGGCCGCGCCCCCGCCGCGCTGGACCCGCGACGAACAGCTGCACATCACGTGCGCCTTCCTGCCCGACCTCGCCGAGCGCGACGTCGACGAGCTGGTCGACCGACTCGGCGAGGCGGTGGCGGGCCGTGGCTGCGGTCCCCTGTGGCTCTCCGGTGCAGACGCCTTCCCCGATGCGATCGCCGCGCGTGTGCTCGCGCTCGCCGTCGAGCCCGCGCCGGCGCGTGACGCCCTCGGCGCCCTGGCCGGCTCGGTGCGCCGCGCCGCGAACGGCGCCGGCGTGCGCGTGCGGGGCGGGCCGTATCGACCCCACCTCACCGTCGCCCGCTTCGGGCGGCCCACCGAGGCGACCCGGTGGTTGCGCATCCTGGAGACCTACGGCGGGCTGCCGTGGCAGCCGACTCGCGTCGAGCTCATCCGATCCCACCTCGGGCAGGGGCCGGGCGGCACGCCGCGCTACGAGACCCTCGAGAGCCTGCCGCTCAGCTGACCCCACGTGGTTGTGCGCAAACGCGCGGGTGTCGCCTCCAGCGTGCGCGGCCCGCCCTATAATCATCGCCGGGGACCACCAGCTCGACGCGGAAAGCCATGGGGCACAATTGACTTCGCGCCATCACGATGTGTGCTGTCGACCGGCCGCCCGCGCGGGCTCACACGAACGGGGCCAGACCGACCATGTGCGCACCACGCCGTCGACGCCACACGCCTGCCGTGCCGGAATCGTCTCCGGCCTCCGGCTCGGGCACCCCCGAACTGCACACCGACACGGCGCCCACGATGACGACCCCGAGCATGGGCTCGGGTGTGTCGCGTCGCGGGCTGCTCCTGGCGGGTCTCGCCGGCGCGGGCGGGTTGGCGCTCGCGGCGTGCAGCGCCGACGCGCAGCCGCTGTCGGGCGTGGCGGACGTCTCGACGGGTCCGGCTGCACCTGCTACCGGTGGGGCGTCGAGCGCGCCGTCGGCGGGCGCGCGACCGACCGCCGCCGTCATGTCGACCCGCGCGACGGTGCCGGTGCTCTGCTATCACCAAGTGCGGCCGTGGACCGGTGGCGACGCTGCCTACGCGCGATCGATGCTCGTCATCCCGCCGACCCAGCTCGCCGCCCAGCTCGACGCGATCAAGGCCGCGGGCTACACGACGATCTCGCCGCAGCAATATCGTGACCACCTCTTCGCCGACGCGGCGCTGCCGACCAAACCGGTCATCCTGTCGTTGGACGACGGCAAGGACAACCAGGTGTCGGCGGCGCTCCCGGCCCTGACGCAGCGCGGCATGACCGGCACGTTCTTCGTCATGACCGTCATCCTCGGCAACTCCGGGTGGATGAAGCGCGACGACGTCAAGCGGCTCGCCGACGCGGGCATGACGATCGGCTCGCACACGTGGGATCACCACATGGTGACCAAGTACTCCGGCAAGGACTACGCGACCCAGCTGGACCAGCCGCGCGAGGTGCTGCGCAAGCTCTCCGGGCAGCCGGTCGACGACTTCGCCTACCCCTACGGCGCGTGGAACACGGCGATCCTGCCCCACATCGCGTCGGCCGGATACCAAGCGGCCTACCAGCTCATGGACAAGCCGATGGACAAGGGGCACCCCGAGCTGACGCTGCGCCGCATCCTCGCGGTGTCGACGTGGAGCGGCCCGCAGGTCGTGGCCAAGCTCGACAGCCTGACGTAGGAGGCCGACGGACTCAGGCGAGGCTCAGGCCGAGACGGTTCTCGGCGTCGGCGCCGTAGGGTGGCGCCATGCCGTTCTATGCCGTGCACTACGCCTACAGCTCGGACTCCGCCGCGCTCGACGCGGTGCGCCCCACACACCGGACATACCTCGCCTCGCTCGTCGACGGTGGCGCCCTGCGCGCCTCGGGGCCGTATGTGGGCACCGACCCCTCGGCGCTGCTTCTCTTCGTCGCGGACAGCAAGGAGACCGTGCGCACGCTGCTCGACCAGGACCCCTTCCAGGTGGCGGGGCTCGTCGAGCGCACCGAGATCACCGAGTGGAACCCCATCATCGGGGCCTTCGCCCACGAGGTCTGAGCGGCTACTTGCCGAGCTCGCGGGCGCGCTCGTCCCAGGCGGCCCAGGTCTGGTCTTTCTCGGCCTCCATCTCGCGCAGCGCGCGCCGACGCTCGCGCGCCGACAGATGGTCGAGATAGAGCCTGCCGTCGAGGTGGTCGGTCTCGTGCAGGAGGCAGCGCGCGAAGAGCCCGACGCCCTCGATGCGCAGCGGGTTGCCGCGTTGGTCGACGCCCTCGACGACCGCGACGCGGGGGCGGGTGACCATCGCGGCCGCCCCGGGCACCGACAGGCACCCCTCGTGGTCGTCGATGCGGTCGTCGGGTCCGGCACCCGAGGTCGACACGACCCGCGGGTTGACGATGTGGCCGACATTGCGCACACCGAACGCGTCGGGGCAGTCGTAGACGAAGACGCGCAGGTCGACGCCTATCTGATTGGCCGCCAGGCCCACCCCGTGGGCGACCTCGTTGGTCGCGTGCATGTCGTCGATGAGGGCGCGCAGCTCCTGGGTGCCGAACTCGCTCACCTCGCGGCAGGGGGTGGCGAGCACGTCCTCGCCGACGACCGTGATGCGCCGCCGCCGACCGCGACGCGACTCCGGGAGCTGCTCGGGGATGTGATCCACGGGGGCGCCGAGTAGGCGCGGGCGGCGGTCGGTCGGCGGAGCTGGGGTGGGGGTCCCGGCGCGGCGGCTGCGCGCGCCGATCCCGAAGATCGAGGACATGTCCCCATCATCGCCGATCCACGGGGGGCGTCGCGCCGCCCGTGAGCCACGCCGGCCGATGCGAGGGCCAGGGGCTTTCCCCTCGCCGCCCGGAGGTGCTGCCCGCGGTCCGGGCACGCCGGTGGACGTGCGCGGCGACAACCCTCCCGCCTTCGGCCCCCGCCTGGCGCGTCCCAGACCGCCGCACGGCCACCGGCCTGCCCTGCGAGCTCACCTGTGCTCCCGCGAGGGTGCTCGCGGTCGGCCTCAGGTCGGGCCGGAGGCCCGAACGTCGTACATCAACCAGGGGTTGAGCCCTTGTCGCGTCATAACGCCGCGGGTCGCGAGGCTCGCTGTCGCCCGCGCGGCGTTTGATGTACGACGTTCGTGCCTTCGCGCGTGGCCGTCGACGGTTCGGGGGGCCGGTTCAGGCGCTCCGGTGGGCGTAGAGGTCGCGCAGGAGCGCGATCTCGGCGCCGTGGTGGATGATCTCGCGGTTGATGTGCAGCACGAGCACGGCCATCGGCTCGGCCGCCCACGGGCCCTCGGCCGGACCCACCGGTGCGGCCAGCGCGTCGGCGTCGAGTTCGCGCACCCCGCCCATCCACGACGCGTAGGTCTCGTCGAGTTGCGCGAGTGCCTCGTCGGCCCCCGGCGGGTAGGCGTGGGTCATGTAGTCGTAGGGCGGCCCACCGAAGTGGGAGTGGGCTCGCGCGCCGAGGCAGCCCACGACGACGTGCCCGATGCGCCACGCGATCGTCGTCACGGGTGCGGGCTGCGGCTCGGGGAAGGCGAAGTCGATCCGCATCGGCCCGGTGCCGGCCTGGATCGGGGCGGTGCCGGTGCCCTCGGGGCGCACGTTCCAGGCGTCCGGCACCGGCTCCCAGCGGTATTCGTCGTCGGTGAGGCCGTCCAGGCGGGGTCGCAGCTGTGTCCGCCAGTGCCAGTCGAGCTGGTCGGCGAGGGTCGTGGTCCAGTCGATCGTCGTCATCGTCGTCCTCCAGGTCGTGTCGCGGTGCACAGGTCGTCCGGTCCGTCGTCGCGTCCGGTGTGTCGTCGCGTCCGGTGCGACGTCGCGTGGGTCGGGCCGATCGGCCCGGTCTCGCTCGATCGAACGGTCTCACCCTCATGGGGGCAGCGGACAGATGATGTCCGCTGCCTGGGCGAGACTTGAGCCATGACGGACACGACCGACTCGACGGTGCGGCTGTTGCGGCTGCTGACGCTGCTCCAGCAGCACGCGGTGTGGACCGGTCCGGAGCTCGCCGAGCGACTCGATGTCAGCGTGCGAGGCGTGCGTCGTGACGTCGCGCGGCTGCGCGAGTTGGGCTATCCCGTGCACTCCGAGCGCGGGCTGGGCGGCGGGTACCGGCTGGCGGCCGGCAAGGCGATGCCGCCGCTGGTGCTCGACGACGACGAGGCGGTCGCCGTCGCGGTGAGCCTGAGCCTGGCGGCCGGCGGCACGGTCTCCGGGGTGGAGGAGGACGCGGCGCGCGCGCTCGCCAAGCTCGATCAGGTCGTGCCGGCGCGGCTGCGGGAGCGCATCGACGCCGTGCGGGCGGCGACCGTGCGCGTCGGTGCCGGGGTCACGCCCGTCGACGCGCAGGTGCTCACGACGCTCGCGCGGGCCTGTCGCGACGGGGTGCAGGTGAGGTTCGGCTACGAGCGCGCGGGCGCCGGCTCGCCGCACCGTGAGTCGAGCGCGTCGAGCGCCCCCGAGCCGACCGCGCTGGCTGCCCCAGAGTCCAGCGAGTCCAGCGAGTCCAGCGGGTCCAGCGGGTCCGGCGCCCCGGAGTCCAGCGGGTCGGGTGCCCCGGAACCGAGCCCGTCGAGTGCCCCCGAGCCGAGGGGGTCGGGTGCCCCGGAGTCGAGCGCGCCGGGTGCCGCCGAGCCGAGCGCGTCGATCGAGGGTCGGCCCGGCGCGACGGGAGGTGCCGGTCGCGTCGAAGGCCCGGGCGCGCGGGGCGCCGACGCCGTGCCGGAGCGGCGCGTCGAGCCCTACCGTCTCGTGGCGACGGCGCGGCGCTGGTATCTCTTCTCCTTCGACCTCGACCGCGACGACTGGCGGGTCTTCCGGCTCGACCGGATGCGTGACGTGCGGGCGACGACGTGGCGATTCACCGCTCGCGAGGCGCCCGACGCGGTCGAGCACGTCACGCGCGGGATCAGCCGATCGGTCTACCGGCACGACGTGGCGGTCCGCGTGCGCGCGCCCGCCGACCAGGTGGGGGATCGTTATGGGCCGACGATCGCGCAGCTCGAGCCCGAGGGTGAGGGTGCCTGCCTCATGCGGATGGGCGGCGACCAGCTCGACGTCATCGCGTCCTATCTGGCGTTCCTCCCGTGGGAGTTCGAGGTCGTCGGGCCGCACGAGCTGGCCCAGGCCGTGCGGGAACTCGGGCAGCGGATGGTGCGGGCGGCCGAGGGCTGATCGCGCTGCCCGGCAGCGCCCCTCGCGACGAGGACGCCCGGACAGCCCCGTCGCTCACGATCCGGCGAGGGCCTCGTCGAGGGCTCGGGCCAGGGTCTCGTCGTCGGCGCCGAGAAGGCGGGCCCCCTCGACATACGTGCGCGCGAGGTCGGCGAGGCGGGCGCGGCGCTGCGCCGCCGTCAGGGCGTGCTGCGGTGCGGTGACCCTCGTGCCGGCGCCGCGGGCGGTGCGCACGAGACCTTCGCTCTCCAGCTCGCGGTAGGCGCGGGCGACCGTGCCCGTGGCGAGCGCGAGATCGGCCGCGAGCTGGCGCACCGGG
This sequence comes from Kineosphaera sp., assembly GCA_039812485.1. Taxonomy (GTDB): domain Bacteria; phylum Actinomycetota; class Actinomycetes; order Actinomycetales; family Dermatophilaceae; genus Kineosphaera. The sequence continues at coordinate 6,781 of JBDIAP010000094.1, forward strand.
GCCAGCCGAGTGCCCTCGGCGAGTACGCCCGCCGTGATGAGGGTGGCGAGTTGGCGTCGCAGCTGTTCGTAGGGGGGCGTCGGGTCGGCGGGGTCGATGCGCACGGAGGCGTTCACGGCAGACTCCAGTCGCGGGAGGGTGCGCGGGATGTCTTGTGTCGAAGAACAAGGACAACCGCATCCTGGCATCTTTTGTATCAATGAGGCAAGACGCAATGACAAGAATATCCGCGACTCGAGTGTCCTCGCGCCCGACGTCGTGCGGCCCGGGCGGGTGGAGGGGCCGGACACTCCGACGACCGCGACCGCGCTGCTGATCCGGCCTTCGAGCGCGAGGGCCACCGCTCGAGCGGGGACGGGGCGGCTCGCCGCGGCTTCGGACTCCAGGCGGACTCCCTGGCGTGCCGTCCCCATAGGCTGGGGACATGCTGCTCTACGAGGGTGACCCCCACCGGGTGGCCTCGCTCCTGCCGGGCCGGGGTTATACGCCGAACGCGCCGCTGCTGCACTACACCCGACGCTGTCTGCGGGACCAGGGGTGGACCGTGCGGGAGCACTGGTGGTCGCGCGGGCAGGCGATGGAGTCCGGGCCCGCGGCGCAGGAGGCGATCGACTTCGTCGAGGGCGCCGGGGAGCCCCTGATCCACCTCGTCGTCGGCAAGTCGCTCGGCACCCTCGCCGCACCGGTCGCCGTCGAGCGCGGCCTGCCCGCGATCTGGTTCACGCCGCTGTTCCCGGAGCCGACCGTGCGAGCGGCGATCGACAACACCCTCGAGCCGACCTTGCTCGTCGGCGGCAGCGCCGACGAGACCTGGGACCGCGCCGTCGCCGACGCGAGCCGCTGCCAGGTGCACGAGGTCGGGGGTGGCAACCACTCCCTGGAGATCCCCGGTTCGGTGCACCAGTCGCTGCGGGTGCTCGACTCGGTCATCCGCCGCGTCGACGACTTCATTCGCGGCCTGGAACACTAGCCGCGGGCTGGAGCACTAGCCGCGGCCTAGCCGCGGCCGCGCGGCCTCGGACTGGGCCGGCGCCCGCGCCGTGAGGCCACCGGGCCGCTGCGGGACACGAGCGGCGCGTGCGACCTGCTCCTCGACGGGCGGCTGCTGTGCCGGGCTGACGACGGCTTCGTGCTCGGTTTCGGCGGGTGACCCGTGTGTCGCCGAGCGCCTCGCCGTGGCTCAGGCCTCGGCGAGCGCCTTGATCTTCGTCAGGGTGTCCTGCAGGCCGGCGCGCACGGCGTCGGGCTCGGCGCGCTCGCTGCGAATGCGCACGATGAGCCGCGAGCCCTCGCCCTCGGGGTCGACGTCGAACGTGCCCTTGTAGGCGTGGCGCCCGCCGACCGACCCCCACGAGAAGGTGCGGCCGGGCTTGTCGACGCGGGTCCACGCCTGGCCGGTGACCTGCACCTGGGTGCCGTCGCCGAGGATGGGACAGGCCGTCACCTCCACAGCCCCGTCGCCGATCTCCTCGGCGCTGGTCAGGCGCGGCATGTAGCTGGGCAGGTGCTCCACGTCGGCCAGGTAGTCGAACAGGCGGCCTGGGGGCACGGCGATCGAGACGGAGTCGGTGTATTCGGCCATGCGCTTGGTTTACCAAACGTTTTCACGCGGTTCACGGGACTTCGGTCCCAGGGGTGCGTCACGCTGCCGCAGTACGCGCGCACGCCCGGGTCGCGCGCGAGGAGCGCCTCCGGGCCCCGGTAGCCTGACGTGGTGCTGACCATGCAAGACGCGCTGCGCCGACTTTCCGACTACTGGACCGAGCGCGGCTGCCTCACCTGGCAGCCCTTCAACACCGAGGTCGGGGCGGGCACGATGAACCTCGCGACCGTCCTTCGGGTCCTCGGCCCCGAGCCGTGGGACGTCGCCTATGTCGAGCCGAGCGTCCGGCCCGACGACTCCCGCTACGGGCAGAACCCGAACCGCCTGCAGACCCACACGCAGTTCCAGGTCATCCTCAAGCCCGAGCCGGGCGACCCGCAGGAGCTCTATCTCGGCAGCCTCGAGGCGCTCGGCATCGACCTGGCCGCGCACGACGTGCGCTTTGTCGAGGACAACTGGGCGCAGCCCGCGATCGGCGCGTGGGGGCTGGGGTGGGAGGTCTGGCTCGACGGCATGGAGATCACGCAGTTCACGTATTTCCAGCAGGTCGGCGGGCAGGACCTCGACCCGATCCCGGTCGAGCTCACCTACGGCATGGAGCGCATCCTCATGGCCGTGCAGGGGGTGACGCACTTCAAGGACATCGTCTATGCGACGAAGGCCGACGGGTCGGTCGTCACCTACGGCGAGGCGTTCGGCCAACAGGAATACGAGATGAGCCGCTACTACCTCGACGACGCCGACGTCGAGACGAGCCGCACGCTCTATGAGTCGTATGTCGCCGAGGCGACGCGCATGGTGCAGGCGCGGCTGCCGGTGCCGGCGCACTACTTCATCCTCAAGTCGAGCCACGCGTTCAACGTCATGGACGCTCGCGGCGCGATCAGCACGACGCAGCGGGCGCAGGCGTTCGGCACGATGCGCCGGCTCATGCGCGACACCGCGGCGCTGTGGATCGAGCGGCGCACCGAGCTGGGGTTGCCGCTGCTCAAGGAGGTCCCCGAGCCGGTCGTCGAGCTGCCGGACGTGCCCGCGGAGCTGCCACAGGGGCCGGCGACGTTCGCGGTGGAGATCGGCGTCGAGGAGCTGCCGCCGCACGTGCTGCCCGCGACGATCGAGCAGGTGCGCGAGGCGGTGCACAGCCGGTTGGCGGCGAGCCGGCTGGAGCACGGCGCGATCGGTGTCGACGGCACACCGCGGCGCATCGTCGTCACCGTCGCCGATGTCGCTGCGCGGGAGCCGGATTCGACGGAATACCGCAAGGGTCCGAAGTGGGCGGCCGCGTTCGACGCCGACGGCAACCCCACCAAGGCGCTGCAGGGCTTCATGCGCGGGCAGGGCGTCGAGGCCGACGCCGTCGAGCGCGTCGAGATCGGCGGCCACGAGCACGCCGCCGTCGCGACCACCCGCCTCGGGCGCGGGGCGCTCGAGGTGCTCGGCGAGGTCGTCGCCGAGACCGTCACCGGGCTGCGCGCCGAGAAGAACATGCGCTGGTCCGATCCCGACCTCAGCTTCAGTAGGGCGATCCGCTGGCTCGTCGCGCTGTGGGGGCCGGTCGTCGTGCCGGTCGCGGTGTCGCGGCTCGTCGCCGGGCGCACGACATACCTGCAGCGGACGACCGGTGGGCAGGAGTCGGCGGTGCGCTCGGACGGGGCACTGCTCGGCGCGGTCGAGGTGGCCGACGCCGACGAACTGCTCGCGACGATCGGGCGCGGCGGCATCGACCTCGTGACCGAGCAGCGGCGGGCGGCTGTCGTCGAGCAGGCGGTCGCGCTGGCCGCGGGCGTCGGCGGGGTCGTCGACGTCGCCGGCGAGGCGGCGCTCGTCGACGAGATCACCAACCTCGTCGAAGATCCGCACGGGGTGCTCGGGCATTTCGACGAGCGCTACCTCGAGCTGCCCGACCGGGTGCTCGTCACCGTCATGCGCAAGCACCAGCGCTACCTGCCGGTGCGCGACGCCGACGGGGCGCTCATGCCGCACTTCGTGACGATGGCCAACGGCTTCTGCGACGACGACGTCGTGCGCGCCGGCAACGAATCGGTGCTGCGGGCGCGGTATGAGGACGCGCTGTTCTTCTGGAATGCCGACCTGGAGGCCGAATCGGTCGAGCAGTTCGTGCCGGGGCTGGAGGCGTTGACGTTCGAGCAGCGACTCGGGTCGGTGGGGGAGCGGGCGCGGCGCATCGCCTCCGTGGCCGCGCGGCTCGCCGACCGGGTGGGGCTGGCCGAGGCGGAGCGCGACACCCTCACGCGGGCGGGGCAGCTCGCGAAGTTCGACCTGTCGACGCAGATGGTCGTCGAGATGTCGTCGCTGGCCGGGTTCGTCGCGCGTGAATATGCGCTGCGCAAGGGCGAGACGCCGGCCGTGGCCGACGCGCTCGCCGAGATGGAGATGCCGCACACGAGCGCCGACCCGGTGCCGGCGTCGACTCCGGGGGCGTTGTTGGCGCTGGCGGACCGGTTCGATCTGCTCGCGGCGATGTTCGGGCTGGGGGCCAAGCCGACCGGCTCGTCGGACCCGTTCGGGCTGCGGCGCGCGGCGCTGGGGGTCGTGCGGATCCTGCGGGAGAAGCCGTCGTTGGGGCTGAGCGTGCGCGACGGCCTGGAGGATGCGGCGGCGCGGCTGCGCGAGCAGGGCGTGGCGTGCGAGCCGGCGGCCCTGGACGCGGCGGAGGAGTTCACGATCGGGCGCTTCGCGCAGCTGCTGCGCGACGAGGGCGTGTCGGCGGATGTCGTGTCGGCGGTGCTGCCGTCGGCGGGGCGGCCTGGGGTGGCCGATGGCCACGTGGCGGCGCTGGCGGCGCTGGCTGCGGATGCGGACTTCCGGTCGCTCGTCGAGGCGATTGTGCGGATCACGCGGATCGTGCCCGCGGGCACCGAGGCTGGGTATGACGCGGCGCTGCTGGTCGAGCCTGCCGAGGCCCAGCTGGCGCGGGGGGTCGACGCGACGCCGATTGCCGAGGACCTGGCGTCGTTTGCGTCCGGGCACGCGCCGCTCGTGGCGCCGATCGCGACGTTCTTCGACGACATCCTCGTGATGGCCGACGATCCGGCGCTCAAGGCCGCGCGGCTGGGGCTGTTGGCGACGATCGTTGACAAGGCGCCCGCGGGGTTGGACTGGAGGGCCGTGGACGCGGCGACTGCTTAGCGATGTTCGAGGCGGGCGCAGCTCATCAGCAATCCCGGGTCTCGCCCGACTGTTGCAGCCACGGTGGCGCCGGGCTGTAGCCGCTTCGTATCTGAGACCCCTTTTGGCGGAACTATTCTGAGTGACATGGATACTCCGCTGGGGGCGCGGGTTGCGGCCGAGGAGCGCGCTCGTGCCCTCATCGACGGGCAGCTGTCGCAGGCGGGATGGGCAGTCCAGGACAGCGCCCGCACGAACCTTTTCGCCGCCCAGGGCGTGGCCGTCCGTGAGGTGACGATGAAGCCGGGCCACGGCCGCGCGGACTACCTGCTCTACGTGGACAAGAAGGTCGTCGGTGTCATCGAGGCCAAGCCGGTCGGGACCACGCTGGCAGGAGTCGAGTGGCAGTCGGCGATGTATGCAAGCGGGCTGCCGGAGGATGTGCTCAGGCGCGCGATCGTCGTCGACGACCGCCTGCCCTTCGTCGTCGAGTCGACTGGTTCCGAGTGGCAGTTCACGAACGGCTACGACCCGGATCCGCGGGCGCGTCGGGTGTTCGCGATCCCCACGCCGGCTCATCTGGCCCAGGTGATCCGTGACGCCGCGCAGGATCCGGCTCATCCGACCTGGCGCGGCAAGGTGCGACACCTTCCCGAGCTCGACACGAGGGCGCTGCGGCCGGCGCAGATCGACGCGATCGAGGGACTCGAGCGATCCCTGGCGCAGCAGCGGTTTGATCGCTCCCTCATCCAGATGGCCACGGGCGCCGGCAAGACGTACACGGCGATCACGGCCTGCTACCGGATGCTGAAGTTCGGGGGCTTCCGGCGCATCCTGTTCCTCGTCGACCGTCACAACCTCGCCACCCAGGCCGCGACGGAGTTCGGCATCTTTCGCCTCCCGGACGACGGACGGCAGTTCACCGAGGTCTACACCGTCGACAAACTCGGCCGCGCGGGGTTGAAGCAGTCGACCGAGGTCGTCATCTCGACGATCCAGCGCGTGTACGCGGGCTTGAGGGGCGAGGCCGTCCCTCAGGGTGACGACCCGCACCTCGACGACTTCACACCGGAGGCCCCGGTGACCGTGTCGTACAACCCGTCGATGCCGCCGGAGACGTTCGATCTGGTCATCGTCGACGAGGCGCACCGATCGATCTACGGGGTCTGGCGGCACGTGTTGGAGTACTTCGATGCGCACATCGTTGGGTTGACTGCGACGCCGGGCAAGCAGACGTTCGGGTTTTTCCGCCAGAACCTCGTCAGCGAGTACACGTATCCGCAGTCGGTGGCCGACGGCGTCAACGTCGACTTCGACCTGTATCGGATCAAGACGCAGATCAGCGAGCAGGGGTCGACCATCGATGCGGGCACCGTGGTGCCGGTGCAGGACAAGGTGACTCGTGAGCAGAAGCTCATGACACTGGACGAAGACCTCGAATACGGCCGGACGCAGCTCGACCGCGCGGTCGTGGCGACGCACCAGATTCGCCTGGTCTTGGAGACGTTTCGCGACCGGCTGTTCACCGAGATCTTCCCGGGGCGCAGCGAGGTGCCCAAGACGCTGATCTTCGCCAAGGACGACAATCACGCAGAGACGATCGTGCGCACGGTGCGCGAGGTGTTCGGGCGCGGCAACGACTTCGCCGCCAAGATCACCTACAGCGCCCGGGACCCGCACGGTCGGTTGACGGCCTTTCGGACGTCTCCGACGCTGCGTATCGCTGTGACGGTCGACATGATCGCCACCGGCACCGACGTCAAGCCGCTGGAGTGCGTGTTCTTCATGCGGGACGTGCGCTCGGCGCAGTACTTCGAGCAGATGAAGGGGCGTGGCGCCCGGACGATGCCGGACGCCGACTTCCGTGCGGTCACGCCGGATGCCGACTCCAAGACGGGGTTCGTCATCGTCGACGCGGTCGGGGTGACCGAGCATCCGTTCGTCGAGCCACCGCTGAACCGGCAGAAGGGAGCGTCGCTGAAGAAGCTGCTCTCCAAGGCGGCGGCGCTCACGATCACCGAGGACGAGGTCGCCACGCTGGCGTCGCGCCTGGCCAAGCTGGAGCTGGACCTGACCGACGCCGAACGGGCTGAACTTGATGCGGTGGCCGACCGCCCGATGAAGACGATCGTGCGTGGCCTGGTCGATGCGGTGGACCCGGACGTGCAGATTGCCGCGTCGGCCGGCGCCGACGACCCGACCGTTGTGGTGCAGGAGTTGCTGGAGCGGGCCATCGAGCCGCTGGCGGCCAACCCCGACCTGCGGACTCGCATCCTCGAGCTGCGGCGCACCCATGACCGGGTCATCGACGAGGTGAGCGCTGATGTGCTGCTCGATGCTCACGGCGTGGTGGACACCGACCGGGCCCGGTCGATCGTCGACTCCTGGCGCGCCTACCTCGACATGCACCGTGTCGACATCACGGCGATCCAGGTGATGTTCGAGGCCGGGGAGCACCGCGTACGCTTCGCCGACGTGCAGGAACTCGCCGACCGCATCGCCCGCCCGCCGCACTCGTGGACCCCTTCCGTGCTGTGGAAGGCCTACGAGGCGCTCGACGCCGACCGGGTCCGCCGCAGCGACGCGAACACGATTGCCGACCTCGTCTCGTTGCTGCGGTACACGGTCGGCGCGGACGACGAACTCGTGCCCTACTCCGTGCGCGTCCAGGAGCGCTACGCCGGGTGGCTGCGCGCCCAGGAGCAGGCGGGAGTGACGTTCAGCGTGCTCGAACGGTGGTGGCTGGACCACATGGTCCACGTCATCGCCACCTCGGCCGAACTCACCGCCGACGACCTCGACAACGCGCCCTTCACCGACCGCGGCGGCATCGACGGCGCGCTGCGCGACCTCGGCGACCGCGCCGGCGCCCTCATTGACGAACTGAACCGGGAGCTTTCGGCGTGACCCAAGGACCGTGGCCACTCAAGCCGCTCGTGGATGTAGTGGAGGTGCTGGACTCGCGACGGGTGCCCGTGAAGGCCGCTGACCGTGCCGCCAGCGGGGGAGATGTTCCTTACTACGGCGCTACTGGACAGGTCGGCTTCATTGATCGACCGCTTTTTAACGAGCCGCTACTTCTCCTGGGGGAGGATGGAGTTCCTTTCCTGGACCCCAACAGGCCAAAGGCGTATCTCATCGACGGCCCTGCCTGGGTGAACAACCACGCCCACGTTCTCCGGACGAGCGAACAGGTGGATCGACGCTTCCTTCTCTATTGCCTGAACACGTTCGATTACCGCGGATTTGTCAACGGGACGACGCGGCTGAAGCTGACCCAGACGGCGATGCGGTCCATGACCATTCCCTTCCCTGACATGAGGGAGCAGCGGCGGATCGTGGAGATCGTCGAGGACCACCTCTCCCACCTCGACGCCGCCGACGCCTCCCTCGCTCTCGCAGGCCAGCGGGCGGTCGCTTTAGGTGCATCCGTCCGCGAAGACTCCATCGCTGGGTCCTTCTTTCCGCTTGGCGAGATCGCTGCCATCCAAGGCGGAATCCAGAAGCAGCCCAAGCGTGCACCTAAG
>JBDIAP010000095.1:0-15027 GCA_039812485.1 Kineosphaera sp.
GGCGATGTCGAATTCGCCACCTCGAGCTGGGTCGAATGGTACAATAATCGACGTCTTCACTCGGCGATCGGTCACGTCACACCACTGCAGGCCGAGCAAGCCCACTACGCTGCCCCCCACCAGGAGGAGCAGCCAGCATAGGGGCGGCAGAGAACCCGTGCCGATTCAAAACCGACGATGACCTCCAGGTCGGCCAGCGCGTCGTCGTTCAGATCGACCCGGCGCAGCGTGTGCGGCATGGTGCGTCCGGCCTCGGCGATCACGTAGGCGTCCCGGGCGTCGGTCTTGGCGTTGCCGGGATGCAGGTCAGCGATGCGGCGCATCGCCAGCCCGGGCAGGTAGGCCACGTCCAGGCCTTGGACGCGGGCGACGGCCACGGGCAGCGCGCCGATCGAGGCCGGCTAGTCCACGATGACCAGCACCGGCCCGTCCACGGCCAAGGAGTCGTACAAGGCTCGCAGCCGCGCTTCGTCTTGCGGCAGCGGCTTATCGTGGACCCGTTTACCGTCGCGGTCCAGGACGCAGGCGTGGTGTTCGCCTTTGCCGACGTCCAGGCCGAGCCAGATCGCATAGTCCCGTTCAGGCAGTCCGTGCATCGTGTGCCTCGTCATCGTTGCGGTGACAGCAACGCTGGCCACGATCAGGCGTCAGCAGCCGGCACCCACGGCTGCGTTGAGACCTCACGCGCAGGCGCGGGCCCTGTCCCTATCAGCGGTCACACCGACGCCACCAGGCCCGGTGACAACACCCCCCGGATCATGCGAACGACAGGGGAACTCAGTCATGCCGGACCTGGTGACCAGCACCCCCAGCATCAGGGTTAGGAAGAAGGTAACGGGGCACCACGGAGGAGGCGGCGGCCGAGGTCGGCGTGTCGGCCCCGGTCGGGCGCGGTGGTTTCGCCACGCTGGCGGGATGTCACCGATCACTCTGTGCGAGCCCACGGGGCGCTACCCGTCCTTCCCGGAGAGGGAGGAGATCGCGATCCTGCATGCCCAGGAGCATGGCGTCCGGGAGATCGCCCGCCGGCTGGGTCGGGACCCTTCGACGATCTCGCGGGAGCTGCGGCGTAATGCGGCGACGCGGGCCGGGCAGCGGGGGTACCGGGCCGCGGTGGCGCAGTGGAAGGCGCAGCAGGCAGCTAAGCGTCCGAAGGTGGCCAAACTCGCTGCGGATCCTCGGCTTCGGGCCTATGTGGAGGCCAAGCTGTCCGGGGCGTTAACTGATGCCCAGGGGCGCTCGATCGCCGGCCCGAACGTGCCCTGGGCGGGACGACGGCTCGAGCGCCGCCAGGACCGGCGGTGGGCGGTGGCGTGGAGCCCGGAACAGATCTCGGGCCGGCTCAAGATCGACTTCCCCGATGATGAGTCGATGCGGGTCAGCCACGAGACGATCTACCAGTCGCTGTACGTGCAGGGACGTAACGTGTTGGCCCGGGAGCTGACCGCGTGCTTGCGCACCGGGCGTGCGCTGCGTGAGCCACGAGTCCTTACCAGGCGCAGCGGCCGCTCGTTCGTCACCGAGGAGATCAACATCTTCTCCCGCTACGTGGTGGCCTGGACCGTCCAGAACGGCGAGGACGCCCAGATCGCCACCACGATGCTCAAAGAGGCGATGGGCGTCCACGGCATCCCCGACGCGGTCCACGCCGACAGGGGCACCTCGATGACCTCCAAACCAGTGGCCCAACTGCTGCTCGACCTCGGCGTCGACCGGTCTCACTCCCGGCCACGGGTGTCCAACGACAACCCGTTCAGCGAGGCCGCGTTCAAGACCCTGAAGTACGCGCCCGCCTTCCCCGAGGCGTTCGGGTCGCTGGCAGATGCGAGGGCCTTCTGCGACGTCTTCTTCGGCTACTACAACCACGAGCACCGTCATTCCGGCTCGGCCTGCACACCCCCGCGTCGGTGCATCACGGCACTGCAACCCAGATCCGCGCCCAACGCCAGGCCACCCTGGACGCCGCCGCGGCAGCCCACCCCAAACGGTTCGGCAACCGCCGACCCCAGACGCCGAAGCTGCCGAAAGCCGCGTGGATCAACCAGCCCTCACCGGAGGCCAACTGCTTGACATCTTCCGCACGGGCTCGGCCATCGTCACGCCATTGGACGCGTTGCCACTGACGCAGCGTCACAGCCCGGCTCCGAGCCACGGCAAAGATGACAGCGACGCCGTTCGCCGATACCTGATCCACCGAAGGCGCCGATAAGGTTCGGCCTGCACAACGTCGCACAGAGATCGCGTCGGCTTTGGGGAGCACTCGATATGGGCTCCGCACCCGTCATACCCATTCGGATGACCGGGGCCCGGCTGCTGCTCGACGAGCAGGCGATCGGGCAAGTCGCGGGCAACCCGAAGGGCCGGGTGGCCGTGGACTTTCCGCCTCGGCGACGGGTCGGGAGCCACCCGGACCCTGAGAGCTGCTTGAGCACTGCGCTGGTGGCCGCGAGCGACTCGACGGGACGACGACGGCGCAGCATCGAGAAGCGATTCGGAGAGCACCGCCGGCAGCTCCTGGAGCGACTTGACATCGAGGGTCCTGTCACGAGCCTGTCGGGATGGCAGACCTTGCTCGATGACGTCGCCACGATGGCCGCCGCGCTCGGCCAAGAACGGCCACGCTGAAGCGACTCAGCTCAGAGCTTCCACTCCGCGTCGTCGAAGGCGATGGAGTCGAGCTTCTCGTCATCAGGGACTTCAAAGAGCACCCAGCCGCTCACCTTGCCGCCGGGCTTGAGGTCGATGCTCGAGGGGAGCTCGCGGCCGTCGCTCGGGCCGAACATGTCCGAGCCGTAGCGCTGCCCGGACTTCGTGTAGACGGAGGTGCCGATCCAGGCGACGTTGTTGTACCTCTCGCTGCCTATGTTCTGGATGGTGATGCGCGCCGACACGAACTTGTTGCCGGAAACCGGCTCGTGGTATTCGCTGCTCGACTTCGCGCCGGCGTTGAACTTGTCGACCGTGACGACCGCCTCCGAAGCACCGAGGAAGCCCTTGATGCGGATCGGGGTGCCGATCTTGGCCACGCGCTTGCTGCCGCTAGCCGACTTCAGGCCGGAGTTCAACCCGGTAGAAACCGCGCTGATCTGCTCGGGAGCCACCTCGACGGCATCCGCTTCGGTCGATGCGCCGGCGAAGCCAATGGTCAGGATCCAGAAGGCCACAGCCATGAGGGCAACGAGCGACAGGATGAGGCCCGCGACGGCCGACCCGAAGTTCGTTGCCTCTTCGCGGTAGCACTTGATGAGCGCCGGGATAGCCAGGCCGAGCGCGATGAGCGCCAGCGGGGTGCAGAAGATGCCGACGAGCGGCACCAAACAGGCGACCACAGAGATGATGCCCATCACCAGGGCGGCGGTTCCGAGGCCGTTCTCGGCGTTCGAGTGGGCATGCGTGATTGTCGCCATGAGATCCATCTCCAATGTGATTCGTCCGTGAAGAGCCGAGCTAACCGCTCAGCACGCATTCCGCATCGTCCGGCATCCGCGCAGGTAAGCCCGGGTTGCGTCGAGTTCGTCACTCCACGCAACCCGGGCTCACGGCCATCAGCGGTATGACACCTGCCGCCCCAGCGTCCCGACGATCCGCTGCCGATAGGCCGGCGTCGACACGCGCCCCAGCCGCCCCTCCTCCAGCTCCAGCCGCCCGGCCAGATCAAGCCGCGCGTCGACCCGCGCGTTCCTCGGCGACGCCAGGAACGTCCGCAGTGCCACGACCCCGGCCTCGGCCCGCGCGACGACCTCCGCCTGACGCGCGTCGAGCCGAGCCGCGTACCAGTCGCTGGCCAGCACATGCTCCCGCGTGAAGAGCTCACGCACCGACGGCGAGTCCAGTCCCTCTCCCGCCGACGTCGCGCCGAACGCCATGATCTCCAGCAGCGCCCGCAGCGGCGGCACGGCCAACTCGATCGTGCCGTCGTCGACGTAGTTCTGCGCCACGCGCTGGTGCGTCGTGATCATCGTGTCCACCGCGTCGACGAAGACCGACTCGACCTGCAGCTCCGGCGCGAGCATCTCGGGCGTGAAGACGACATTGGGGTGCATGAAGATCCGCCCGAAATACGTCGTGGCGAAGCGCTCCGTCATCCGGTAGCCCAGCCGGCTGGCCGCGACGACCCGACCGTCGACCTCGAGATCGCGCACCGGCTCCAGGTAGCCGCCCGCGATGAGCGCGCGAGCGTCGCGCTCACGCGGCTTCATCCGCGAGAACACCTCCGGCACCAGCAGACTCACATCGTGGTCGACCCGCACGTGCGGGCCGATGTAGCCCGCGCTCGACAGCCACCCGTCATACCCCGTCAACACATACGACAGCAACGCCGCGTTGAGGTCGTACGTCGTCGGCATCGCGTTGAACGGCGCCTTCGTCAACGCCCCCTCCGACCCGGCCCCCGTCGTCGACGGCGACTTGCCCGTCATCGAGCTGATGAACTCCATGAAGAGCTCGGGCAGCTCCATGTAGTGCAGCGGGTTGAACGCGCACAGCGCCGGCACCCCGTCCTCCGGCGGGTTGTTGCGCCGCCCCGCCGCGACGATGTCGACCGGCACCGGCAGCGGGTCGTCCGCGCCGACCCGCCGCTGCAAGTGCACCGCCAACCGCGCGGCAGCGGTCGCGACCGGGTTCGACAGGTCAGGGCGCACCTGCAAGTAGCGCGGGTTCTTCGACGGCTTGCCATCGACGAGACGCGGGTTGGCCGACGACACGAAGTACGACGGCGCCAGGCCCGGCCCTTGGCCACACGAGCCCGGGTCCAGCGCCGCCGCCGCGATGAGATCGCGCACCGGCTCGGTGAACTGACTGAACGCCACCGCGTCGTCGCGCATCCGCACGGCATCGTCGCGGTCGAGCGGCTCGAAGTTCGACAGGAACGTGCCCGGCGTGGCGATGTCGAGCTCGGCCTGCTTGTCATACCCGCGGTGGATCGCGTCGTCGGGCCGCTGGAAGAGCAGCGCCTCGCAGTTCTCGACGATCTTGCGCGACAGCCCGCCTGCGTCGCCGACCGCCGCACCCGGCACGACGACGCTGGCCGTGATGTCGTCCTCGGTCTGCACCTTGACGGCCGGGCTGAAGTCGGGCCGCAACCCGAACACCCGCCACGACCCCGCCGGGTCGAAGCCCACCCGCAGCGTGCGCACCGCCACCCGCGCCCCGTCGAGCCGCAGCACGTTGCCGCGCCGGCCGTTGATGATGCCGACGCTGAAGTGGCTGCGCCAGTCCTCGCCCCACTCCGGCTGATACGAGCTCTTGATGACGTAGATGAGCTCCTTGACGTGCGGCGGGATCTGCTCGAGCCACGCGTTGTAGTCGGCCGTGAAGTCCCGCGACGGCGTCAGCAGCTTGATGACGCTGCCGACGCTGCGCTCCGGCCCGAGGATCGGACGCGTGTCGCCGCCGCGCCGCGCCGGATCGGCGAACCGCTGCGAGAAGTCGCGCCCGAGGATCTCCTCGACGCAGCGCATGTCCGCGTCGAAGTCCGCGACATATGCCGTCCCGTAGCCGATCGCGTCGGTGATCGCCTTCGAGATCTCCGACTTGCCGCCACCGGACACCGTGCTCGGCTTGTGGAAGGACGTCACGACCGACGACGTGCCGACGAGGCTCCACTGCCGCGGGTCGTCGACGTGCTGCGCCATGCGCACCCGATAGCCGTCGGGTCCGAAATACGTGCGGTCGGCCCGCAGCGGGATCGACACGCTCTGCCCCGACTCGTCGACCCAGCTCACCGTCATCGTCCGCAGACTGTAGGTCGACCGCGCCGGCACGATGACGAACTCCTCGTGCTCCCGATCGAGCAGGTGCCCCTCCGGCTCCGCGACGAACCGCTGCGGATCCCGCTCCAGCACACCGGCGATTGTGTGCTCGGGCGTCGCATACGTGTCGAGGCACTCCTGCCCGAGGTCGTAGCTCGGAAACGCGAGCGCCCCGCCGGAGTGCTCCTCCTCGACGGCCCCGGTGAGGTTGGCCGAGTAGCCGATCTGGGTCTTGACCTCCTTCTTGCAGTAGCCGAAGTAGTTGTCGGCGATGACGGTGACGATGACGCCCCGCTCGTCGCGCGCGCACGCCTTGAACGCCTTGCCGTCGTTGTAGCGCTCGTCCTCCTCGCGCCAGCACATCGCGTCGCGCCGCTGCCGCTGCGTGGCGTCCTCCCACCGCGGCAGCCCCAGCTCCTTCTTCGTCACGTGCACGAGGTGCGGCGCGAGGATGACGTAGCCGGTGTGCCCGGTCCATCCCTGCGGCGCCAGCGACGCGTCGTTCTCGGGCAGGTAGGGGTCGCCGCCGTTGCCGAAGATGCCCTCGACGAAGTCGAGATTGGACACCAGGCTCCCCGGCGCCATGAAGCGGATCTCCATGCGCTGCTCGCGCAGGTAGCCCTCGACGGCCGGCACGACGAGCGGCCGCAGCAGCAGCGACACGAAACACTGCGCGGGCGTCTCCTGCCCGGCCGTGTAGGGCAGCACCATCGACTCCGCCGGCGGCCGCGTGGCGCGGTCGAGCAGCTGCGCGAAGACGGCCTTCGGCACGATCCGCTTGTCCGCGCTGATCGGCAGGCCGCCGTCACTGACGTGGAACACCCCGGCGGTCGTGCGCCGGTCGTTGGCCGGGTTGTGCAGCACGCCGTTGCGCAGCCGGTAGGAGCGCACGAGGCTGGACTCGAAGTAGTCGCCGCCGGCCGGCAGCGAGAGCTCGCGCGCCAGGCCGGCCTGATCGAGCACGAACGACGTGCGCGGCAGCCGTGGCTGTGTCGGCACATCGGCGAGGTAGTCGTCGAGGAACGCCTGCACCCGCCCGTCGACCGGGGGCAGCCGCTCGTCGAGGCGCCGGGTCAGCTCGCGGGCGCGGGCCAGCAGCGGCGAGACGATCGTCTCGGCGCCGGCGTGACCGTCGTCGCCGGAGGTGTCGGTGTGGGGCAGATCGAGAAGGGCGAGGCGCAGGTTGACCGCTGCGGAGACGTCGCTGAGTGCCATGGGGCCATCTTCACCAAGGCGCGGCGGCGAAGGCGAGAGGCGAAACACAGACGTCACACACTGCTTGCGCACCGAACGCGTCCGACGCCCGGCCGCGGCGCGCCCGAGCCCTGTCGCCCGACGGCGGCGCCACCGCGTCACCGCTGGTCAGGACAGGCGCGAATCCCGCAGGCGACGCAGCGGCTCGATGATCTCGGGCGCCTCGGCGGCCGCCGTCGGGTCGTGAATCAGTGAGCGCAATACGAGTCGGTAGCCGTCGGCGGTGAGCCCGAGCTGCCGTTGGGCCTCGGCGACCTTGAGCGGCCACACCTCGGGCGCCGACCCGTGCGCCCGCTCGATCTCGAGGACGGCGCGGTCGCGTTCGGACAGGCCGGAGCGCCGGCGGCGACGACGGTTCTGGATCTCGATGGCTCCTCCTCGGTCGCCTCCCCCATCGGCGCGGCGCGCGCGTCGATGAGGCCGAGCCGAGCCGCGGCGAGGTGAGCCGCGCCATGTCGAAGCACTGACCGTGCCCCAGCGACAGATGCCCACCCCATGGGGCACACACCTGTGCCTTCACAGCGGCCAGTGCGCCCGCGCCCAGGGCCACTGACCTCGCCGGGCGCACACCCTCACCCCCTACGAGGTGCGTGGCCGTCCCTACAGCGCGGCCAGTGCGTCAGGAGCGAGCGGGGCCGTTCGGTCAACACCGTCACGCCGGGCCGAGAGAGGCGGCGCGTATCCGGCCGGCCCGTGCGCCCCCCGAGGGCGCACGGCCCCCCGGGGCGTGGCGATGGCGGCCGGGCTGGGCGGACACTGTGCGGGGCGAGTGTCCATTCGCCCCGCACAGTTCCCCTGGTGTCCGCCCTGATTCCCCGAGATCGAGGCCGAGCCTGCGGAGTGTCCCTTCCGCGGCTGGGTTCGATCGGTGGTTGCCCGGGCGACTATGAGTCCACCACCGACCACGGCCCGCGCACAGCCCCCGCGCGGCAGATCCCGCCAAAGGAGTGGTGCGTTGGGTGCCGGACCCATCGAAAGTTTGGTGCGATCACGGTCGCGCCGGCCGAACGTCGCTTCGCGCCTGTCTGGGGGCCGCTGCGGCACAGCAGAATCGGTCGGGAGCGGGCCGCCGTCAGCCGGCGAGCGGCAGCACCGCGCGCACCCGCCAGCGATCGCCGTCGAGGCCCGCGCGCAGGCCGCCGCCGAGCAGCTCGACCCGTTCGGTGAGCCCGACGAGACCCAGCCGCGTCGAGCCGAGGTCGACGAGGTGCTCGTCGCGCACCTCGTTGTCGACGCAGATCTCGAGGGCGTCGGCGGTCGTGCGCACGTCGATGGCACAGGGGGTGTCGGTGCCGGCGTGCTTGACGATGTTGGTCACCGATTCGCGCAGCACCCGATCGGCCGCGCCCTCGACGCTCTGCGCCAGCGGCGCGACCGCGCACGTGACCTCGACGGGGTGACCCACGGCGCGCAGGTCCGCGGCGAGCCGGTCGACGAGTCGCGCCACCCGCTCGACGGAGGCGTCGGCGTGCCCGCCCGCACCTTCGGGCCAGACCGCCACACCGCCCGCGGGCCCCGCGGCACCCCCACCCGTGTCGGCGCCGTCCGGTCCCCGCCGTCCGACCGGCGTGGCACCCACGACGGCGCCGGCACCACCGACACCGCCGCCGGCCACGACGTCCTGGGTGTCGGTCGCGGCGGGGTGGGGCTCGCTACCGATGACGGTGGCGTCGTCGCAGACGATGTCGCTGGCGCGCAGCACCTGGAGCAGGCGCTTGAGTTCGTCGAGGGAGTCGCGGGAACTGCGCTCGATCGCCGCCCGAGCAGTCTCCTGCCGGGCGGGGTCCTGGGTCACGCGCAGCACTGCGGCCTGCATCGAGATGAGGGTGAGCCCGTGGGCGACGACGTCGTGCAACTCGCGCGCCAGCAGCTGCCGCTCCCGCAGCCGCACGCCGGCAGCCTCCGCCTCGAGGGTCTGGGCCCGCGCCTCGGCGGCACCCGCCCGCCGGGTCGTGCGGCCCAGAGCCCACCCGCCGAGACCGGCCGCGAGCACGAGCGTCGGCAGCAGCCACTTGAGGCCGTCGATGATCCGCAGGTCACGCAGGCCGAGCGCGACCAGCCACACGGTGACGCACCCGCCGACGGCGACCGCGGCGGCGCGGTCGGCGCGCAGCGCCACGACGAAGACCGCGACACCGACGGCGAAGAAGCCGATGCCGCCCTGCCACGCGACATACGACACCCCGAGCGCCAGCAGCGCGGCGGCGACGGCGACCCGCGAATACCAGCGGGCGAGCACGATGCTCGCGAGCAGCAGCAGGTCGGCCACGATGGCGCTCGCGCGCGCGAGCGTTGACAGCTCCGGGCGCGCGGCGAAGATGCTGATGTCGCTGACGATGCCGCTGATCGCGAACACGACGACGACGAGGTAGGCGACCAGCCCCCATGACCAGCGGGGCCAGCGGGGCCGGAGGGGCAGCATCGAGCGGCGCCGCGTCGCGGCGGGCTGCAGCGGGGAAGCGGTCACCGCCCCAGGATCGCAGGCGACACGCACGTCGGCGACCGACCGGCCAGGCACCGGATCAGTGGCAGAAGAACGGCACGATCCGACAGACGTCCCACGGCGGGCCTTGGGGCTTGCCGCGGTCGGGCGGCCACGGCCGGTCGTCGCCGTTCGGCGGACCGGGGCGTTCGCGGCCGTCCCCGGCGCCCGTCGCGGGCGCCGACGGGGACGACACCGTGCCGAACGACGCGCTCTGGGGCGACCCCGCCTGGGTGGACACGGCGCCGGTCCACTGGGTGCCGGTCGGCATCGCGCGAGCGGGCACGCCGTGCGCGGGGCTGGCGACGAGTCCGCTGAACAAGACAGCCACGGTGATGGCGAGAAGACGACGCGTCATAGTCGACGCTCCCTTATCAGATCGTCGGATACCGCCGCCAGGCGGCACTGTGCGCGCAGATTATCGTCACCTTAGGGCGACCCACAGGCGCCTTGCCGACGACCGGTCCGCACCCGTCGTGGCCCGTCGACCGGTCCGCAAGCCAATGCCCAGAGAACACTAAGGAGTTGGCGTGACGCGCTGGCGCATCCTCATCGCCGACGACGAGGCGCTCATGGCGCAAGGGCTCAAGCTCTTCATCGAGCTCGCCGACGACCTCGAGGTCGTCGGCCTCGCGAGCGACGGCCTCGACGCGGTGCACCTGTGCACCCGCCTGGCCCCGCATGTCGTGCTCATGGACCTGTCGATGCCGGTGCTCGACGGGGTCGCCGCGACGCGGCGCATCCGCGCCGAGCACCCGGCGGTCAGGATCGTCATCGTCACGACGTTCGCCACGGCCCAAGCCGTCGTGCCGGCGCTGCGGGCGGGGGCCGACGGCTACCTGCTCAAGGACAGCCGCCCCGAGGAGCTCGTCGCCGCGGTGCACGACGTCATCGCGGGCCGCAACCCGCTGTCGCCGCAGATCACCGGCGCGTTGCTCGATGAGATCCGGCGCCACCCCGCGCCCGGCGACCCGGTCGCGCCGCTGCTCAACCCCGACGTGCCGACCCTCACCGAGCGAGACCGGGAGGTGCTCGACCTGTTGGCGCAGGGCCTGACCAACGTCGAGATGGCGCGAGAGCTCGTCATCACCGAGGCCGCGGTCAAGTCGCGGCTCACGCAGCTGACCGGCAAGTTCGGCGTGGCCAGCCGCGTGCAGCTGCTCGTGCGCGCCTGTGAGCTGGGGGTCGTGCAGCCGCGGCTGCGCTGAGCGCTCGCGCGCCCACCAGCTCCCTGGCGCCCCACCGGCCGGGAGTCACCTGACCTGGCGGGGAGTCACATGATGCGGACGGCGACGGGCTTGGCGGCCCGCACCTCACGCAAGGCGGTCGCGACGGAAGGTCCCGGCTCGGGCAGCGCGTCGAAGGCCGCCGCGACCTCGTCGAGGTGCGTGACGTCGGCCTGGATGACGAGGTCCGCCAGCCCGTCGACCGAGCGCGGCCCCCACAGTTTGAGCAGCATGCGACCGTGCCGGTCGGCCAGGCCGTGCTTGGCGACGAGGTCGACGCAGCAGGCCAGAGCCTCGTCGAGCTCCCCGAGCCGGTTGGCCATCTGCATCTGCTCGGTGAGGATCTGGGGCGTCGCGACGACCTTGCCCTCGGAGTTCGTCGCCGTCTCGAGCCGGCGCAGGATGTCCCACGCCACGCGTGCCTGCCCCTGCGCGGCGTGCACCTGCGCCGTGAGCCAGTCGCTGTAGCCCTCGTCGGCGCCGTCGGAGCGCAACTCCTCGATGAGCTTGGTGGCGCCGGCGAAGTAGCCGTGCTCGATGAGCAGCGTCGTCAGGTCTTCCCGCGCCCGCCACCGGTAGGTGTCACTCGCCCGCACGCGTCGGGCCCGGTTGAGGTCGCCGAGGGCGCCGTCGTCGTCGCCGAGGGCGCGCCGCACCCGGGAGCGCTCGACGAGCGCCGTGACGAGGTCGTTGCCGCCGATGCCGCCGTCCGTCAGCTTGTCGAGGGCCGCGTCGGCGCGGGCCAGGCGGCGCAACAGCTGCTCACGCTCGTCATCCCGGCGCCGGTCCTCGACCACCGCCCACAGCGAGACCACGTCGCTGCCGGCCCCCAGGCCGACGAGTTCGCGGCCGGGCGCCAGCGGTTCGAGGCGGTCCTCGAAGGCCCCGACGTAGTGGGCCCGGTCGGGTCGGTAGAGGCGCGGCTCGCGGCTCGCGCCCGCGCGGTTGCGCCCGCGACTCACCTCGACGGTGATCGCGTCGGGCTCCCCCACCATGCGTTCGGGCAGAGCGAGCAGCTTGGTGAGCGCCGGGATGTCGACCCGCAGCCGCTCACCGGGCTCGATGGCGAGCACCCACGGCGCGTCGTCGGTCATGCACGCGGCGGCGTTGCGGGCCGCGGACGCGTCACCGTCCCATGAGCCGACCTGCACCTTGGCGCCGGCGTTGCGGGCCGCCGCGAGAGCCTGCTCACCCGCACCCGCGCCGTAGACGCACACCTCGGTCAGCAGATGCCCGAGCGCGCGCACGGACTGCAGGCACCCGTGCAGATCGGGCGCGTCTTCGGTGACCACGAGGCATACGGCGATCCGCGGCGCTGTCATGCCCCTCTTATCGACCCGCCCCGGCGTGTCTTAAGTGACGAAATCGCCACGATCTGCTAGGAGTTCGTCTCCGTCGCGGGCCGGTCGACGCTCGCGCTCGGCGGCTCAGCCGCGCTGCTCCGCCGACGTGCCGAGCGAGGTCTCGAGCCGTAGCCGGTTCGCGACCTCCCACCACGCCGCCGCCGCGTCCTCCAGCCCCATGACCAGGTGCAGCGCGTAGAGGTTCTGGGCGGCGAGGAAGCTGCCCCGGCCGGTCAGCGACCCCGCGAGGTCGGGCCGATCACCCATGTCGAGGCAGCGCTTCCAGCAGCTCACGGCCAGCGGCGCCAACTGCTCGACCTTGGCCGGCTCACGCAACAACATCTCGAAGAAGAGGTCGCCGACGACGAAGGCGAAGTCGGGCGAGTCCCGCCACGCGGCCATGTGCTCGTCCATGAGGGCGATCGCGTGCCGGAACCGGTGCGCCGCGCGGGCCGTGTCGATCGCCTCGACGACGAGCTCGTGTCGGCGGGGATGCTCCGGCTCCAGGTGTGCCAGGGCTTCGGTGTAGGCCTCGAGCGCCTCCGCGACCCGCCCGTCGGCACGCAGCACCTCGGCCAAGTCCATGAGCATCTCGGGATCCCCGGGGCGCACGCCGAGCCCCTGCAGGAGCACGGTCTCCATGATCGAGCGGTCGTAACGCCAGCGCGCCGGCTCCAGATGGTCACTCGCGACGACGACCCCCGTGCGCAGCTGCGTCAGCCCGTCGACGACGGGCTCCTCGGAGCGCCGCCCCATGTAACGCACGGCCGCCGGCAGCAGCCGCGCCGACATCGCGACCGGCGACAGCCCGCGCGCCGCGTCGGCAGGCAGGACCGTGACGAGTCCGACGTGCTGAGGGGGCGTCTCGGCGAGCGCTCGCAGGCCAGCGCCGCCGCCGTCGATCCACTCCCGCGCCTCGAGCACGACGTTCCAGTCGGCGCCGGAGAGCTCGAGCGCCTGGTTGCGCAGGGCCGAGGTGTCCTCGCGCCAGGCGGCGGTCTCGACGCGCGCGCCGCAGCGCTGCGCCCGCTCCACCGTGTCATCGACCGAGCCGAGGTCGAGCACGACCAGCTCGTCGACATACGGCTTGGCCGACAGCAGAGCCCGTTCGATCACCCTGGCGTCGTCCCGGGCGACCATGACGACCGCCACAGTGGCGACCTTGGCGACTTCGGCCACGAGTTTCCTCCTACGACAATCGGCTTCAACCCCATCGGCCGGCGGTGTCGGTTCCTGATGCGCTGCCGCCGGTCCCCCCGGACCCGCCCGCCGACACGGCGATCGGCTCGAGACTGCGCGCCACACCCGGCACCCCACCCGGGCGCGGCGCCTCGACCGCGACGCCACCGGGCGCGACGACACCGGGCGGCGAGGTGGGCACCGCACCGCTCGTCGGGGTCGACGCGCCGGCACCCGCCGGCGCTCCAGCACTCGATCCGACCGCCCCCGCCGCGGCCCCCGAGCCCGAAGGCTCCTGAGGCAGCAGCAGATTCAAGACCAACTGGGTGGCCTGACGGCCGTGAACCATCATCGCTGCTCCGGCGTCGGATGCGATCTGGGCGCGCAGCATACGGACTGTTTCTGCCCCGAGATCCGCGTCGTTGATGCGGGCCTGGGTCGCGCGCGTCGCGTCTTCGGTGGCGCCGAGGGAGGTGATCATGCGCTCCATCCGGGCCCGCGCCGAGGCCATCTCGGCGCGATGCTCGTTGAGGACGTCGATGGCCTCGTCCAACCGATCGAGCGCCGACACCGAGTCGGCCTGCGTGGCCACCGACAGTTCCGTGAGGCCGAGCGCCGCGCTGTCGTTCGAGCCCAGCGCCAGCTCCAGGGCGTCGGTCGCGGCGGGACCGGCCTGCACGCGCAGGCTCGAGCGGGAGCCGTCGACCAGATTGATGTCGTTGGCGTGGGAGCGCCTGACCATGGCGTCCAGCTCGTCGAGAGTGAGCACGACCGCCCGCTGCAGCAGCGTGCGTTGGTCGTCGGTGTAGGTGCCGTTGGCCGACTGCACCGCGATGACGCGCATGCGCTGCACGAGATCGGTCGTCTGCGACAGGGTGCCCTCGGCGATCTGCACGAAGTTGACACCCTCCTGGGTGTTGCGCGCGGCCTGCCGCAACCCCTCAAACTGGGCTCGCACCCGCTCGGCGATGGCCACTCCGGCGGCGTCGTCGACGGCCCCCACCAGGCGGCTGCCCGTCGCGATCCGCGCCGAGCTCGACGCGACGACCTGCTGTTGGTGCTCCCAGTGCCGCTGGATCGTCCGCATGACCGAGTCGGTGTCGATGGGGATGCGCATGGCCGGTCACCTCCGTGGACCGTGAACCCGCCGTCCATGGCGGGTGCCGCGTCGGGTGAGGCGGCAATCGCCTATCGGCAGCGCAGGCCCCGCCCTGTAGGACGAACGCCCGTGCGACTCCGCGTCCTGCCACCGCCACCGCCCCCGCCCCTGCCCCTGCCCGCGCCGCGCTCGCCGCGCACGCGCCGGGGACGACGAAGGCGCTCGGCCCGATCGGGCCGAGCGCCTCGGTCGACGAAAAGCCTCTGCTGGTCGAGGCCTGCCGCCGGTCTTCGCAGGCTCCGGGTGGACTGCTCCGGGCCCGCCTGTCGTGCCTGTCATCTGAGGAGGAAGACGCCGTTGCCGGCGCCGGATTTCGCATCCCTGCGTGCGCGTGACCGTTCCAGAGTGCTCCTCGTGCGACTCGCTTCGGCGGCTGCAGTCCGCTGTCGCGACAACCCACTCTTCGTCGGGCACCGCGCGGCCGTGAGCAGCTTTACCACTTCTTTGAGGAATCAAGGGACGGCGTTGACGCCCCCATCGGCGGCGCGGCGGGCCGGCCCGACTCAGGCGCTGGTGAGCACCTCGTCGGGGCTGTCCGCGCACATCGAGAGCCGATCCCGGTAGGCGGTCCGCCGCGCGATCTGGGCGTAGTAGGCGGCCTTGCGGCGCGCGACCGCACCACCAGCATTCTCCG
>JBDIAP010000096.1:0-14790 GCA_039812485.1 Kineosphaera sp.
CGTCGCGGCCGCGCTCGGCGGTGCGATGACGCCGTGGGCGGGCGCCTCCGCGCACGCGGCGACCAGCCGCTACCGCGTCGTCTCGGCAGACGTCGCCTGCCTGTGGCGGGAGCCGGCGGGCGCGGCGGCCGGTGGGCCCCGCGTGATCGACGCCCTCGCCGTGCGGGCGCGGCCCGACCTCGCGGGCTGGCTCCGTCGCCTCGACGCCCAACCGGGGATCTCGGGTCGCCTCGGGCTCGTCGGCCGACTCGACACTCAGCTGCGGCGGGCCGAGCCGGTCATCGTCGTGCGCACCCGCGCCGACGGCTGGACGCAGGTGCTCGCGCCGTGGCACCCGTGGGCGGACGACCCGCGCGGCTACCGCGGGTGGATCGCGCCGGGTCAGCTGTCGACGCGGGCGTGGACGGGAGCGACCCGACGCGGGGTGCCGGTCGTCACCGCGCCGCGACGCCCGACGCGCTTCGTCGCGGCGGCCCGCTCCCTGACCGGGGTGCCGTATCTGTGGGGTGGCACGACGCCGCTCGGTGTGGACTGCTCGGGGCTCGTGCTCTTCGCGGCCCGCGCCGTCGGCGTGCAGGTGCCCCGCGACGCCGACGACCAGCTCGACGCAGCGACCCGCATCTCGATGCGGCGCGTCCGGGCCGGTGACCTGTACTTCTTCGCGCGGCCCGGCAAGCGGCCCCATCACGTCGGCATCGCGACGCGACCGGGCTACATGCTCAACGCGCCGCAGACGGGCACGACGGTGCGCGAGGAGCGCATCACCGGCGCGCGGGCCCGCACGCTCGTCGCGGCCGGGCGGTTCGCCGGGCTGAGCTGACCCCGCGCGGACGCGACGGCCGCGCAGGTCGGAGCTGGGGCTCGCGAGAGCGCAGGGCTCTCTAGGATGGTGCGATGGCTTCCCCTTACCGCGTCTGCGTCGTCTGCTCGGGCAACATCTGTCGCTCGCCGATGGCGGAGTACGTGTTGCGGCAGGCGTTCGACGACGCGGGTCTCGGGGACCGGGTGGAGGTCGACTCCGCGGGCACGGGCGCCTGGCACCTGGGTGACGGCGCCGACCCCCGCGCGCTGGCGGCGCTGCACGCGGCGGGTTACGACGGCAACGCCCACCGGGCGCGCCGCATCGAGGCCCACTGGCTCGGCGAACGCGACCTCGTGCTGTGCGCCGACGACGGTCACTTCCGGGCCGTGCAGCGACTGGCGCGCGGTCACGACGCCGACGTGAGGATGGTGCGGGAGTTCGACCCGGAGGCGGGTGACGACCTCGACCTCGCCGACCCCTACTACGGCTCCCACGACGACTTCACCGAGTGCCTGCGCCAGATCCGGCGCTCCAGCGACGGCATCGTCGAGCACGTGCGTGCCGAGTTGGGCGCCTGACCTCAGCACCTGCTGGCGTGGGCCTCCTCACCCGGTCGACGTGACCCAGATCGGGGACGACCAGGCCATCTCGCCGTCGACGAGGATGAGCCGCGCATACGTGTAGCTGCTGCGCCCGAGCGCGTCGTCGTCGATGAAGGCCACGTCGAGGTCGCGGACGCCCAGGGATTCCAGCGCACCGATGCTCGGCTGGAAGCGCAGGCGACCCGGGACCGCGGCGTCGTCGCCCGATGGGTCGAGGTCGAGGCCACCCGAGGCGATCCCGTCGACGATCTCCCCGAGGGTGAGCGTGACGTCGCGCCCGCCGCACCGGGCGCGCACGCGCGCCTCGCGCGGCCCGACGATGCTCACCTCGACGCAGCCGCGCTGAGCGCCGTAGGGCTCGCCGAAGCTGTAGGTCCGGTGCACCCACGTGACGCGCTCCGCGGAGGCCGACGTCACCTCCGGGCCGACGAACTCGGGCACGACGAGGCGGCCGCCGGTCACCGACAGGTCACCGTCCCAGTCCGTCGTCACGTCGGCCTCGCCCCACTCGAGGCGAGCGTCGACCCGCAACTCCCCGTCGATCGAGTCGCCCGCCACCGGGCGCACCGAATGGACGACCCGCCCGTCGCGGACGAGGTCGAGCCGGGCGATGTCGGCATACGCCTGGGCGTGGACCGTGAACTCGCGCGCCCGGGCCGACGACGGCCAGGCGACCTCCTCGCCCATGAGGTGATCGCCGAGCCGCAGGTCGACGACGACATCGCGGGTCGTCGCGGCGAACGTCCTCCGGGCATGGAGTCCCTCGAAGACGTCCCCGCGGCTCAGCGACGAGGCGAGCACCCCGACATAGCTGGCGCCGTGCCCGTGGTCGGAGGAGGCGATGAGCCCGAACCGGTGCCCGCGTTCCAGCCCGTCGAGCATGAACGTGCCGGTCGCGGTGCCGTCGCTGTACTGCCGGAAGCACGTGTCGGACTCGTAGTTGCCGCGGCACGCCTGGAAGACCTCGACGAGCCGGCTGAACCGCTCGTCGTAGTAGTCCCAGTCGTTGTGCACCATCGCGCTCCCCGGGTGGTGCGGAATCGTGATGGCCGGGAACTGCGGGTGCTGCGCGAGCCCCGCCCACAGCCCGGCGGGGTCGGTCGTGCCGTCGGCGAAGGCGGAGAAGATCGGCGCGCCGCGCTCGACGTCCCCGTAGATGACGTTCTGGTGCCCGCGCTGCGCCGACGTCCACTCGAACCCGTAGAGGGGGACGAACCGGTCGGGCACGTGGAGCAGGTCGGCGATCTTCTGGATGCTCCACCACTGGTAGGCGGTCGAGTTCTCCGCGTGGTCGGTGACGGCCCAGAAGTCGTATTCGCAGACGTCCCAGGCGTACCGGTAGAAGTCCTCGAGCGAGGGCTCGTCACCGGAGGTGCACCGACTCACGAGGGAGTGCCGGTGCAGATCGCCCCAGTAGAGCGTGTAGTGACCGCTGCTCGTCGACACCCGATAGCGCTCGGGCCGGTCCGACCCGACCCAGCGCCGGGACTCCACGCGCCCCTGCGCGACGACCCGCGGCACGCCGGTCGAGGAGTCGGTCGCGCACGCCGCACCAGCGGACGCGAGGACATCGAGCACGACCTGGCCGGCGCCGTGCACGCCGTGCCAGATGACAGACCCGTGATGGTCGGCGAGGTAGGGGCACTCGCGCCCGCCGAACCCCTCGGTCCAGTGCAGCGCCCGGTCCAGGCGCCCGTCGCCCTGCGTCGCGAGCACGACCCCGGCGTCACCTGCCCCGAACCCGAGCGAGGCGTCGGCCAGGCTCACCTCCTCGAGCGTCGCGTCGGTGCCGGCCCAGGTGATCGGCGCGCCCCACCCCTGCGGCCCGAGCACCTGCGCGGCGGCCTCCCAGTAGTACGTCATGAGGGGCAGCTGCCGGTGCACCCGATACCCGACGACGAGCCCGCCGTCGGCGGTCGCGACGAGCTTGGGCAGCGCGGACGGCACGACGTCGAGCCCGGGCGCGAGCTCCCCGGGAGCCTCGTGCAGCCTGACCCCGGGCTCTTCGGCGCCGCCGCTGGCCGGCACCTCCTCGACGCCCACGACCCGCAGCGAGGCGCTGACCTCCGGCAACAACTCCGGCGGCACGGAGTCGCCCGGCGCGCGCATCCCGTCCTGGGCCGCGGTCGGGTCGGCCTTCGTGTCGGGGCGCGCGATGAGCCGCGTCGGCCCACTCGCCCCGTGCCCGGTCACCGTGATGACGTCGAACGCGCACCACAGCCGCCCGTCGCCGGTCACCGCGAGGCTCGGATGCAGCGCGTAGTCGGTGCCGCCCGTCAGCACGTGGACCGGCCCCCACGTCTCGCCGCGCCGGCGGCGCAGCCCGATCGCGTAGCGCCCCTCGACATACTCGGCCCACGCATAGGCGGCCCCGTCGGCCGTCGCGGCGATCGCCGGGTCCCACACGTTCGGCTCGACCCCCTCGGTGACGAGCAGCGTCGGCCCCCACTCGCCGGCGGAGGCATCCGCCGAGTCGGCAGCCCGCCGCCGCGAGTAGATCGAGAAGCGCCCGTCGTTGCGCCCCTGCCACACGACCTCGAGCGACCCGTCGGCGTGGGTGACGACCTCCTGGTTGAAGGACGGGTCGTCGGTCGTGCTCACCTGCTCCGGGGCCGACCAGGCGTCGCGGTCGTGGCGACTGGCCCACACCGCGACGTGGGCGCCGTCGCGGCGCCCGAAGAACACCCACGCGTCGCCCGCGCCGTCGATCGCCGCGACCGGCCGGAAGACGTCGGCGAGCTGCGGCAGCACCGCCGTCGGCGGGCCGTCGTCGAGGCGCGCCACGAGCCGGTCGCCCTCGCCGTCGACCCACTCCAGCCACGTCAGCAACGTCCGCCCCGCACCGGTCGCCACGCTCGGCCGCGCGGCGTGGTGGCTGTCGGCGATCGCCTCGGCGCGTTGCCGCCGCTGCCCCGGCAGGGGCGCCGCCTCGTCGAGGATCGCCGCGGCGCGCGCGATCTGCGCCGGGATCTGCCCCGCCCCCTCGTCGACCCACATGTAGCGCAACGGATCCGGGTCGAGCGACGCGACGGTCGGCACGGTGTCGAGGCAGGCGTCGATGGCCGCGGCGAGCCGGTGGTTGAAGGCGAGCACGAGGTCGAGGTCGGCGCGCTGGGCCGGCGTGTACTCCCCCGTGTGGTGATCCGCCGAGCAGCCGTGCGCGTGGCCATGCCCATGCCCATGAGCGGCCCCGTGGTGCCGATCAGCGGGCCCATGAGTGTGCCCATGAACGTGCCCATGCTCGTGACCCGGAGTGTGCATCGTCGTCCACCTCGATCCTGCGCCCTGCCTGACCCGCCGACCGCGCGGAGCTGCCGCGGTCATCCCCGCACCTTCTCACCCCGCGACCGGCCGCGCGGCGCGGATCGCCGGGACCACCCGCGTCATCGGGCCGGTCCGCCTCCCGGCGTCACGGCCCTGGCGCACGTAGGATCGGGGCGGGATCCGATCGCACACCGAAGGGGGAGTCGTCGCCACCGTCGTCCTGCTCGCGCTCGCCTCGACGACCTGTGCGGCGATCTCGACAGTCCTCAAACACATGTCGGCCAACCGCCCGGTCACGCCGGTCTTCGGCGGGCGGGCGCACCAGACGATCGAGCGGATGATCGCGAACCCGCTCTTCCTCCTCGCGCTCCTCGTCGACGCGGCAGCGGTCGCCCTCCAGATCCTCGCGCTGCGCAACGGCGACCTCTCGACGGTCCAGCCGATCCTCACGATGGCCCTCGTCATCAGTCTGGCGCTCGACCACATCGTCGCGCGCACCCGCATCACCGGCGGCGAGATGCTGTGGTCGGCCACCCTCGTCGCGGGGCTCGTGCTCTTCCTCGCGTCCTCGGGAGCGACGACCCCGCACCGGGGGCTCGACATCGGCCTGCGCACCCCGGGCTTCATCCTCGCCGGCGTCGCAATCGTCTCGTGGTCGATCGCGCTCGTGGCGACCCGCCGCGCCAAGAACACGATCCGCGCCCGGACAATGGCGGTCGGGGTGGCCGCGATCTACGCGACGACGGCTGCGCTCATCAAGTCCTCGACGCGCATCTACGACACGATGGGCATGGTCGAGCTCGTGAAGTCGTGGCAGCTGTGGACCCTCGTCGTGCTCGCCGCGATCGCCCTCGTCCTTAACCAGCACGTCTTCTCGATGGCGCCGCTGCACGTCACGCTGCCGGTCATCGCCTCACTCGACCCCCTCTTCAGCGTCGTCATCGGGCGCGCCGTCTTCGACGAGAAGCTGCTCGCGACGCCGTGGGCCATCGTCGTCGAGACGATCGGGCTCGTCATGCTCCTGCTCGGGGTCGTGCGCCTGAGCCGCTCCCAGGCGGTGGCCGAGGCCGGCGCCCACCCGGCCGCGCACCCCTGAGCCGGCGCCGGTCAGCGCACACTGATCCGGCGCCCGGCTTCCGTCGGCGGCTCGACCCGCAGGGCGTCGAGGCGGCCCGCGATGTCGTCGGGGAACGGCGTGGAGCGCGCATCCGCACCGCCGACGACGTGGAGCATGAGCACCTCTTCGGTCGCCCGCAGCCGCCCGTCGACCCACAGCTCGTGCCACAGCCAGAGCGTCTTGGCGCCGCGCCCGATGACGGTGCTGCGGACCTCGAGCGTGGCCCCGGGCGGGATCTGGTCGAGGTAGCGGACGTGCGCCTCGACCGTGTAGAGCGAGGTGCCGGTCTCGTCGAGATACTCCGGAGTCATCCCGATCTGGGCCATGACCGCGTCCGTCGCGTGCCCGAAGACGAGCACGTAGTAGCCCTCGGACAGGTGCCCGTTGTAGTCGATCCACTCCGGGCGCAGCGGCTCGGACCAGGGGGCGAGCTCGCTCACGTCAGGCGTCCGGTGGCGCGCAGGACGGCGATGAGCTTGGCGTCGCGCTCCTTGACGAGATCGGTGATCGAGCGGTCGCCGGCCTCCTCCTCGCACCCGGCGACGACGGCGTCGCGCAGCTCGGTGGTGAGCTCCGGCGCGTCGAGCCGGGTCCACGGGGAGAGCAGCGAGGGCCCGAAGTGGTCGAGCATGTGGGCCATGCCGCCCGGCCCGCCGGCGAGGTGGAAGGTGAGCATCGGCCCGTGGAAGGCCCAGCGCAGCCCCGGCCCGTCGACGATCGAGGCGTCGATCTGCTCCACGGTGGCCTCGCCGTTGGCGACCATGTGCAGGGCCTCGCGCCACAGCGCCTCCTGGAGGCGGTTGGCGACGAAGCCGGGCACCTCGCGGTCCATCGTGATGACGGACTTGCCGGCGAGCGTGAAGAACTCCGAGGTCCAGGCCACGACCTGCGGTGAGGTCCGCGGGCTGCCGACGACCTCGACGA
The DNA here is from genome assembly GCA_039812485.1 of Kineosphaera sp. Classification (GTDB taxonomy): domain Bacteria; phylum Actinomycetota; class Actinomycetes; order Actinomycetales; family Dermatophilaceae; genus Kineosphaera. The sequence goes on from JBDIAP010000096.1 coordinate 6,710, forward strand.
GCGGGATGAGGTAGGGCGGGTTGAAGGGGTGCCCGACGACGAACCGCTCCGGATGCGTCGTCAGCGTGTCCATCTCGCTCATCCCGTAGCCCGAGGTCGAGGACGAGACGACGACGTCGACCGGGGTCGCCTCGTCGATCTGCGCGAGGAGCGGGCGCTTGAGATCGAGCGACTCCGGGGCGCTCTCCTGGACGAAGTCCGCCTCCCCGACCGCGTCGGCGAGGGTCTCGCACACGACGAGCCGGTCCGGGCTCGCGCCGTCGACCAGGCCGATCTCGGTGAGCGCCGGCCACGCCGCGTCGACGAGCGCCGTGAGCCGCTGCGCCGCGTCGGGCGCCGGGTCGTAGGCGCGCACGTCGTAGCCGCGGGACAGGAAGTAGGCGACCCAGCCGCCGCCGATCGTGCCGGCGCCGATGCAGGCGACGGTCCTGACATCTGCAGGTGCCACGCGCGCCTTCTCAGCCCCTGTCATCTCAACCCCTGTCATCTCAACCCCTCGGCTTCAGCTTGAGGATCTCGCGGGCCTCGTCGGGCGTCGCCACGGCGGCGCCCATCGACTCCACGAGGGTCTTGGCGTTGGCGACCAACTGGGCGTTCGTCACCTTGTTGCCCTTGCCGAGGTAGAGGTTGTCCTCGAGTCCGACCCGGACGTGCCCGCCGAGGAGCACCGACTGCGCGGCCCACGGCATCTGCAGCGCCCCGAGCGCGAACGAGGCCCACACCGCCCCCGGCGGGAGCTGGTGCACCATCGCCATGAGCAGGCCCGGGTCGGGCGGCGCACCCCAGGGGATGCCCATGCAGAGCTGGAACATCGCCGGGTCGTCGACGAGCCCCTCGGCGACGAGCTGCTTGGCGAACCACAGGTGCCCGGTGTCGAAGATCTCCATCTCGACGCGCACCCCGAGCTCCTGGATCCGCTTCGCGCCCTGGCGCAGCATGTCCGGCGTCGAGACGTAGACGAGGCTGCCGTCGCCGAAGTTGAGCGAGCCGCAGTCGAGCGTGCAGATGTCGGGCCGCAGCTCCTCGACGTGCGCCAGGCGCTGCAGGCCGTTGACGAGGTCGGTGCCGGGGCCGTGCGGGCCGGCGGGGTCGTCGCGGTCGACGACGAGGTCGCCGCCCATGCCGGCGGTCGTGTTGATGACGACGTCGACGCCGCTGTCGCGGACCCGCTCGACGACCTCGCGGTAGGCGGACACCTCGCGGTAGCCCTGCCCGGTCTCGGGGTCGCGCACGTGGATATGGATGATCGCCGCACCCGCCTTCGCGGCCTCGATGCCCGCGGTCGCGATCTGCTCGGGGGTGACCGGCACGTGCTCGGACCGGCCGGTCGTGTCACCCGCCCCCGTCAGTGCGCACGTGATGATGACCTTGCGATTCATGGCCGGCGTCCTCCTCGTCGATGTGCCTGCATCTGGTCGTCAGCCGCTCGCGGCTGCCCCGGCGATCGCCGGGAGTGTGAGATAGGCGAGGTCACGGCACTGCCGGTCCGCCATGGCATCTGCGTGCGGCCAGGCGCACGTCAGGGTGACGACGGCGCCCCCGTCGCGGTCGACATACGTGAACTGCCCGCGGCTCCCGTCGGCGGTGAGGCGCCGACCGCTCTCGTCCAGCGGCCACCAGTGACCGCCGAAACCGGCGTGCGTCGTGATCGCGCTCGGCAGGCGACCGGGGCGGGTGAAGGGGAGCGTGGGCCGCCCGGCGAGGTCGAGCCAGTCGCCCGAGAGCAGCCGTCGACCATCGGGCGCGAGGCCGTCGACCTGGAGGATGCCGAGGCGGGCCCAGTCGCGCGACGTCGCGGCCACCCCTCCCCCGGCGAGCGCGACGCCCTCGGCGTCGACGGCGACGGTCGCGTCGCCGGTGCAGCCCAGCGCGTCGCGGAGGCCCTCGAGCGCGACACCGAACGGCTCGCCCGTCACCCGCTCCCGCACCCAGTCGAGCACCTGCGAATCCGCCGTCGAATACTCCCACCGCTCACCGGGCCCGCACCGGCCACCGACCTCGCGCAGCTGCGCCCGCATCGAGCCCACGCCGGTGAACGCGCACCGCACGAGCCGCGCGGCCGGCCCGTCGGGGTCGCGATGGTCCTCGACCCAGTCGACGCCGCTCGTCATCCGCAGCACGTCGCGCACCGGCACGTCGCCATACCCGCTGCCGGCCAGCTCGGGCACGACCGACGACACCGGCGCGGCGAGATCGAGCTGCCCCCGGGTCACGGCGAGCCCGACGAGGTGGGCCAGCGCCGACTTCGTCATCGACGCGCCGAGCAGCCGGCTCGCGGCGCAGACCCCCGGCGCATACGCCTCGTGGACGAGCTCGCCCCGGCCGTCGCGCACGTCGCGCACGACGACGAGCGAGGTCCAGTGCAGCATGCTGAGCACCTGCGCGAGCCCGAGCATCCGCCCGGCCCCGGCGACGACGAGATCGGCGAGGGCATCGCACCGCGGCGCCTCGACGGGCCGCGCCTGGCGCCCGCTCGCGGCGCCCTCGGGACGGCTCAGCGTCACCTGCCCGGCCAGCTGGGGATCGACGAACGACAGCGCCCCGACCGTCGTCCCGCGGGTCATGGGCGCCCCGCCACTGGCCTCGCCCCAGTCACCCGACCCCGCCTCAGATCCTTCGCGCCCGTGCCTGCGGCGAGGTCAGTAAAGCTCGACCTCACCGCAGCGTCGGGGTGTTCGTGAGCAGCGTGCGCGTGTACTCCTGCTGCGGGTCCTCCATGACCTGGACGACGAACCCCTGCTCGACGACGCGCCCGGCCTGGAGCACCTGGACCCGATCGGCGATCGACCGGACGAGCGCGAGGTTGTGGGTGACGAAGAGCATGCTGATCCCGCGCTCACGCTTGAGCCGGTCGAGCATGTCGACGATCGAGCCCTGCACCGACACATCGAGCGCCGAGGTGATCTCGTCGCAGACGAGGATCTCGGGCTCGGCGGCCAACGCCCGCGCGATGGCGACCCGCTGCCGCTCACCACCGGAGAGCCGGTTCGTGCGGTAGTTGAGCACCGTCGGCCCGAGCGCCACGGCGTCGAGCAGCTCGACGACCCGGTCGCGCGCCTTCGCCCCGCTCGCGATGCCGAAGAGCTCCATCGGCCGCTTGACGATCTGCTCGATCGTCAGCCGCGGGTTGAGCGAGAGGTAGGGGTTCTGGAAGATGTACTGGATCCGCTTGCGGTCCGACGCGCTGCGCTGCCGCGCCCCCTTGGCGAGCTCGTGCCCGTCGAGCGTCACGCGCCCCGTCCACTGCTTGCTCAGCCCGCCGATGGCCCGCGCCGTCGTCGTCTTGCCCGAGCCGGACTCGCCGACGAAGGCGAGCACCTCGCCCTTGGCGAGATCGAAGTTGACGTCGAAGACGACGTGCTTGCGCCCGTAGAAGACGTCGAGGTGCTCGACGGAGAGGATGATGTCGCGGTCCGTGGCGGGGTCGGTGTCGGCGATGTCGCCGGTCGTGATGCTCCACGGCGGCAGCTGGGCGTGCCGGATGCAGCGCACCTCGTGCGCCGGCGACACCTCCTCGACGGGCGGGTCGGTCGTCGCGCACTCGGTGCTCGCGTAGGCGCACCGCGTGTGGAAGCGGCACCCCTGCGGCCGGCGCCCCGGCCCGGGCGTGCTGCCCGGGATGCCGGTGAGCGCCCGCGCCGACGTCAGGTGCGGGATCGCGTCGAGCAGGGCCCGCGTGTAGGGGTGGCTCGGCCGGGCGAAGATCTCGTCCTTCGGCCCGAGCTCGATGATCCGCCCGGCATACATGACCGCGACCCGGTCGGCGAGGTTGGCGACGACCGCGAGGTCGTGCGTCACGTAGAGGGCGGCGACGTCGTGCGCATGGCACAGCTCGCGGACGGTCCGCAGCACCATGCCCTGCGTCGTCACGTCGAGGCCGGTCGTCGGCTCGTCGAGCACGAGCACCTTGGGCCGCGGCAGGAACGCCATCGCGAGCGCGACCCGCTGCACCTGCCCGCCGGAGAGTTGGTGCGGGTAGCGGGAGAGGAACTCGTCGTCGCCCGGGAGCCCGACCTCGGCCAGCCCCGCCCGGGCCCGCTCGAGGCGCGACGCACTCGTGCCGTCGCCGCGCAGCTCGAGGAGCTCGACGATCTGGCGGCCGATGCGGATCGAGGGGTTGAGCGCGGCACCCGGATCCTGCGGCACGTAGGCGACCTGCGCCCCGCGCATCTTGCGCACCGAGCCCGCGTCGAGCGTGAGGATGTCGCGGCCCCCGAGGTCGATCGACCCGGCGCCGATCCGCGCCCCGGTCCGGGCGTAGGACAGCAGCGCCGTGCCGATCGTCGTCTTGCCGGAGCCCGATTCGCCGACGAGCCCGACGATCTCGCCGGGGTGCAGCACGAGGTCGATGTCGTCGACGACGTCGATGCCGCTCTTGCTCAGCTCGACGCGCAGACCGTGGACCGTGGCACCGGTGCCGGGCGCCTCACCGGTCGTGGCGGGAGGGCCGGTCGTGGGCCCCGGCTCGGGCAGTGCGCTCGACATCACTCGCCCCCGTTCCCGGCGACCTGCGTCACGCCGTCGGCGAGCAGGTTGGTGCCGACCGTGAAGATGCCGATGATGATGACCGGCAGGAGCACGGCCCACGGCTGGACGAGCAGCGCGAGCCGGTTCTCGTTGATCATCTGCCCCCAGTCGGCCGCCCCCGGATTCGTCGAGAAGCCGAGGAAGCCGATGCCCGCGACCATCCCGATCGAGTAGGTGAGGCGCAGCCCGGCCTCGGCGAGCAGCGGCGCGTTCATGTTGGGCAGCACCTCGGCGAGGATGACGCGCATCCGCGATTCACCCAACGCCTCGGCCGCGGTGACGAAGTCGCGCGGCACGATCCCCAGCGCGACGCCGCGGGCCACGCGGGCGACGCGCGGGGCGTGCGAGACGCCGACGAGCAGCGCGATGATCCACCACGTCGGCTCGGTGATCGCGGCGAGCACGAGCAGCGCGAGCAGGATCTGCGGAAAGGCCAGCGCGACGTCGTTGAGCCGCATGAGGGCCTCGTCCAGCCATCCTCCGGCGTAGGCGGCGACGACCCCGATGAGGATGCCGACGACCATGCCGATGATCGTCGCGACGAGCGAGGTCAGCAGGATCGAGCGGCCACCGGCGAGCACCCGGGAGAGGACGTCCTGACCGAGGTAGTCGGTGCCGAACATCCCGAAGGGGGTGAACGGTTTGCCGACGATGTCGTTCTCCCCGTGCGGCGCGAACCACGGCCCGACGATCGCGAGCAGGGTGACGACGGCCGTGACGGTCAGCCCGACGACGAGGCGCCGCGAGCGCAGGTAGCGCTTGAGCGTCGCGCCGCGGCCGGGCGCCGGCGGGATGATCGCCATCGCCGTGGTCGACGGCCCAGACGAAGCAGAGCTGGTCATGACGAGATCGCCGTCCTTGCTCGCGGGGTGAAGAGGATCGAGAGGATGTCGGCGATGAGGTTCACCCCGACGTAGACGGCCGCGAGCGTCATGGCCAAGGCCTGGACCATGGGGAAGTCGCTGTTGCGCACCGAGTCGACGAGGCTCGCCCCGACCCCGGGATAGGAGAAGAGGTACTCGACGATGACGATGCCGCCCGCGAGCCACGCGAACTGCAGCGCGATGACCTGGATGCCCGGCACGATCGCGTTGAGGAGCGCGTGCTTGCGCATGACGACCCCCTCGGGCACGCCCTTGAGGCGGGCGAGCTCGACGTAGTCGGAGTCGAGCACCTCGAGCAGGCTGCTGCGCACGATCCGCGAGACGTACGGCGCGACGGCGAGGACGAGCGTGAGGACCGGCAGGATCATCGACGCCGGGTTGGCCCACGGGGGCCGCCCACCGCCCGCGATCGTCACCGCGGGCAGCACGTGCATCACCGTCGTCGAGAAGAACGCGACGAGGAGGATGCCGATGACGAACTCGGGCAGCCCGGCGAGCGTCAGCAGGACGACCTGGATCGCCCCGTCGGCGCGGCGCCCGCGGTAGTGCGCCGACAGCATCGCGATGCCGATGGCGACGGGGATCATCACCGCCGCCGAGATGAGCACGAGGACGGCCGAGTTCGCGATCCGCGGACCGATGAGATCCCACACCGGCTGCTGGTTGGCGATCGAGGTGCCGGGGTTGCCGGTCACGAGGTGGCCGAGCCAGGAGAAGTAGCGCGACAGGATCGGCTCGTCGAGCTGCAGCTGGTCGCGCAGGGCGGCCACGCGCTCCGGGCTCGTGCCGTAGTCCTTGCCGAGGATGGCCCGCACCGGATCGCCGAGCGCGGCGGTCGCGAGGAAGACGATGACCGAGCAGGCCCACAGGGTGAGCGCGGCGAGCACGAGACGCCGGCCGATCCAGCGGGCCCAGGCCAGGGCGCCCGAGCGTTTCGGCGGCGCGACCTGCGTCGGCGGGGGCGTGGGCCCGACCTCGGCCGTCTCCGGTGGGGTCTGTGGGCTGTCGGGACCCGGGGTGGCGGTGGCGGTCATCACGGCCTCACGAGACGAAGGACGCGTGCTTGAACCCGAAGGCGTCGCACGGCAGGTAGCGGTGGGGTTTCAGGCCGGTCACGAGGTTGGAGTAGGCGTCGACCTGGCGCTTGAAGCCCCAGATGATGTAGCCGCCGCGCTCGTACTCGATCTGCTGCGCGTCGTGCTGGAGCTGCGTGCGCTTGGCCTCGTCGGTCTCCTTCGTCGCCTGGGCGATGAGCGCGGCGAACGTCGGGTCGTTCCAGTGCGTCTCGTTGTAGGGCGCGGTCTTCAGCGACGACGCGGCGACCTGCGGCAGGTAGTTGCGGGTGTTCCAGAAGTCCTGCGCGAAGTTCCACGACAGGTAGCGGTCGCCGTAGAAGGTGTTCGGGTCCGCCTTCGTGAGGCGCACCTGGACCCCGGCCGCGCGGGCCTGGTCGACGTAGAGATTCGCCGACTCGACGCCGCCCGCGCCGACGGCGGAGGAGGTCACGAGCTCGATCTGCAGGTCCGACTGGCCCGCGGCCTTGAGCAGCGACTTCGCCTGCTCGATGTCCTGCTGCCGCTGCGGCAGGTGCTTGGCGTAGGCCGGGTCGAACGGCGAGTAGAGGTCGTTGCCGAGGAAGCCGTAGCCGTTGAGCGCCTGGTCGATCATCTGCTGTCGGTCGACGATGAGCCGCATCGCCTGGCGCACCCGCACGTCGCTGAACGGGGCGACGTCGACCCGGATCGTGAAGGGCACCCAGGCCCCGGAGTCCGCGACGAGCGCCGAGGCGCCCTGCTGCGCGATGGTCCCGACGAGGTAGGAGGGCAGGTTGTCGACGCTCTGGACCTGTCCCGCGAGCAGAGCGTTGACCTTCGCGGCGTCGTCGACGAAGTCGTAGATGTAGAGCTCGTCGACATACGCCGGGGTGTCCCAGTAGGAGTCGTGCCGGCTGAAGCGCGAGAGCTGACCGGGCACGAACTGCTCGAATGTGAACGGCCCGGTGCCGACCGGCGTGGCGAGGTCGAAGTCGGTCGGGATGATGCCGACCGTGTACTCGGCGAGGAGCTGGTCGAGGATCGCGTAGGGCGTCTTGAGCGTGAGCTGGATGGTGCGCGGATCGACGATCTTGGAGTTCTTCAGGTCGAGGACCTCGGCGAGCTGGACGCCGCCGGGGGCCGTCTTCTTGGGATCGGTGACGATCGCCAGGGTGTGCATGACGTCGTCCGCGGTCACGGTCTTGCCGTGGTGGAATTCGACGCCCTGGCGCAGCCGCACCGTCCAGCTCAGCGCGTTCGCGTCGACCTCGACGCTCTCGGCGACGGCGGGCTCGATCTCGTACTGGTTGTTCCAGCGCAGGAGCGGCTCGTAGAGGTTGAGGCACCGGGCGATGTCGGGATTGGTCACGGGGAAGTGCGGGTTGAGCGTGTCCTTGAGACCGCCGCCCGTGGCGCCGTGGCTGTAGACACCGCCCTTCTTGCGCGGCGCGTCGGCCGGGGCCGGCTTGGGCACGGCGGCGCAGCCGCTCAGCGAGGTGCCGAGGGCCGCGGCCCCGAGCAGGCTGGCTCCGCCGAGGCGCAGAACCTCGCGCCGAGACAGGCCGAGACGACGGCCGACGTCGTCGGCCGTGCCGGCAGCGAACAGCTCGGACGCGGCACGGTCGAACCCACTAGG
>JBDIAP010000097.1:0-14765 GCA_039812485.1 Kineosphaera sp.
ACCCTGGATCGGCAAGACCCTGGATCGGCAAGACCCTGGATCGGCAAGACCCTGGATCGGCAAGACCCTGGAACCGCAAGAGAGGACACGAGGTGGGCATCTTCGACAGGCTCGGCAAGGACGACCGGCCGGCCACGACCCGAGGCAGCGAACCGGAGGGCGCCTTGGCCGGAGCGGCCAACGGGCTCGTGCAGCGGCTGCTCGACGTCGGCATCGACGGTCGAGGCACGTTCGACTCGGCCCGTCAGGTGGCGGCCACCGCCCTGGGGCGTCACCCCGGCCCCGACAACGCCGTCGACGCCATCGTCGCCGAGCACACCAAGCTCGCGGCAGCGGGCGGATTCCTCACGGGCCTCGGCGGTTTCGTCACCCTCCCCGTGGCCCTCCCGGCCAACGTCATCGGCTTCTACGTGGTGGCGACCCGCATGACGGCGGCGATCGCGGCCGTGCGCGGTTATGACATCGAGCAGCCGGCGGTCCGTTCGGCCGTGCTGCTCGCGCTCGTCGGTGCGGACGCCGAGGACGTGCTGCGCAAGGCGGGCTACGCCGGCGGCGGAGGGCGCCTCGCCAGCTTTGCCACGCAACGCCTGCCGAGCCCGGTGCTCATGGCCGTCAACAAGGGCGTGGGCTTCCGCATGGTCACCCAGCTCGGCCGCAAGACGTTCGCCAAGCTGGGTCGCGCCGTGCCGTTGGCCGGCGGCGTCATCGGCGCCGGTCTCGACGGCTTCATGATCCGGCGCATCGCCGACCACGTGCGCAAGGAGTTCCCCGCCGAGCAGGCGCCGCGGGCACTGGATCAAGCCTGACCCCGAGGACGTCGGCGCGCCCGGCCCGGACCTGTGGTGCGGGCCGGCACGTCGATCCCGCCCATCAACAGGCTCCGGCGCGCCGTGCGGTCGTCCACAGGCCCGGCAGCCGCCTGCGGCGCGCACGAGTCGCCGGGCGGCACGCTCCGGGCATGACCACTACGACCACCACCATCGTCGGGGCCCGCGGCGTCGGCGACCTCATCGTCCTCACGCCCCACCTGCTGGGTTATCACCCGACCGAGAGCCTCGTCGTCTACGTCCTGCGGGGGCGACGCGTGGGTCCCCTGCTCCGCCTCGACCTGGTGCCAGGAAGCCTGGGTGAAGCCGAGAGCCATGCCGTCGACCGAGCCCTGGCCGCGTTGGCCGGCATGGGCAGCGAGGGCATCGTCGTCGCGTTCGAGGCGTGGCCGGGCCAGTCGAGGGCGACCGACGAGCGGGTCCGTGAGATCGCTGACGAGCTGGGGCTGGCTCTGGGCGACACCGTCCGGGTGCGCGACGACCGCTGGTGCTGGCACATCGACGACGAGGAGGTCGGCGGCGGGCCGGTCCCTGCCGCGAGCGACGTGCCCGGGGTGTCGGATTTCGTGCTGCACGGCAGCGCGCCGCTGGCGTCCCGAGCCGAGGTGGGCGGGCTGCTGCGGCGGGTGCGCGGCGACGTCGACGCCGTGGCCGCGCACCTGCGGCGCCTGCGCGCGAAGACCGCGCTGGCCGACATCGTGAGCCCGATCGGGCATCGGGAGCGTGATGTCGACGCGGCGTTCGAGGCGTGGCGGGCCGTGCTCGACCCGCGGCGCGACCCCGACCCGGCGACCCTCGCGATCGCCGTCCGTGCCCTCGACGATCTCGACGTCCGCGACGAACTCATCGCCTGGCTCGCCCCGGAGCACGGTCCCGACCCACAGGCGCTGCCGGACCACGTGCGCGGCCACGCCGCCGACGTCCTGGGCCCGCGGACGGACCTCGGGGACCGTGACATCGCGCAGCGCCTCACCCTCGTCGTGCAGTCGACGCCCGACCCCGACCGGGCCCCGGTGCTCGTGCTGCTCGGGCTGTGCGCCTGGTCGGTCGGCGACGCGACCCGCGCCACGGAGGCGATCGAGCGGGCGCTGGAGCTCGACCCCGAGCACCGCCTGGGCCTGCTGCTGCGCCAGCTGCTCATCGCGTGCGTGCCGCCGCGCGGGCACGACGCGCAGCGCCGTCCGGTGACGCAGGAGGGACACGAGCCGACCCGGACCCACGCGGGCGGCGCCGGCGGACTGTGAGGCCGCACGGTGTTGTGAGCCGGGACGGAGGTGGCGATCGGCTACCGTGCACGGTGTCGAGCGTCACGCGCACCCGCGGCGCGGCGACGCCATCGGCATCAGCCGACGAGGCATGAGCCCGTCGGCTCGCTGCAGTCTGGAGGGGTTTGTCATGACCGTGGTCGTCGGATACGTGCCCACGAACGAGGGACGGGCTGCCCTGCGCAGGGCCGCGGAGGAGTGCCGGATCCGCGGCACCGGCCTCATCGTCGTCAGCTCGGCGCGTGGCGGCCGCGACCAGGACGCCAAGGAGCTCGAGCGCTTCGAAGAGGCGCTGACGCAGGTCCGCGCCGAGCTCGACGCGGCGGGCGTCTCGCACGAGGAGCGCCAGTTCGTGCGCGGCAACGAGCCGTCGGAAGACCTCATCGCGGTCGCCGACGAGGTCGACGCCGATTTCATCGTCATCGGCCTGCGCCGTCGCACTCCCGTCGGCAAGCTGCTGCTCGGCTCCAACGCGCAGCGCATCCTCCTCGAGGCCTCCTGCCCGGTGCTCGCAGTCAAGGCCGACGCCTAGCCGTCACGGTCGACGTCCTGCGCCGGGATCCGCGCTCGCGCGGCTCACCCGGCGTCACCCCTGCCGCTCTCGTTGTCGGCGTCCGAGGCGACGCACGGCCCGACCGTCGGCGCTCGCATCCTGTCGCCCCGTCGCGGGAGCGTCGCCCCGTCGCCGGAACGCCCGCCGCAAGGACGCCCGCCGCAAGAACGGCAGGGTCTGCGCCTTCTGGGGGTCAGCGCCCCGGAGGCGTCAGCGCCCCGGAGGCGGCGCCCGCCGCGATCCGCGGGGAGCCGGACAGGCGTCCGGTCACCGAACCGGGCGGTCGACCACGACGATCGTCCGTTGACACGGAGTCTGCGTGCACCCCGGTTGACCTGCGCCATCACGGTGGTGAGGAGGTGTGCCACCCCCGGCGCAGGCGCCGCCCGGCCCGCGCGATGACGCACGACACACACCGAGGAATTACAATGTCAAGGGTAGCGACGCGCTGAAGCTGACAGCTGCTGACAGCTGGGCGCGCCTGGCGATCCTCCCACCCACATGCTCGCTCTGGAATCTTGGGGTTCCTTCACATTCCTGCCCAGCCGCCGGGATGAGATCGGGTGTCACATCCAACGTGAAGAAAGGTGTCGGTGCAGCACGTGGCGAACCGCTCCACCACCGCACAATCGGCCCCGGGCGTTGACGGCAAGCCGCCGCTTCCCAGCGAGTTCTCGCACCCCGCCCTGCAGGAGCTGCTCCAGCTGGGCGCCTCCCGTGGCAACGTCAACAGTCTCGAGCTCAAGGCCGCGCTCGAGGCCGTCGACCTGACCCCCTCGCGGCAGAAGGCCGTGTTGCGTGCCCTGGAAGGCGCCGGTGTGCACGTCGTGCTCGGCTCCGAGCACGCCGAGCAGGCCGTCGCCACCACCGGTCGGCGTCCCGCCGCCAAGCGTTCCCGCGCGGCGGCCAAGTCCAGCCGATCCCGCACATCCGGCGCGGCCGGGGCTGCGACGGAGGCGCCCACTGCCGCTGCTGCGGCCACGGCTGCCGCGACGACCGCCGATGCGGCCGACGCCGCATCGTCCGCACAGCCCGCCGCGACCGCGCCCGCGAAGCCCACGCCGGCCAAGAAGGCGACCGCTGCCAAGCGCACGCGCAAGGCGGCGGCCAAGAAGGCGACCGCGCCGGCGACGAAGGCAGCGCCCGACGACGACACCACCGATGCCGCTGAGGTCGACCTCGACGCGGTCGAGCCGGACCTCACCGATCTCGGCTCCGACGAGGGCACCGAGGTCGAAGACCCGGCCGACACCACCGACTCGACGGACGACGCGACCGACGTCAAGGAGTCCGGGGACGACAGCGACGACTCCTCCGGCGACGAGACGCCGAGCCGCTCGACGGGAGCCGCGTCGAGCCGTCGCGGCGGTCGGCGCGGCGAGTCCGGCGGGGGCAAGACAGATGCTCCCGAGGGTGAGGAGTCCGGCTTCGTCCTGCGTGACGACGACGAGGACGACGCCCCGGCCCAGCAGGTCGTCACCGCCGGCGCGACGGCCGACCCGGTCAAGGACTACCTCAAGCAGATCGGCAAGGTCGCCCTCCTCAACGCCGAGCAGGAGGTCGAGCTCGCCAAGCGCATCGAGGCGGGTCTCTTCGCCGAGGAGAAGCTCAACTCCGGCGAGGAGATCGAGCCGCAGCTCAAGCGTGACCTGTGGTGGATCGCCCAGGACGGCAAGAACGCGAAGAACCACCTCCTCGAGGCGAACCTGCGACTCGTCGTCTCGCTCGCCAAGCGCTACACGGGCCGCGGGATGCTCTTCCTCGACCTCATCCAGGAGGGCAACCTCGGTCTCATCCGTGCGGTCGAGAAGTTCGACTACACCAAGGGCTTCAAGTTCTCGACCTACGCGACGTGGTGGATCCGCCAGGCGATCACCCGCGCGATGGCCGACCAGGCTCGCACGATCCGCATCCCCGTCCACATGGTCGAGGTCATCAACAAGCTCGCCCGCGTCCAGCGTCAGATGCTGCAGGACCTCGGTCGGGAGCCCACTCCGGAGGAGCTCGCCAAGGAGCTCGACATGACCCCGGAGAAGGTCGTCGAGGTGCAGAAGTACGGCCGCGAGCCGATCTCGCTGCACACGCCCCTGGGTGAGGACGGCGATTCGGAGTTCGGTGACCTCATCGAGGACTCCGAGGCGGTCGTGCCGGCCGACGCCGTGAGCTTCACGCTGCTGCAGGAGCAGCTGCACTCGGTGCTCGACACCCTGTCGGAGCGCGAGGCCGGCGTCGTCTCGATGCGCTTCGGCCTCACCGACGGCCAGCCGAAGACTTTAGACGAGATCGGCAAGGTCTACGGGGTCACCCGTGAACGCATCCGCCAGATCGAGTCCAAGACGATGTCCAAGCTGCGTCACCCGAGCCGCAGCCAGGTGCTGCGGGACTACCTGGACTGATCTCCCGCGATCGGCTGCACGCGACGAAAGCCCGGTGCCCCCCTGTGGGACCGGGCTTTCGGCGTGTGCGGCCGGGCGAGGCGTCAGCGGTCGATGACGAGAGGCTCGCGCAGCCGCGCCCGAGCGAGCGCGAGGACGACCGCGGCGACGGCGGCGTACACCACGGTCTGGGCGATCCAGTTGGCCGGGCCGTCGCCGGAGCCGAAGACCGACGCCACGGCCGAGCCGACGTGGAAGCCGGCATGGACCCCGACCGCCGACCACAGCGACCGGGTGAGGAGCACCAGGCTCCCCGCGAGCAACCCGAAGGCCGCGGCGGGGCCCAGATAGATCAGCCGCTCGAGGACGTTCTGCTGACCCGCGCCGGAGATGAGGTGGAGCGAGCCGAAGACGAGCGCCGAGACGGCGATCGCCGTGACCGGCCTCGCGGCGAACATCGACAGCACGTAGCCGCGGAAGAACAGCTCCTCGGGGAAGCCCTGCAGGAGGAACGCAGCCGCCAACACGGACGGGAGCGCCGCCGCGAGCTGCGACCACGACGTCGTCTCGATGTCGCGGCTCAGCCCGGCGGCCGCGAGCGGGCAGTTGACGAGCACGACGACGGCGCCGCTGAGGAGCAGGCCGAGGGCCAGCGCGGGCAGCGACGCCGACGTCACGACGGAGGCCGACCTCGCGGAACGGGCGCCGGTCGACGCGCGTGGTCAGCAGCCACACGGCGAGCACCGCGAGGGCGCTCACCGCGGCGCATGTCGCCGCGTACGCCAGCGGCATCGCCTGCAGGCCCCCGTCGCCGATGAGGAGATGGGCTCCGAGGCTCGGCACGAGGATCGTCGCGTACAGCGCGAAGCACGCGAGCACGACCCGCGCCCACCGCGGCAGCCGCGGGCGGCTTTCGCCGCTCGTGGGCCCGCTCGGGCTCCTGACGGCCGGCCCTCTCGCGGGTGCGGGCTCGGGGGAAAGCGCGCCGGGGGCGCCGGGGTCAGGAGACGCAGAGCTCACACTTCGACCCTAAAATCCCTGGTCAGCCAAAGGGTCTGGCCGCGGGCACGAGTGCGCGGCGATCGCCCGTGACCCCGGTCACGACCCCCGGCACCCCGACCCGTGACCGAGGTCACGGGTGGGCCTGGCGTCGGGTCGACGACGTCCGGTGCTCCGGCGCGGCCCCGGCGCGGGGCTCTAGCGTGGGGGTGTGCACCGCCTGAGCCCCCGCCCGCCACGCCTGTCGGGCCTGCTGCGGGTCCCGTCGCCCCCGTCCTCGCGCCGGCTCCTGCGGGACGGCGGCCCGGACGGGCTCGACCTCGTCTTCGGGGTGGCGATCGCGTGCGCCGGGTTCGGGTGGCTCAGCGTCGCGCTGCTCGATCCGGAGCCGGTCCCGGGAGCGAGGCCGGCCTACGCGACCGCGTGGGTCGGCGCCGTGCTGAGCTGGGTGTGGCTGCGGCGGACCGGACGCGGGACGCGGCTGCTGCCGGTGCTCGTCGCCGTGGCGGCGTGGGCGATGCTCGTCGCCGGCTCCGGGCCGACGAGCTTCCCGCTGCTGCTCGTCGCGTGCCTCGTCCTCGTCCTCGGGCCTGGGCTGTGGGCGGGCATCGGCTATGTCGTCGCGCTCACGGCGACGGTCGTGCTCGCGCCGCTGCTCGTCCACGGGACACAGCGGCTCGGGGTCCTGCTCGCCGACGCCGCGTTCATCGCGGTGATGCTCGCCTTCGCCGTCGTGTTCGCCGAGCTCGTCCGCCGCACCGACGACGCACGCCGGGCCAACGCAGAGCTCGCCGGCGCGCTGCGCCGCTCGGTCGCCGGTGAGCGGGAGTTGGCCGCCGCCGCCGAGCGGGCGCGGGCCGCCCGCGACCTGCACGACGGGCTCGGGCACACGCTGACGCTCGCCGGCATGTCCCTGGACTTCGCGTCCCGGACGCGGCACGCCGACCCCGAGCGCGCCTGGGCCGAGGTCGACGTCGCCCGCGAGCACGCCCGCGCGGCGCTGGCGCAGATGCGGGCCCTCGTGCGGGCGCAGCACCCGGCGGCCGGCGCGCGCCCGGGCGAGACGACAGCGCCGCCGGTGGAGGGGCCGGCGGCGGTCGTCGACCCGGTCGCCCCGGGTGTACCTGGTCGGGACGGGCACGGGCTCGGCGTCCTCGACGTCCTCGAGGCCGTCGCCGCCGGCTTCCGCGGTGCGGGGGTCGACGTGCACCTCGACGTCGATCCCCACGCCGATCCCGACGCCCACCCCCTGGGCGCCGTCATCGTCGGCTACGTGCGGCACTTCGCGCAGGAGGGGTTGACCAACGCCGTCCGGCACGGGGGCGCGACTCGCGTCGACATCTCCCTGCGCCGGGTGCCCGGAGCGCGGTGCGGGTCCGGCGGGGGCTCGGGGGACGTCATCGAGCTGCGGCTGCGCGACCACGGGCGTGGCGCGAGCCGGTTGGAGGAGGGGTTCGGGCTGCGCTCCCTACGGGAGCGGGCCGCCGCTCTCGGGGGGTCGTTCGCGGCGGTGCCGGTCGGCGCGTCCGGTCCCGCCGTCGACGACCGTGACGTGCAGGGCTGCGTCGTTGCTGGGGCGGCGCGCCGGGACGGGGGACGCCAGGTCGCCCCCGGCGTCGAGCTGCGCTCGCGGGTGCGGGCGTGAGCGGAGCGCAGGGCCGGGACCTGCGGGTCATGGTCGTCGACGACCAACACCTCGTGCGCCGCGGGCTCGCCCTTCTCATCGGCACGGTCGCAGGCGTCGAGGTCGTCGCGGAGGCGGGCGGGGGCGAGGAGGCCGTCGCGCTCCTCGCGCGGGATCTGCCGGACGTGCTGCTCACCGACGCCCGGATGCCGGGGACGAGCGGCGCCGAGCTCGTCGCGCACTGCGCGCGGACCTACCCGGGGCTGCCGGTCATCGTGCTGACGACCTTCGACGACGACGACCTCGTGCTCGGCGCGCTCGGCGCGGGCGCGAGCGGCTTCTTGCTCAAGGACACCTCGCCGGAGCGGCTCGCCGACGCGATCGCCGCCGCCGCTCGCGGGGAGATGGTGCTCGATCCGCGGGTCACCCGGCTCGCGCTGCAGCATCCCGGGCGCGCGGCCGGTGAGCGCCGCGGCGGCCCCGGCCGGCTCGCCGGCCTGACCCGCACCGAACTCGTCGTCGCCCGCCACGTCAGCCGCGGGCTGTCCAACGCCGCCATCGCGGCCGAGCTCGTGCTCGCCGAGGGCACGGTCAAGAACCATGTCTCGGCACTGCTGCGCAAGCTCGACCAGCCCGACCGCACGAACCTCGCGCTCACGCTCCGTGACCTGCTGCCACCTGCGCGCGCCGACGCCCGGCAGCGCCCAGAGGCCGAGCGCCGTCGGTCCCGGCTCCAGCACCCCCTGGCGGCACCCCGCAACCACCCTTCGGCGGCACCCCGCAATCACCCTTTAGCGGTAGCGCGCGACCTCGCGCAGCACGTCCTCGAAGAGACCGCGACTCAGGGTTGCGCCCTCGCGGCGCACGGCGTCGGGCGCGAGCCGCACGATGCGGTCGAGGCGCACCTCGCTCGGGCGGCCCTGGGCGTCCCACGCCCCTGTGCCGATGTCCATCCAGTAGCGGCCCTCGCGCGCCTCCTGGGTCGCGTCCCGGTCGTGGTCCTGGCTCGTGACCTGCAGGGCCAGCAGCCAGTCGGCGTCCCGGCCGATGATGAGCGCCGGCCGGTCCTTGCCGCGCGAGCGGTCCTCCTCATAGGGCACCCAGGCCCACACGACCTCGCCCGGGTCCGCGACGCCGTTCGGGCTGGGGGAGTAGGAGGTCGGCGGCCGCCCCTGGAAGTCGGCCCCGCTGCGGGCGGACCCGCCCCCCAGCAGGTCGTCGACCGGGGCCGCGCCGCTGCGCCGCGTCGCCGTGCGTGTCGGGCGGCGGGTGTTGCGCGAGCGCCGACCGTTGTTGGAGCGACGCCGCGCACTGCGTGTCGCGGCCTCGGAGCGGCGCGCCCCGCTCATCGCGCCCTGCACCGCGGCCCGGCCGATGCGCAGGGCCACGTCACCGACCGCGCGGCCCAGGCTGGAGAAATCCATGGCGCAGAGCGTAGAGGACGCCCCACCTGCCGCGACAGGTCGGAGCGCGGCGGCGGTGCCGGCGCCGCCCGCGCGCCCGACACGCGACAGCGGGGCCGGGCGGGGCAGGATGAAGCGGTGAGACCCACCCCGTTGTCCCAGCGCGGCCGCGTCGAGCCGTTCCACGTCATGGAGTTGCTCAAGGCGGCCAACGCCCGGGCCCGCACGCACGGCGACGTCATCACGATGTGCGCGGGTCAGCCCTCGACGCCGGCGCCGCGCGCCGTCCGCGAGGCCGCGGCCCGCGCCCTGACCACCGACGACCCGCACGGCTACACCGACGCCCTCGGCATCGCGCCGCTTCGGGAGACGATCGCGGCCCACTACGCGCAGGCCTACGGCGTCGACGTCGACCCGGCGCAGGTGGCGGTCACGCCGGGCTCGTCGGGCGCGTTCACCGCGATCTTCCTCGCGGCGTTCGACCCGGGGGATGTCGTGCTCATGACCCGCCCCGGCTACCCCGCCTACCGCAACACCCTGCAGGCGTTGGGGTGTCGCGCGGTCGAGCTCGACGCCGGACCGGAGCAGCGGTTCCAGCCGAGCCTGGCGATGCTGCAGGAATGGTCGCAGCGTCACGGGGGACCGCCCGCCGGGCTCATCATCGCCTCGCCTGCCAACCCGACGGGCACGATCATCGCCGACGCCGAGCTCGCCGCGATCGCCCGCTGGTGCGAGGAGCAGGGGGTGCTGCTCATCAGCGACGAGATCTACCACGGGGTGACCTACGGGGCGCACGCCGCGTGCGCGTGGGAGACCTCCCGCGCCGGGGTCGTCGTCGGCTCCCTGAGCAAGTACTACTCGATGACCGGTTGGCGACTCGGGTGGGCGCTGCTGCCGGCGCCGCTCGTGCGTCCGGTCGAGTTGCTGCTCGGCAACCTGCACATCTGCGCCCCCGCGCTCGGGCAGGTCGCGGCGGTGGCGGCGTTCGGACCGCAGGCCCGCGCCGAACTCGACGGGCACGTGCGGCGCTACGGCGTCAACCGCGACCTCGTGCTGTCGCGCCTGCCCGAGCTGGGGGTCACGACGTGGGCTCCTGCTGACGGGGCCTTCTACGCCTATGCCGACATCTCGCACCTGACGACCGACGCCACGCGCTGGTGCGCCGACGTGCTCGACGCGACGGGCGTGGCGCTCACGCCGGGTGTCGACTTCGCGCCCCACCGACCCGGCCACGACAGTCCGCTCGACGGATCCCGTTGGTTCCGACTGAGTTTCGCCGGTAGCACCGCCGACGTCGACGAGGCGATGACGCGGCTGGCTCGCTACGTCCACGACCTGTCGAGGCAGACGGCCACGCGCCCGGACCCGCGACCTGCTCGCGCGCGGCGGAACGCGGGTCCGGCGGGATCCGGCTGATTCGTGCTCGTGACCCCAGAGGCGTCACTAACGTCCTCCTTCATAGGCGCGCTCGGCCCCGACGACGCGCCGGCAACCGGAGGCGAGGTGCGTTGCGGTGGCTACGGGACGTGCTCGACGAGGGATCCGATCGCGTGCCCCGTGGGACGATCCCAGACCCATCCGCGCCGAGATCTTCGGCCCCGACCGCTTCCGCGAGCACGCGGTGTCGCTCGCCGACAGCCAAACGGTCGTGCAGCGTTCGCTGCCCGTCGTGCCGATGCTGACGCGGCTGCGCGACGACGCGCGAGTGCTGGCCGGAGCCTATGAACAGATCACCGACGACCTGCTCAACGCCGAGATCACCCCCGCCGCGCAGTGGATCGTCGACAACTACCACGTCATCGAGACCCAGGTGCGCCAGATCCAGCAGGACCTGCCGCCCCACTACTTCCGAGAGCTGCCCAAACTCGGCCCCGGCTTCCTCGAAGGGCACCCACGGATCTTCGGCATCCTGTGGGGCTACGTCGCCCACACCGACAGCCTCTTCGATCCCGAGCTGCTCGCGGTCTACTTGCGGGCGTACGAGCGTCGCAAGGCGCTGACGCTCGGTGAGCTCTGGGCGGTCGCGACGACGCTTCGGATCGTGCTCATCGAGAACCTGCGCCGCCTCGCCGAGCCCATCGTGGCCTCGGCCCGCGAGCGCCGGCGGGCCGACGAGGTGGCCGACCAGCTGCTCGGCCTGCACGGTCCGCCTCGCCCGCTGGCCGAGATGGTCAGCGACCCCGACACGTATGCGCCGTCGCGAGCGTTCGCGGTGCGGCTCACCCGGCGGATGACCGCCCAGCAGCTCACGGAGCCGCTGGCCTGGCTCAACGCCCGGCTGGAGGCACTGGGGGAGAACCCGCAGGAGATCGTGCTCGCCGAGCACACGTCGGTGGCCAACGCGGCGGTCACCATGCGCAACATCATCACGAGCCTGCGCCTGATCTCCGACGTCAACTGGGAGGAATGGCTCGAGAGCGTATCGCTCATCGAGGCCGAACTGCGTGACTGCCCCGGCTACTCGGACCTCGACCGGCCGACCCGCAACCTCTATCGGTCCGCCGTGGAGGACCTCGCGCGCGGATCGGGTCAGGAGGAGATCGATGTCGCGCGCGCCGCCACCTACCGCGCCCGGCACGCGGCCGACCGGGTGAGCCGCGATGTCGGCTACTGGCTCATCGACGACGGCCGCGGCGACCTGGCTGCAGCGCTCGGCTATCGGCCGAGCCCGGCGCAACGCGTCGTGGACCTGGGACGCGCGCTCGGCATCGCGGGCTATGTCGGCACGCTGACGGTGATGACGTCGGTGCTGCTCGGCCTGACGATGTGGCTCGTCGTCGCCGTCGCGGGCGGGGCGTCCTGGGCGGCGGTCCTGACGCTCGTGCTGCTCTCCGGGCTGCCCATGAGCGACTTCGTGCTGGGCCTCGTCAACTACTGGAGCTCGCGCGTCTTCCGGGCCTCGATCCTGCCCGGGTTGGCGCTGCGCGACGGCGTGCCCGAGCACCTGCGCACTCTCGTGACGATCCCCACGCTCATCACGTCCGAGGCCGGCGTCGACGAGATCGTCGAGGCCCTGGAAGTGCACTACCTGGCCAACTCCGGCGGCGAGATCTACTTCAGCCTGCTCACGGACTGGGCCGACAGTGCCACCGAGCGCGCCGACGCCGACGACCACCTGCTCGCGCGGGCCGCGGCGGGGGTGCGCCTGCTCAACGCGACCCACGGCGATCGCTTCCTCCTGCTGCACCGCCGGCGGCAGTACAACCCGGCCGAGGGCGTATGGATGGGCTGGGAACGCAAACGGGGCAAGCTCGACGAGCTCAACAGACTCCTGCAGGGCGACCGCGAGACGAGCCTGGAGATCGTCGAGGGGCAGCTTCCGGGCCCGTTCCGTTATGTGCTCACCCTCGACAGCGACACCCGGTTGCCCCGGGAAGCCGCCCGCCGGCTCGTCGGCAAGATCAGTCACCCGCTCAACGTGGCCTCGCTCGATCCGGCGACCGGGCGCGTCGAGCGTGGCTACGGCATCCTGCAGCCGCGAGTGTCGCCGTCGCTGCCGGTGGAGGACGAGTCTTCGTTGCTGCAGCGCGTGTTCTCGAGCCCACGCGGTGCCGACCCCTATGCCTTCGCGGTCTCCGACGTCTATCAGGACCTCTTCCGGGAGGGCTCCTTCACCGGCAAGGGCATCTACGACGTCGACGTCGTCGAGGCGGTGACCCGCGGCCGGATCCCCGAGAACAGCGTCCTCAGCCACGACCTCCTGGAGGGCAACTACGCCCGCGCCGGCCTCACCAGCGACATCGAACTCGTCGAAGAACACCCCCAGTCGTATGCGGTCGTCGCGTCGCGTGACCACCGCTGGACGCGGGGGGACTGGCAGCTGCTGCCGTGGCTGTTCCGTCGCCGGGAGGGCATCACCGGCCTCGGCCTGTGGAAGATGATCGACAACCTGCGCCGGTCGCTGTCGCCGATCGCGCTGCTCGTCGGCATCGCCGTGGCGGTGGCGACACTCCCGCCGCTCGCCGCCCTCACATGGCTGCTCGTGCTCCTGGCCACGCTCTACCTGCCGTCGGCCCTGCCGCTGGGTCGGCAGCTGTGGTTCCGGCCGGGAATCACGCGCAGCAGCCAGATCAGAGCGCTGCTCGGCGACGTGCGCCACACCCTCCTGCTCGGCACCCTCAACGTGGTCTTCCTCGCCTACCACGGCTACCTCATGGCCGATGCGCTGACGCGGGCCCTCTACCGGCTCCTCGTCTCGCGGCGGCGGCTGCTGCAGTGGACCACCGCGGCCGCCGCGCAGCAGCAGGTCGACGCCAGCGTGCGCGGCTATGCGCGCCTCATGCTCGGCGGACTGCTCGCGCCGGTCGTCATCGGCACGATCGCCCTCCTGCGCGGGCCGGCCTCGTTCGCCGTCGTCGCCGTGCCCGTGCTCGCGTGGTTCCTGGCGCCCTGGGTCGCGGCCCGGGTGAGCCGGCCGCGAGCCACGACACAGCTGCCGCAGGTGCGGCCCGCCATCGGGGAGCTACGCCTCATCGGGCGCCGGACCTGGCACTTCTTCGACACCTTCGTCACCGCGGAGGAAAATCACCTGCCGCCCGACAACTTCCAGGTCGATCCGACGCCGGTGGTCGCGCACCGCACCTCCCCGACGAACATCGGCCTGTACCTGCTGGCCGTCGTGAGCGCCCGTGATTTCGGCTGGATCGGGCTGCCCGAGGCCGTCGAGCGCATCGAGGCGACGATGGAAACCCTGCGCGGCCTGGAGCATCACGAGGGTCACCTCTACAACTGGATCGACACGCGCACGCTGCAGCCGCTGGAGCCGCGCTATGTCTCCTCGGTCGACAGCGGCAACTACGCCGGACACCTCATCGCCCTCGCCAACGCGTGCCGAGAGTGGGCGCTGGACGTCGACGATGCGCTGGTGGCTCGACCCGACGGCGTCGCCGACACGATCGGCGTGCTGCGGCAAGCCGTCGCCGACGACGCCGCCGGTCAGGGAACGGGTGAGCGCTCCCGAGCGGAGGCCGCCGCACGCCGGCAGCCGCTGCTGGACGCGCTGGCAGAGCTGGAGCAGGCGCTCGGGAGCCACGCGTGGGACGTCGTCGCCGCTCGCGCCGACGACGTCGTGCACGCGGCCCGCGTCGTCACGGCGGTCGCGCCCGCCGGTGCGACCGATGCCGCCGCTGCGGCCGATCTCGTCGGCGAGGCGTCCGATGGGCTGCCCCGCCCGGAGATCCTCGACTGGGCGCTGGCCGTCCGGCGCACGGTCGCGGGGGTGCGCGCCGAGGTGGAGTGCGGGCCGGCCGAGCGCGACGTGCTGCGCCGGGCCCTCCTGCAGATCGCCGACGAGGCGCTGGCGGCGACGCACGCCACCGACTTCGCGTGCGTCTTCGACCGCCGTCGCCGGCTGCTCTCCGTCGGATACCACGTGGCATCCGGGCGCCTGGACGACAGCTGCTATGACCTCTTGGCCTCCGAGGCCCGCCTGGCCAGCTACGTCGCCATCGCCAAGGGCGACGTGCGCACGCGGCACTGGCTGCGGCTGGGCCGGTCGGTCACGGCCGTCGAGGGCGGTGCGGCGCTGCGCTCCTGGTCGGGCTCGATGTTCGAATACCTGATGCCGCCGCTGGTCATGCAGGCGCCCGCGGGCAGCCTCCTGGCGCGCACCGTGCAGCTCGTCGTGCGCCGACAGATGGAATACGCCGGCCGGCGAGAGATCCCGTGGGGCATCTCCGAGTGCGCCTACAACGCCAGGGACATCAACTACACCTACCAG
>JBDIAP010000098.1:0-14724 GCA_039812485.1 Kineosphaera sp.
CCCCGAGCACGTCGTCCCTGGCCCCGAGCACGTCGTCCCTGGCCCCGAGCACGTCGTCCGCGGCCTCGGCCGCGCCGTCGCCCCTCTGGCCGGCCTGAGCCACCGCCGGCCGCTGGTCGAGCAGGGCGTCGAGGCGCCGCCGGGCCGCCTGCGCCCGAGCGAGCGCGCCGACGGCGTCGGGCACCGTGCCGACGACATCACCGAGGGCGATCGGCACGAGCACGATCATCGCCGCGATCGGTGTCGGCATCCCCAGACGCACCCACGGCAGCACGAGCGCGGCGACGGCCGCCGCGGCCGCGATCGTCAACAGCGGCGTGCCGACGATGCCGACCGCCCGGCCGCGCCCCTGGCGCCGCAGCGCCTCCGCCAGCTCCTGCTGAGCCCGGCCCAGGTGCGCCTCGACGACGGGTGCCCCGCCGATCGCCGCGATGTCCGCGCCGGAGGTCGCGACGAGCCGGGACCATCGCGTCACCTCCGCGCGGGCCGCGACGAGCCGGGTGTGCGCGCGGGTCTCGAGCCGCCGGCCGAGCACGCCGAGCAGCAGGCAGCCGACGACGAGCGCCACGACGACGAGCGCCGCCGGCACGAAGACGAGTGCCACGAGGCCGGCGGCGAGCAGTCCGGTGCCGACCATCGAGGCCAGCGGCACGATGACCCGCACCTGCTCGAAGGCGAGGTCGTCGAGGTCGTCGACGACCCCCGTCAGCACGTCGGAGCGACTGCGCCGCCCGAGCCGGGCCGGGGTCAACGGCACGAGGGCGGCGTAGACCGATTCGCGCCGGCGGGCCAGGTAGCCCAGGGCCGCGTCGTGCGACCGCACCCGCTCGGCATAGCGCAGCGCGGGTCGGGCGATGCCGAAGGCGCGCACGAGCACGATCGCGGCGAGCAGCGTGAGGATCTGCGGGCGGAAGCTCGCCGCGACGATGAGCCAGCCCGACGTCGCCGTGAGCGCGACACCGCTGGTCAGGGCCAGCGTGCCGAGGGCAGCGGCGCCCGGGATGCCGGGCACGGGGCGCGTCATCGCGCCGCCCGGGAGAGGGCGGCGGGCACCTCGAGCCGCTCGTCGGCGAGTGCGGCGAGCGCGGGTCGGTGGCTCACGGCGATGACGAGCCGCGTCCGGGCCAGGTCGCGGATGACGTCGTGCGCGAGGGCTTCGGCGAGCGGATCCAGGTGGGCTGTCGGCTCGTCGAGCAGCACGATGTCGGCGTCGCTGAGCAGCGCCCCCGCTAGCGCCAGGCGCGCGCGCTGCCCGGCCGACAGGCCGAACCCGTCGTCGCCCAGCCGAAGATCGAGCCCCCGGCAGGTCGTGTCGCGAGACTGCCCGGAGCCTCCGTCCGCCCCGTCGAGCAACTCATCGAGCCCCACGCGCCGCACCGCGGCGAGCAGGTCCTCGTCCGTCGCGTCCTGCCCGGCCCGCAACAACAGGTTGTCGCGCAGCGACCCCGCGACGAGGAACGGACGCTGCGTGACGAGGTGGGCGCGACCCGTGCGCTCCACGGCGCCGGCGGTCGGCGTGCGCAGGCCGGCGATGAGCTCGAGCAGCGTCGTCTTGCCCGCCCCGCTGGGCCCGGTCACGACGACGAGCCGGCCGCCGGGGCGCGCTGCGTCCACGAGGTGGGTCAGGCCACCGAAGCGGGCGTCGAGTCGGTGCAGCACCCAGGGCAGCTCCGGCCCGTAGCGGTAGCCGAGCCCGCGGAGGACGACCTGCGGCGCCCCGAGCCCGGCGTCGACCGAAGCGGCGCCGGCCCCCTCGGCGCCGGCCCCCTCGGTGCCGGTCGGGTCGGTGCCGGTCGGGTCGGTGCCGGTTGAGTCGGTGCCGGTCGCGACGGTGCCGGTCGGGTCGGTGCCGGTCAGGATCGGACGCTCCAGCTCGTCGGCGATGTCGGCGAGGGCCTGGGCGCCGTCGGCCGCGGCGTGGAACTCCGCGCCCACCCGGCGGATCGGCCAATACGCCTCGGGCGCGAGCAGGATCAGCGGCAGCGCGACGGCCAGGGCCATGTCGCCCTGCGCGAGGTGGATGCCGACCCACACCGCGACCATCGCGACCGAGATCGTCGCGAGCAGTTCCAGGGCCGCCGAGCTGAGGAACGCGAGCCGCAGCGTCTCGACCGT
The DNA here is from genome assembly GCA_039812485.1 of Kineosphaera sp. Taxonomy (GTDB): domain Bacteria; phylum Actinomycetota; class Actinomycetes; order Actinomycetales; family Dermatophilaceae; genus Kineosphaera. Next base: position 2,116 of record JBDIAP010000098.1, read on the forward strand.
GGCGCGGCGATGCCGCTCGCTGACCTCGCGCACGACCCCGGCCTGGCGACCCGCCCGACCGTAGGAGACGAGCGCCGGCAGCCCCCGCATGACGTCGAGGAAGTGCCCGCTCAGCGCGGCCAGCGTGCGCCACCGACGGCGGGTCGCCTCCCCGGTCGAGGAGCCGATGAGCGCCGCGAAGAGCGGGAGCAGCGGCACGGTGAGCACCGGCACCAGCGCCGTCACGGGGTCGAGCACGGCCATCGTCACGATGACGGCCGGCGGCAGGAACGCCGCGGCGACGAGCGTCGGCAGGTAGCGGGAGACATACGGCTCGACGCCGGCCGCGCCCTGGGTGAGCAGGGTCGCGGCGCGGTCGGCGTCGGGCAGGTCCTCGGCGCGGCGGCGCAGGAGCTCGGCCGCCAGGGCCGACCGCAGTCCGGAGCTGACGACCCCCGCGGCGTGCGCCGCGACGATCTCACTCGCGCCCAGGCAGGCGGCCCGCGCCGCGAACGCGACCGCCGCGAGCAGCGCCGCGGCGGGCAGGTCGCGTCCGGGCTCGGCGATGGCGAGCGCGAGGCCGGCGACGGCCAGGGCCGCCGCGATCGCCGCCAGCCCCGCGCCCACCCCGAGGGCCGCGAGCGCGGCCAGCGGCTGGCGCGCGGCGGGCACGAGCCGCAGCACGCGAGGGTCGAAGGGGCGCATACCGTCCTGTCGGCCGATCAGTGCGGAGCTGCAGCGGGGATGTGGCGGGTGCCGATCCGCTGCCGGAAGACCCAGTAGGTCCATCCCTGATAGGCGAGCACGACCGGCGTGAAGAGCAGCGCCGCGGCCGTCATGATCTGCAGCGTCAGCGTGCTGCTCGCCGCGTTCGCGGCGGTCAGGCTGTAGGCGGGGTCGATGCTGCTCGGCATGACGTCGGGGAAGAGCGCGACGAAGAGCGCCCACACCGCGAGCGCGATCGTCGCGAACGTGCCGACGAACGCGATGCCCTCACGCCCGGCCCGGATCGCCAGCAGCCCGACGACGAGCGCCACCGCGGCCAGCACCGACAGCACCCACGAGCCGACGTTGCCGGTGTTGACGTTGGTCCACACGAGGAAGACGATCGCGAGCACCGCCGTGACCAGCCCCGACTTCCAGGCGAACGCCCGGGCGTCGGTGCGCACGTCGCCCTCGGTCTTCAGCGCCAGATACATCGCGCCGTGGGTGAGGAAGAGGCCGAGCGTCGTGAGCCCGCCGAGCAGGCCGATGGGGCCGAGGAGCGTGAAGAGGTTGCCGGTGTACTCGACATACGGTGCGGCGTTGCCGGGCGCCGGGGCCAGCGGCACCCCGTTGACGATGTTGGCGAAGGCCACGCCCCACAGCAGCGCCGGCACGAACGAGCCGACGATGATCGCGGTGTCCCAGCCGGATCGCCAGGCGTCGCTGTCGCGCTTGCCGCGGTATTCGAAGCCGAGGTTGCGCACGATGAGCGCCACGAGGATGAGCAGCAGCGGCAGGTAGAAACCGCTGAAGAGGGTCGCATACCAGTGCGGAAACGCGGCGAAGGTCGCGCCTCCGGCGGTGAGCACCCACACCTCGTTGCCGTCCCAGACCGGGCCGATCGAGGTGAGCATGACGCGGCGGCGGCGATTGGCCTCCTCCGGGTCGGCGTGCCGCGACAGGATCGGCAGCAGCATCCCGACGCCGAAGTCGAAGCCCTCGAGGGTGAAATAGCCGGTCCACAGCACCGCGATGAGCACGAACCAGATCGTCGACAGTTCCATGTCAGGTCAGTCCTTTCCGCGCTCAGTAGGCGTAGACGAGCGGCGCGTCGCCGCCACGGTCGTGATGGTCGGGGTCGGGCACCGACTCGGCGCCCAGGCGGATGTAGTGCAGGAAGAGCTTGACCTCGACGACCGCGGCCGCCGCATACACCAGCGTGTAGACGATCATCGAGGTGAGCACCTCGCCGGCGGACACCGCCGGCGAGACACCGTGCTGGGTCGTCATGAGCCCGAAGACGATCCACGGCTGGCGGCCGATCTCGGTGAAGATCCAGCCGAAGCTGTTGGCGGCGATCGGCAGCAGCGGGGCCGCGACGATCATCCAGTGCCACCAGCGGGCGCGCATCGCGCCCGACGGGTCGGTCATCGCCTTCTTGCGGGTGGCCCACAGCGCGAGGATCGCGGTGGCCATCGACGCGAAGCCGGCGCCGATCATGAGCCGGAAGGTCCAGTAGCTGCCCGGGATGTTCGGCGTGTAGGACGACCGCGCGTCCTGGGTGAGCCGGTTGCCGCCGTACTGCTCCTGATACTGCTTCTGCAGGTCGTTGATGCCGAGGATCTGCGCGTCGAAGTCGCCCTTGCCGAGGTAGGACAGCAGGCCGGGGATCTCGATGAGGCGCGTGGCCTGCGAGCCGTCGAGGGTGCCGATCGACAGCACCGAGAAGGCGGCGTGGCTGGAGGTCTCGTAGTGGGCCTCGGCGGCGGCCATCTTCATGGGCTGGACCTCGGTCATGATCTTGCCCTGCAGGTCACCGGAGATCATGACCCCGAGCGAGGCGACGAGCGTGACGATCGCGCCCACCCGCACGGCCTTGCGATAGGCGGGCGTCAGGTCTGTGGCGCTGCCCTTGCGCAGGTGCCACAGGGCGACGGCCATGACCATCGCGCCGCCGGTCATGTAGGCGGCGAAGATGACGTGCGGGAACGTCACGAGCTGCACCTTGTTGGTGAGCACCGCGACGAAGTCGACGAGCTCGGCGCGGCCGGTCTGCGGGTTGTAGCGCGCCCCCACCGGGTGCTGCATGAACGAGTTGGCCGCGAGGATGAAGTAGGCCGACAGCACCGTGCCGATGTGCACGATCCACATCGTCGCGGCGTGCACCTTCTCGGGCAGCTTGCCCCAGCCGAAGAGCCACAGCCCGAGGAACGTCGACTCGAGGAAGAACGCGAGCAGCGCCTCGAACGCCAGCGGCGCTCCGAAGATGTCACCGACATAGCGGGAGTAGTCCGACCAGTTCATGCCGAACTGGAACTCCTGCACGATGCCCGTCACCAGCCCGAGCGCGAAGTTGATGACGAAGAGTTTGGCGAAGAACTTCGTCAGCTTGTAGAGCTTGGGGTCGTGGGTGCGCACATACGCGGTGTGGAATCCCGCGACGATGGCCGACATACCGATGGTCACCGGCACGAACCAGAAGTGGTAGACGGTCGTGATGGCGAACTGCCATCTCGCCAGATCCAGGGCGTCCATGCGTCCCCTCCTGTTGTGTGGACGACGAAGGATTGCTGTCGGCGCGACCGGCGTCGGCAAGCAGGCGGGGGCTCCCCCCGTCGCCCCAAGGATCGGCACCAAATGGTCGCTGACTTGGGACGTTAGTCCTCACAGGACGGTCGACCACAGCCGTGGCCGAGCGCCCGCCAGTGCGACAGACTGCACGGAAGCCACCGAATTCCTCGACAGGAGAACGTAGATGGACGAAACGAGCTGGAACGACCGGTATGCCCAGGCCGATCTGGTGTGGCCGACATCACCCAACCGCTGGGTGGTCAACGAGCTGGGCGGACACGTGCCTGGCCGGGCCCTCGACCTGGGCTGCGGCGAGGGGCGCAACGCGATCTGGCTCGCCGACCAGGGCTGGTCGGTGACGGCCGTCGACTTCGCGGCCAAGGCGCTCGACAAGGCCCGGGCGCGGGCCGCCGCGCTCACGGCCGAGGGCGCCTCGCTCGACATCACGTGGACCCAGGCCGACCTCTTCACCTACGAGCCGCCGGCGGGCTCCTACGACCTCGTCCTCGTGACCTACGTGCAGCTCGTCGACTACGAGCGGCGTGAGCTCGTGCGCCGCTGCGTGCAGGCGCTCGCCGCCGGCGGCACGCTGCTCATCGTCGGTCACGACACGACGAACCTCGCCGAGGGATACGGCGGCCCGCAGGACGCCTCGGTGCTCTTCACCGGCGCCGACGTCGAGCAGGACCTGCAGGACTTCATCGGCTCCGGCGCGCTGACCGTCGAGCGGTCGGGGCGGGTGGCCCGCGAGGTCGAGACCGACGACGGTGCGGTCGTCGCGTGGGACGCCCTCTTCCGGGCCCGGCGCCGGGTGGAGGGGGCCGGGGGGTTCGCCTTCGGGACGTGACTCTTGGGGACGTGACTCTTCGGGACGTGACGCTTCGGGGCGTGATGCTTCGGGAGGGGGTGCCATCCCCGGCCGCATGCGCGCGGTGCCGCGAATCCGACCGACGCTGCGGGCACGCCCGGCGGGGCTGGGAACGTTGTCGGTGGTGGAGCGCACAATGGTGGAACGGGGCGCGGCGGCACAGGGGCGTCGGCACCGACGACAATGGCCAACGATGCGGGGCGGGGAATGGGCGAAGACGACTATTCGGAGGCGGCGCGGGAGCGTCGGCGCCGGGCCGCGTCGGTCTACGGCAGGATCGGCACGCTGACGAGCCAGGCGCGGGAGGTGCGCGAGGCGCGGCAGCGCGGCCGGGAGGCGGCCACGTGGGGTGACCCGATGGGCGTGGAGCCGTCGGAGGCCGGCCCGCACGGCGGCGCGTGGGGCGGGCCGGGGGCGCCCGGGCGCACGGTGCCGCAGACGGTCCGCGAGGCCGCGGCGTGGAGCTGGCGGATGCTCGTCATCGGTGCGGTCGCCTACCTGCTCGTGCGGGTGCTGGCGATGGTGCCGATCGTGACGATCCCCTTCGTCGTCGCGCTGCTGCTCACGGCGGTGCTCGCGCCCGTGCAGCGGTGGCTGCGCGACCGGCTGCGGGTGCCGCACTCGCTCGCGGCGTTCGGGGCGCTGCTGCTCGGTGTCGGGATCATCAGCCTCATCGGGTGGTTCGTCGGCACGCAGGTGCGCACGAACGCGCCACGCATGGCCTCGCAGCTGTCGGTGACCCTCGACTTCCTCGCGACGTGGGTGCAGCGCGGGCCGCTGCAGATCAGCGACGCGCAGGTGGAGCAGTACGGCGAGGAGCTGCAACGGGCCATCGCCGCCAACCAGGAGCGCCTCGTCTCCGGCGCCCTGTCGACGCTGTCGGCGGTCTCGCACCTGTTGGCCGGCATGCTGCTGCTCCTGCTCGCGACGTTCTTCCTGCTGCGCGACGGAGACCGCATCTGGGGCTGGGTGCTCTCACTGCTGCCGCTGGCCAGCCGGGCTCGCACCGACGCCGTCGGACGCTTCGGGTGGCGCACCCTCGGCGGCTTCATGCGAGGCCAGACGATCATCGCGTTCCTGCACGGGTCGACGGTCTTCGTCGTGCTCGTCGTGCTGCAGGTGCCGATGGCCCTGGCGTTGTCGGTGCTCATCCTCGTCGGGTCCTACATCCCGATCCTCGGCATGACGGTCACCGGCACGCTGTGCGTCATCGTCAGCCTCATCGAGCACGGTCCCGCCGCCGCCATCGTCGTGGCCATCACGATCATCGTGCTCATCCAGCTCGAGGCCCACCTGTTGCAGCCGCTCATCATGGCCCGCACGGTCGAGGTGCATCCGCTGGGCGTGGCCATGGCCGTGCTCGCCGGCACGACGCTGGGCGGCATCGCCGGCGCGCTCTTCGCGGTGCCGATCGTCGCCTTCCTCAACGCCACGATCCGCGCCGCCCACATGCCGCTGCGTCAGGACGCGCGCGGTCATGCCGTCGTCGGCCCGGTGCGGGCCGCGGGCCAGGCATCTGACGATCGGCTCGGCGTCGAGGGCGCGGCGCCCGACGCCACCCGGGGGAGCACCGCGAGGCCGCCGTCCGATGGCCACGATGACCAGGCCGACGACGACGTGCCGGACCGCTGGCCGAGCAGCGAGCCGCGCGGGGCCGCTGTCGGCGGTGCTGACCGAGGCGGGGCCGAGCAGGGCGCTGCCGGCCAGGGCGGTACGGCCGAGGGCCCGTCCGGCGAGGATCGTGCCGGCAACGATCGCGCCGGCAACGATCGCGCCGGCGAGGACCATGCCGACGAGGACCATGCCGACAAGGACCATGCCGACGAGGACCGTGCCGGGCAGGGCGGTGCCGAACGCCACGGTGCGGCGAGGTCCGCGCGCGCGACGCCGGCGGCGCACACGACCTGACGGCGGCGGACGCCGTCGGCGCTGCCTGGGTCGGTGGCGGTCACCGGATTGGGGGCCTGACCGCGGCCTCGTGGGTGCTCGCCTCCGTGGTGCGGTGCCGAGCGGGCGGGTGAGGGTGGTCTGACCCGACCCGAAGGAGTGCCGCCATGAGCCCGCCCGAGGTTGGCTTCGCCCTACTCGTCCTTGGCCTCGCGCTGCTCGCCGGCAAGGCGATCCGCGTCACGAGCGGCGTCGTGCAGCGGCTCTTCCTGCCGAGCTCGATCATCGCCGGCATCCTGCTGCTCGCCCTCGGACCGCAGGTGCTCGGTCAGGTCGCGGGCCGCATCGGCCTGCCGGGCCTCGCCGAGGCGGGCCTGTTCACCGAGCCGATGCTCACAGTGTGGGCGGCCCTCCCGGGGCTGCTCATCAGCGTCGTCTTCGCCACCCTCTTCCTCGGCCAGGAGATCCCCACCCCGCGTCGCGCGGCGACTCTCGTCGGGCCGCAGCTGTGCCTCGGCGTGGCCTTCGGCTCCGGCATGTATGTCGTCGGCCTGGCCTTGGCGATCCTCGTGCTCGTGCCGGTCTTCGCCATGACCCCGATGGCGGGGGCGCTCATCGAGATCGGCTTCGAGGGCGGCCACGGCACTGCCGCGGGCATGCGCGGCGTGCTCGAGGAGATGGGCTTCGCCAGCGGCGCCGACCTCGCCCTCGGGCTGGCCACCGTCGGCATCGTCGGCGGGGTCGTCATCGGGATCATCCTCATCAACTGGGCCGTCCGGCGTGGTCACACCGAGTTCCTGCACGGCGACGCCCAGGCGTCGCTCGCCGAACAGAAGGGCCTCTTCGCGAAGGACGAGCACTACCCCGCAGGGCGCATGACGAGCCGGCCGTCGTCGGTGGAGCCACTGTCGCTCCACGCCGCCATGATGGCGCTCGCGATCCTGCTCGGCTGGCTCATGCTGACGGCGCTGCAGTGGGTCGAGGCACACACCTACGGGCCCGCGTGGGGGTTCGAGCTGTTCACCTACGTGCCGCTGTTCCCGCTCGCCCTGCTCGGCGGCGTCGTCGTGCAGGTCCTGGCCACTCGCCTCGGCGTCGCCCACCTCATCGATCACCAGATCATGCTGCGCATCCAGGGGCTCGCCCTCGACGTTCTCATCGTCAGCGCGCTCGCCACGCTCTCGCTGACCGCCATCGGCGAGAACGTCGGCCCCTTCGTCATCCTCGCCCTGGCCGGCGTCGCCTTCAACGTCGGTCTCTTCCTGCTGCTCGCGCCACGGATCATCCCGCGCTACTGGTTCGAGCGCGGCATCGGCGACTTCGGTCAGTCGATGGGGGTCACCGCGACCGGCCTCATCCTCATGCGGATCGTCGACCCCGAGAGTGAGTCGCCGGCGTTCGAGGCCTTCGGCTACAAGCAGCTCGTGTTCGAGCCGTTCTTCGGCGGCGGGCTCGTCACGGCGGCCTCCATCCCGCTCATCTACCAGTTCGGGCCCTGGCCGCTGCTCATCGCGATGTCGGTCGTCTTCGTCGGCGCGGTGCTCAGTGGATGGTTCGGCTTCGGGCGTCGTCTCCGGTCCGCGGCGGCTCAGGAGAGGTCGGCGGAACGCGAGGTGTCCACGTGACGCCGCCGTGACCGGCCGCCCGACCTGCCCTCGGACGACACGCGCCGTGTGACGTCGGACGCCCGGGGCCGGTTCTCAGGGATCGGTCAGCGGGCGAGCCGACGGGCGGCCAGCTCGGCATAGACGGCGGCCCCGTCACCGAGCGCCGAGTCGTCGAAGTGCGCGCGCGGCGAGTGGTTGAAGTCGCCCGCCCACGGGTCGGCGCCCGGCTCGACGGCCGACATGCCGAGGAAACTGCCCGGCACCTGCTCGAGCACGTAGGAGAAGTCCTCGGCGCCGCTGATGGGGTCGGGCCAGCGCACGTGCCGCTCGTCGCCGACCAGTTCGCGCACGGTCCGGGCGGCGAAGTCCGTCTCGGCGGCCTCGTTGACGGTCACCGGATAGCCGACCTCGATCTCGACGTCGGCGGTCGCGCCGTGGGCCGCGGCGATGCCCGTCGCGACGCGGTGGACCATGTCGCGCAGCCGGCCCCGATGCGATGCCGAGAAGCTGCGCATCGTCGCCTCGAGGTGCGCGTCGTCGGGGATGACCGTCGACTTCGTGCCCGCGGCGAGCCGCCCGAACGTCACGACGACCGGGTCGAAGACGCTGAACTCCCTGGTCACTGCCACGTTGACGGCCGTGATGATCTCCGCCGCGATCGGCACCGGGTCGAGGGCGTAGGCGGGGGTCGAGCCGTGCCCGCCCCGGCCCCGCACGACGATGTGCACCTCGTCGGCGGCCGCGAGCATCGGGCCGGGCTTCGTGACGAAGGTGCCGCCGGGGTCCATCGCCGAGAAGACGTGCATGCCGTAGGCGGCCTCGACCCGCGGTCCCGCGGCGTCCAGCACCCCCTCGTCGATCATGAGTTTTCGCGCCGTGGAAACCCTCCTCGCCGGGCTGGAACATGAAGACGACATCGCCCGCCAGCTCGTCGCGGTGGGCGTGCAACAGCTGAGCCGCACCGACGAGCATCGCGGTGTGCAGGTCGTGGCCGCACGCGTGCATTGCCCCGTCGACCTGCGAGCTGTAGTCGACGCCGGTGAGCTCGTGCACGGGCAGGGCGTCCATGTCGGCGCGCAACAGCACCGCCCGCGGCGCGGCCGCGTCGCGCCGTCCGCCGCGTAGCACGGCCGTCACCGACGTCAGCGCGGAGCCCGTCGACACCTCCAGCCCCAACGGCGCCAGCTCGGCCAACACCCGCTCCTGGGTGCGGGGCAGGTCGAGACCCAGCTCAGGATGGCGGTGCAGCTCGCGTCGCAGCCGCACCAGATCGTCGTGGATCTCGCGGGCGTCCTGCAGCAGCGTCATGTCGTGGCTCCTGGTGCTCGTCCTTGCTGTTTTATGGGGCGCTGTTTTATGGGGCGCTGTTGGTGTGGGGCGCTGTCTTCGTGGCGGCGTCCTTGTGGGGCGCCGTCTTCGGTGAGGCGCGTGGTGCGGTGTCGGGTCGCGCGGGCGCTGGGTGCGGGCTCAGCCGAGGCCCGCGCGCTCGGAATCGGTGGCCGGGCGCACGACGAGACGGGTCCACGCGCCCACATAGATGCGGTCGTCGGCGTCGACCTCCACCTTGGACGTGATGGGGTCCACCGGTAGGGGACCGCTCGCCGGGCCGACATAGGTGCCGTTCGACGAGCCCAGGTCTTCGATCCACCAGCGCCGCCCGTCCGTCGTCAGCAGCGCCTGCCGACGACTCACGCCGGTGTCGGTGCCGCAGTCGATGTCCGGGCGGATGTTGCGGCTCGCCGACGGGCGGCCGACGAGGGCGCCGTCGTGCGCGGCGACGACGTCGGGCACGCCCGGCGACGGACACGGCTCCGGGCTCTGTTGACCCGCATACCAATCCGGGTCGATCCAGATCTCCACCACCCAGTCGGCGATGCTCACCCGCGACGGCGGGCGATAGGCCATGCGTTTCGAGGGGGCCGAGGGGATGGCACCGGAGGGGGCGGGCTCGGCAGGCTGCGAGGGCTCAGGAGGCTGGACGGCCTGAGCGGGAGTCGCGGGCGGGGGTGTCGTGGGCGCGGGCTCTCCGGCCCGGCCGGGATCTCCGATGCCGACCGGGCCGGAATCGCCGTCGGCCTCATCGTCACCATCGTCACCATCGTCACCGCGGGCGTCCACGGCGGTCGCCGGCTCGCCAGTCGCCGGCTCGCCAGCCGGTTCGCCAGTCGCCGGTTCGCCAGTCGGTTCGCCAGTCGCGGCCGCGTCGGCCGGCGCCGGATCGCCCTCGGCGGCTTCGGCCGGCGCCGGGTCGGCCGCGAGCGGGGCGCCCCCGACATACGTGCCGTCGGTGAGCGCGACCGGACGGGGCATGACGCCCGTCGTGAAGTCGTAGCCGCACGCCTCGCAGAAGAGCGCGTCGGGGGAGTTCACGGTGCCGCAGTGCGGGCACGTCTGGGTCTGCGCGCCGGCCGGCTCCGACCCCGGCCGACCCGCGACCGACTGACCGTCGGCCGCTCGACCCGCACCCGCGGGGCCCGCGTCGGGCTCGGACGGCGCGGACCCCACCGGCGGGCTCGTGGCCCCCATCGCCCCCATCGGGCTACCGCAGACGTCGCAGTAGTCGCTCGCCTGCGAGTCGTGGCCCTGCGGGCAGCGCATGCTCACTTGCGCACCCGGATCGTCTTCGTCGAGGCCGTGTCGAGGGCCATCTCGTCGAGCCGATCGACGTGGCGCCGCAGCCGCACGCTGCCGGTCGCCGCGTCGTCGATGTCGACGACCCGGCGCAGCCGGTTGGTGGCGCCCTCGTCGCCGGTCTGCGCGGCGAGCTGCACCGCGCGCCCCAGGCGCGCGGTCGCGGTCGTGTCGTCGCCGACGGCCTTGGCCGCCAGGCCTTGCTGAATCGCCGACGCGAGCTCGGTCTGGCCCGTGTAGTGCGCGACCTCGGGGCTGATGCGGGCCGTCAGGCTGTCGTCACCCGACCACTTGGCCTTGACGAGCCCCTGGGCGACGACGTCCTCGCCGACGGCCAGCTGCACCCGGGCCGCGAGCTGCTCGGCCCCGACCGCCTTGGCGGGCAGCCGCACCGCGATGTGGAAGTCGCGGGACTCATCGCCCCACGACCCTGTCGGATACGAGCCGGTCAGCGGGTTGAGCGGCTGCCGCCGGTTCGTCATGTCCTCCAGCGTCGGCGACACCTGCCGCACGAAGAGCACCTCCGCGCCCTGCGGCGCCCACACCCGCAACTGGGCCTGGGCGATGCCACGCCCCATCGCCGTGCGCATGAGCGACTCGAACTCCAGCGCCATGTCCTCGCGCCGCGGGATGAGGTCGACCGTGCCCATGAGGGCCTGCGCGATGCGCCGCACCTCGTCGACCTGCCACGCCGCGCCGAGGCCGCGACAGTCGGCCTGGAACCGCCCGCGCACCGCCGAGATCGCCTTCGACAGCTGCTCGGGGGTCTCGTGCTGGTTCTCGCCGTCGGTCAGCAGGATGACGTGCCGCTGCGTCAGCGACGGCACGGTGTCGAAGAGCTGGGCGCTCGCCAGCAACCACGTGCCCATCGCCGTGCCGCCGTCGGCGTAGAGCCGGCTCAGCGACGCCTTCGCGGCAGCCCGCGTCGCGGGGTCCATGCGGACCATCGCGGCCGAGTAGCCGTCCGGAAAGCAGAGCCGGGCCTGGTGGTTGCCTGCGATGACGGCGAACCACACGCCGTCGAGGATCTGGTCGAGCGCGGCCGCCGCGGCGTAGCGGGCCGCCTCCACGCCCGCGTCCTCCATCGAACCCGAGGTGTCGACGACGATGATCTCGCCGGCGTCGCCGGCCCCGGTCTGCCCCGCGCCTCCGGCTCCCCGGCACGTGACCGTCACGATCGCGTGCACGTCGGTGCCGCCCTCGGGCAGGAACTCGTTCTGGTAGACGGCTGCGGAGAAGTCGGCCATCAGCGCTGTCCTTCCTCGGTGTTCGGCGCCGGCGAGGCGGCCGTCGGCGGCAGCGGCTGCCCGCCGAAGTGCCCCGGCCCGCCCGCGGCGGCCGTCGTGGTCTGCCGGCCCCCGCCGGCCGTGGTGGTCTGCCGGCCCGCGGCGGCCGTCGTGGTCTGCCGGCCCCCGCCGGCGTCGGTGGTGTCGGGCTCGCCCGGCTCGTCGATGCGCGCCAGCGCGACCGTGACGTTGTCGCGGCCGCCTTGGGCGTTGGCCCACTCCACGAGAGCCCGGGCCAGCGCCAGCGGCGGGGTGGGCGAAGGAAGTGTCGCCGCCGTGCGCGCCACGACCCCGGCGAGGTCGCCCGGCTCGGAGGCGTAGTTCCACAGCCCATCGCTGCACAGCACGAGCCAGCCCGCGGCGTCGAGCGCGAGCGTCGTCTTGCGCGGCGTGTGATCGGGGGCGTCGGTGCCGAGCCAGCGGGTGATCGTGTGGGCGTGCGGGCTGCGCTCGGCCTCCGCCCGCGGCATGCCGAGCGCGATCTGCTCCTCGGCCCAGGAGTCGTCGCGCGAGAGCAGCTCCGCGGCGCCGGTGTCCGGCACCCAGTAGGCGCGCGAGTCGCCCACCGAGGCGACGACCGCCACGTCGTCGTCGATGACGGCGGCGACGATCGTGCACGCCGGGTCCGACAGGTGCGGGATGCCCGAGTCCTCGAGGTCCTCGGGCGCCTGAGGCCCGTGGGCCACCGCGAGCACCGCGTCGGACGCGGCGTCGACCGCGGCGTCGAGCCTGGAGTTGAGCGCGCCGATGTGCGCCGACGCCACGCCCGCCAGGCCGCGCGACCGTGACGCCGCGAGCACCTCGAGGGCCGCCTGCACCGCCTCCTGGCTCGCCCGGGCGGAGCGGCTGGCGGTGCTCACGCCGTCGCTGACGACGAGCGCGGCACGCCGCGGTGCCGGTCCGGGGCCGGGCGCGGCCTCGGCATACAGGGCGAGGGCGTCCTCGTTGGTGACGTGCCGCACGCCCCGGTCGCAGACGCCGGCGACCCAGGCCCGCGCGCCCTGGCCGCTGGTCGAGGTGAGGCGCTCGAGGGTGACTGGGCGCTCGCCGTCGAGCTGGGCCCACGCAGCCTCCG
>JBDIAP010000099.1:0-14601 GCA_039812485.1 Kineosphaera sp.
CACTGTCTTTGGGGGTCACTGTCTTTGGGGGTCACTGTCTTTGGGGGTCACTGTCTTTGGGGGTCGCTGTCTTTGGGGGCCACTGCCCTGTGGGGGCCACTGCCCTTTGGGGTCACTGCCCTGTGGGGGCCACTGTCTGTGTGGACCTGTCTGTGCGGGTCGCCGTGGACGACCACTCGCCTCGCGGCGGGGGCTCGGTCAGCCCGCGACCAAGAAGCGCTGCGCTCCTTCGAGCGGGGCGAGGTCGACGTCGACATGCTCCACGCGGGCTCCGCGCGGGCCGCTGCGGCACCAGACGACGAGTTCGTCGACGGCCCGCGCCGCGCCCTCGAAGTGGCCCGTGACGGTGCCCTGCGACTCGTTGTTGCGCACCCAGCCGCGCACCCCGAGCCGGTTGGCCTCGACGAGGCAGGAGTAACGGAATCCCACCCCCTGCACTCGGCCGTCGACGACGATGTCGACGGCCTTGTCGCTCATCTCCGGCTCCGGAGCGGACGGTGGTGACGGGGAAGGGGTGGCCCGGCGCGCCGTTCCCGGGCCCACGACACGCCTGGCGCTGCCATGGGGATCATGCGGCACACGTTATGACACGGCGCGCCCCGGAGCAGGGACCTTCGGCACGACGTGCGCCCGCAGGCGTCCGACGCGACGTTCCAGCCGTCCGAATGCACGGCAGGTGGCCCAATCAGCTTGCGGCACAAGCGATTCGACGAGCCGGTCGAAGTGCCCGCACCGCGCGGCCGCGGCCGCTACACGTAGGCGGCGTAGGCGGGCAGGTCGAGCACCCCGTTGCCGGAGAGTCCGATGAGCACGACCTGCCCGTCGGAGGCCGCCGAGCGGGCGAAGTCGACGGCGCCCGCGACCGCGTGCGTCGACTCCGGCGCGGGGATGATCCCCTCGCTGCGCGCGAAGATCACGCCGGCGGCGAACGCCTCGTCCTGCTCGACCGCGCGGCCCTCGATGAGCCCGAGCTCGACGGCGTGCGAGACCATCGGCGCCATGCCGTGGTAGCGCAGCCCGCCGGCGTGCAGGGGCGGCGGCACGAAGTCCTTGCCCAGCGTGTGCATCTTGAGCAGCGGGGTGAGGCCGGCGACGTCGCCGTGGTCGTAGCGGTATTCGCCGGCCGTGATCGACGGGCACGCCGCCGGCTCGCATGCGACGACACGCGTCGTCGTGCCCTCGCGCAGGTTCTGGCCGAGCAGCGGGAAGGTCAGCCCGGCGAGGTTCGACCCGCCGCCGGCGCACCCGAACGCGACATCGGCCTGGCGCTCGCCGGCGTCGGCGAGCTGGCCGAGCACCTCCTGGCCGATGACGCTCTGGTGGAGCATGACGTGGTTGAGGACGCTGCCCAGCGCATAGTGCGCCTGCGGGTCCTTGGCCGCCGCCTCGACCGCCTCCGAGATCGCCATGCCGAGCGAGCCCGTCGTGTCGGGGTCGGCGGCGAGGATCGCCCGGCCCGCCTCGGTGAGCTCCGACGGCGAGGAGTGGCAGACGCTGCCGTAGGTCTCCATCTGGTAGCGCCGATAGGGCTTGGCGTCGTAGGACGACCGCACCTGCCACACCTCGCATGTCATGCCCATGAGCGAGCAGGCGAGGGCGAGCGAGGCGCCCCACTGCCCGGCGCCGGTCTCGGTCGTCAGCCGCGTGATGCCCTCGGCGGCGTTGTAATAGGCCTGCGCGACAGCGGTGTTGGGCTTGTGCGAGCCGGCGGGGGAGACTCCCTCGTACTTGTAGTAGAGACGCGCTTTCGTGCCGAGCGCCCGCTCCAGGCGCAGCGCCCGCACGAGCGGCGAGGGACGCCACAGCGCATAGATCTCACGCACGGGTGCGGGGATCTCGACGTAGCGCTGCGTGCTCACCTCCTGCTCGATGAGCGCCATGGGGAAGAGCGGCGCGAGGTCCTCCGGCGCCAACGGCTCCTTGGTGCCGGGGTGCAGGGCCGGCGGCACGGGCTCCGGCAGGTCGGCGGCCAGGTTGTACCAGTGCGTCGGCACCGTCGAGGGGATGTGGGCGCCCACCGGGTCAAGGGCCGGGTTGCGAGCTGCGTCGGTCACGTCGTCACCTTTCGGTCGGCCTTGCGTCGGGCGCGTCGGCCTGTCGTCGCAGGTCAGCGTAGACGGAGCGCGCCCCGGCGGGGGCGGGTGCGGCCCGTTCTGCCAGCGACAGAGAGAGCCGTCACGCTCCGGGTGCACTCGCGGTGCCATGGTCGGCCGCGGCGGGGAGCGATCCGGCGCGTGCACCGGCAGGCGCGTCAGGGAGCCGCCGCCGCTCGGTGGCCGGGCATCCGCCCATTGGGCGGTCTCGACCCCAGTTGCGTTGTGCTGCCTAGGATCTCGGGCATGCCTGGGTCCTCTCGCATCCTGTCCCGTCCCGTGTGTGCCGCCGCGTCGGCGGCTCTCGTCGCCGTCGGTCTCGCCGTGCCGGCCGCAGCCGCCCCGGCGTCGGCGACGACGTCCGCGACCGCGACGACGTCCACAGCGGTGACGTCCACAGCGGCGACTCCTCCCACGGGCGCTCCGCCGGCCCAGGCGACGAGCGGCCAGACCGTGTCGGGGTCGTTCACCTCCCGCTACTGGCCGGGGCGCACGGTGCACTGGCAGGCGGCCCTGCCGGTGGGCCGGCCGAAGGCGACGGTCGTCGTGCTGCACGGGCGTTCCGACGACGGCGCGAAGGCCTTCTACGGGCTCGATCTGCCGGCCGAGGCGCGCCGCACCGGCATGGCGATCGTCACGGTCGACGGGGGCGACAACTACTGGACGCGCCACGGCGACGTCGACACCAACCGCATGGTCACCTCCGACCTCATGCGCGCCATCGCGGAGCACGGCATCCCCGTGAAGCGGTATGCGATGACCGGCTACTCCATGGGCGGCCTCGGCTCGCTGCTCGTCGCCCAGCGCATGGGCGGCAAGCGGGTCTTCGCGGTCGCGCCGATGTCGTCGGCGCTGTGGCAGGACCGGGGCGGGGTCGAGGGCGCCGCCCAGGCCAAGGTGCGCCGCCAGGCGCACAAGCTGGCGGGCATCCCCGTGCGCATGGTCTGCGGCACGGGTGACGATCTGCTCGGCGTCAACAAGTCGATGGCACGCCTCATCCCGCAGGCCAGCACCTCGTGGACCGCCGGTGGCCACGACTTCGCCTACTGGCGGCCGGTCTTCGCCCAACAGCTCGACTGGATCGCCCGGCAGGCCTGAGGCCGGGCGCGATGTGCGAGGCCTGGGTCGGGTCCGGCGGTCGCCGGCGCGGCGGCTGGGGTAGACAGGAGCGATGAGCCTACCCGCCGACCTGCGCGACCTGACCCGGGGTCTCGACGTGCGCTCCGCCAGCCGAGTGCACGGCGGCGACATCGCCGTGGCCTACCGCCTCGAGACCGCGGACGGGCCGCTCTTCGCCAAGACCCACCCGCGGCCCACGCCCGACCTCTTCGAACGGGAGGCCGCGGGGCTCATCGCGCTGCGTGAGCAGGCGCCGCACGAGCTGCGGGTGCCGCGGGTGCTGCGCGAGTCGCCCCATGGACTCGTGCTGGAGTGGATCGCCGAGAGCGGTCGCCGCACGTCGGGGCGCGGCGGCACCGAGGCCGAGCTGGGCCGCGGGCTGGCCACGCTGCACGGGGCGGGGCGGCGCGAGGGTCGCACGGCCTTCGGCGGGCTCGACGGGGCGACCTTCGGCTATCTCGGTTCGGTGCAGGTCGACCTGACGCCGACGGACGACTGGGCCGACTTCTATGTGCACCGCCGCCTGGCCCCGCTCGTCGCCCGGGCGGTCGAGGTGGGCAGCCTGGACCCGCGGGCCTGCGGCGTGCTCGACGGGCTCGCCCCCCGGGCGCAGGAACTCTGCGGACCGCCCGAGCCGCCGGCCCTCCTCCATGGTGACCTGTGGGCGGGCAACCGGCTCATCGACGCCCACGGCCGCAACTGGCTCATCGACCCCGCCGTGCACTGGGGCCACCGCGAGGTCGACCTGGCGATGATGCAGCTCTTCGGCGGCTTCGGGCCGGAGTGCGTTGCCGCCTACGACGAGACCTGGCCGCTGGCGGACGGCTGGCGCGAGCGGGTGCCGTGGTATCAGCTGGCGCCGCTGCTCGTGCACGCGATCCTCTTCGGTGGCAGCTACGGCGACGCCGCGCTGCGCGCGCTGACCCGCTACGCCTGACGCGGGTCGGGCACCCGTCGGTGGTGCGCCGATCGCTACAGGTCGACCTGCAGATAGGCCGACAGGTCGAGCGTGCCGCGCGCGCCGAGATCGTCGCGGTGCCGGGCGAGCCAGGCGTCGGCGCGGGCCCAGCCCAGGTCGTGCAGGTGCTCCAGGAACGACAGCGTCGAGTTGCCCATCGTGCCCGCGCCGAGGTCGGTCAGCGCCTCGCCGCCGTCGAGTCGATGCACGCGCATCGAGCGGCCGCGCTGCAGCAGGCGGTCGCGATCGGGCGTCGCCCCGGCCCGGGTGGGTCCGTCGGCCGCGAGCTGCAGCAGCGCGAGGGAGCGCAGCTCGGTGAGCAGGGTGGAGTTGAACGTGATCTCGTTCATGCGGTCGAGGATGTCGGGCACCGTGCGCGGCAGCGCGTCGCGTCGCACGGGGTTGAGCTGCACGACGAGCAGGTCGTCGGCGTCGGTGCCGTAGACGAGCGGCAGCAGGGCGGGATTGCCCGAATAGCCTCCGTCCCAATAGGGCTCGCCGTCGATCGTCACCGCCTGGAAGAGGGTGGGCAGGCAGCCCGAGGCGAGCACCACCTCGGGCGTCAGCTCCGAGCAGCCGAAGAGCCGCAGCCGGCCGCTGCGCACCTGGGTCGCGGCGACGAAGAGGTGCACGGTGCGGCACCGGCGCACCGCCTCGAAGTCGATGGTCTCGGCGAGGATCGGGCGCAGCGGGTTGAGGTCGAGCGGGTTGGCGACGTAGGGCGACACCGTCTGCAGCCACGCGGCACCCCACCAGCGGGCGGTGTCGGTGGGCCAGTCGCCGAGCGGCTGCAGGGTCGCGAGCCAGGCGCGGCGCCACTCCTGCGCGGCGTCGACCCAGGGCTCGAGCGGGGTGCCGGCGGCGAGCGCGACCTGCGGCTCGACGATCCAGCTCACGAAGCGACCCACCGAGCGCCACACGCGCGCCAGCGTGGCTTGCGCCTCGGGGCGGCCGCCGGCGACGAGGCCCGCCGCGAGCGCCGCCGCGTTGACCGCGCCGGCGCTCGTGCCGCTGATGCCGTCGAAGCGCAGCCACTCCTCGTCCAGCAGCCGGTCGAGCACGCCCCACGTGAACGCCCCGTGCGACCCGCCGCCCTGAAGGGCCACGTCGAGGGTCAGGTTCGGGCGCGTGCTCGTCATGGCAGGTGAGGCTAACGGGCTGCGGTGCGTGTCAACCCGATCGGGTCGGCGAATGCCCGGGCGACCGCCTTCCTCGGCGGCGCGGGCCCGGGCGAGCGTCTGCCTCAGGTGGTGGCGGCGTCGACGAGGATCTCGGGGCGCTTGCGCCGCAGCGTCGCGGCGGCCGACTGGGCGGCCTCGCGCGTGGCGTGCCACGAGAAGACGCTCGCGCGGTCGCTCATCTCGCTGAGCGCGACGACAGCGCCCTTGTAGATGCGTGGCGTCGTGCGGACGTCGAGGACGCGGCCGCGGTCGTCGGTCACCGTGTATTGGTAGCCGTCGGCGACGCTCTGCGCGCACAGGTGATACATGGACTTCCCCCAAAGTCGTGTTCGAGTTTCCCCGCGCAGGACTTTATCGGCCGCCCGTGTCCCACCGCGACTCTGCCGCGTCGTCAGGGTGCGCGCCGGCCCGCGGGTCACGCGTCGAGGGCAGCCCCGTTCGTCGCGATGACGTCGCGGTAGAAGCCGAACGACTTCTTGCGGTAGCGCGCCAGCGTGCCGCGCCCGTCGTCGTCGCGGTCGACATAGATGAAGCCGTAGCGCTTGGACAGCTGCGCCGTCGAGGCGCTGACGACGTCGATGGGACCCCACCACGCGTAGCCCCACAGCGTCACGCCGTCCTCGATCGCCTCGCGGACCTGCACGAGGTGGGCGCGCAGGTAGTCGATGCGGTCATCGTCGGCCACGGTGGGCACACCGTCGACCTCGATGAGGTCGTCGCGGGCACCCAGGCCGTTCTCGACGATGAACAGCGGCTTGCCCCACCGCTCCCAGTAGTCGTTGAGCACGATCCGCAGGCCGACCGGGTCGATCTGCCAACCCCACTGGGACGTCGGCAGCGTCGGGTTGCGCACGCCGCTGAAGACGTTGCCGGCGATCGTCTCGACGCTCGGATCGGTCGTCGCGCAGATGCTGACGTAGTAGCTGAACGACACGAAGTCGACCGTGTGCGTCAGGGTCTGTCGGTCCCCCTCGGTGATGTCCAGCTCGACGCCGCGCTCGCGCAGCTCCCGCAGCAGGTAGCCCGGGTATTCGCCGCGGCAGTGCACGTCGCCGAAGGCGTAGTTGTCGTGCTCGGCGCGCCGCGCGGCCCACACGTCGCCAGGGTCGGGGCGCAGCGGGTAGGTCGGCATCGCCAGGATCATGCAGCCGACCTTGAGCCCGGGGTCGATCTCGTGGGCGATGCGCGTCGCCGAGGCCGACGCGACGAGCTCATGGTGGATCGCCTGGTAGAGGTCGGTCGCCGACAGCTGCTCGCGCGGCGTCCAGATGCCGCCCGACATGAGCGGGGCGTGCAGCACGGAGTTGATCTCGTTGAACGTCAGCCAGTAGCGCACCCGCGAGCCGTAGCGCTCGAAGAGCACCCGCGCGTAGCGCTCGTAGAAGGCGATCATCCGCCGGTCGACCCAGCCGTCGTAGGTCGTGGCCAGGTGCAACGGCGTCTCGTAGTGGCTGATCGTCACGAGCGGGGTGATGCCGTGCCGCTCCAGCTCGTCGAGCACGCGGTCGTAGAAGGCCAGCCCCGCCTCGTTGGGCCTCTCCTCGTCGCCGCGGGGGAAGATCCGACTCCACGCGATCGAGAACCGATAGACCGAGAAGCCGAGCTCGGCGAAGAGCGCGATGTCCTCGACATACCGGTGGTAGAAGTCGATCGCCTCGTGCTTGAGGTTGAGCGGCCCGTCGGTCGGCTCGTCCACCGGCGGCCCGGTGACCCCGGCGGGCATGACGTCCTGGATCGAGGGGAGCTTGCCGTCCGCCAGATAGGCGCCCTCGATTTGGTTGGCGGCGGTCGCGCCGCCCCAGAGGAATCCGTCGGGAAAGGTGCGCCGGTCGGCCATGGGCATCTCCTGGTGTCGTGGCACTACGCCACGATCATGCCGGGTCCTCGTCCCGCGGTGCGCCGTCGCTCGTGCCGACGTCGGAGCCGTCCCCCTGCCCGGCGTCGGGCCCGCTCGCGTACCGGGCCGCGAGTTCGGTGCGCGAGCGGATGCCGAGCTTGGCATAGACGCGGGTCAGGTGATATTGGACCGTCTTGACCGAGATGTACAGCTGGGCGGCGACCTCCTTGTTGGTGCGGCCGCCGGCGACGCCGATTCGGGCGCCAACGCGACCGCCGCCTTCCGCAAGAAGCAGGGCCAGGGCCTGCAGGTCGCGCCCGAGCGCGTCAGCGCGATGGCGACCGAGGCGCTGGCGGCGATCCACGACGTGATCCGCCGCCACCAGATGACCTACGCCGAGTACGACGCCTCAAGTCCTGGCTCATCAGCGTCGGCGAGGACGGGGAGTGGCCGCTCTTCCTCGACGTGTGGATCGAGCACGTCGTGGAGGACGTCAACACGAGCCACCGGCAGGGCAACAAGGGCTCGATCGAGGGCCCCTACTACGTGCCGGGCTCGCCCGAGCACGCGAGCCCCGGCGTCATCGACCAGCGCCCCGACGAGAAGGGCGAGAAGCTCAGCTTCGTCGGCCAGATCCGCTCCACCGACGGCACGCCGCTGCCCCAGGGCAAGGTCGAGCTGTGGCACGCCGACTCCGACGGCTTCTACAGCCAGTACGCCCCGAACCTGCCGGAGTGGAACCTGCGCGGCACCTTCACGACCGACGCCGACGGCCGGTTCGACATCACGACGATCCTGCCCGCGCCCTACCAGATCCCGACCGACGGCGCCTGCGGCAAGCTCATCGCCGCCGCGGACTGGCACGCCTGGCGTCCGGCGCACCTGCACGTCAAGGTCTCCGCGCCGGGGCACGAGCTGCTCACCGCGCAGCTGTACTTCCCAGGCGACCCGCACAACGACGACGACATCGCCTCGGCCGTCAAGCCCGAGCTCGTCCTCGACCCGCAGGACGCCGCCGGCGGCGGCAAGGCCGTCGAGTACGACTTCGTCCTCGACCCCGCCTGATCCCTCGCCGCACCCGGGTGTCACTCGCCTGCCACTCGGTTGTCCTTCGCTGCAGCATCCGCACCGGCCCCGCCCGGCCCGTCGTCTCCGACGCGCACGGGCGGGGCCCGACGAGAAGGAGGAGCCCGTGCTCTTCGCCGTGACCATGCACGTCGACCTGCCGACCGACCTCGACCCGGCGGTGCGCGCCGACACGCTCGCCCGTGAGAAGGCCTACTCCCAGCAGCTCCAGCGCGACGGCGAGTGGGTGAGCATCTGGCGCTGCGTCGGGCAGTACTCCAACCTGTCGATCTTCGACGTCGCCGACAACGAGCGACTCCACGAGATCCTCTGGGGGCTGCCGCTCTTCGCCTACATGACGATCGAGGTCACGCCGCTGGCGACGCACCCCTCCAGCATCCACGCCGCGGGCCCCGAGCCCGCGCGCTGACCGACACGCCGCCCGACATCCCCTGACGCCCCGACCCATCCACCTCTGGAGCGAGGACCGAACCGTGCCCACTCTGACGAAGAACGCCGGCTTCCTGCCCGCGGATCTCAACCTGCTGACACGCGAGACCGACATGTTCCTCACGACGGTCGGCTCGTTGGCCCCCGACGAGCTCGCCGCGCCGTCGCGCCGCGCCGGGTGGACCCGCGGCGACGTGCTCGCCCAGGTGGCGCGGACCGCCGACGCGATCGCCGACCTCATGGAGCAGGCCCACGCGGGGGAGGCCGCGGCGGACGCCGGCTCGGCCCCGCAGGCGGCCTCGGGCGACTCGGGTCACTCGGGTGACTCGGATGACTCGGGGGCAGGGTCCGATCCGGCCCGACTCAAGGCCGCGGCCCGCGCGGCGTGCGAGCGGGTCCGGGCGGCGGCGCAGTCGCTGCGCACCGGCGTCGCGACGCCGACGGTGCACGTCGAGGGTCGCGACCTCGACGCGTACTGGCTGCCGGCGCTGTGGACCACCCACGTCATCGTCGACCACCACGACCTCGACACCGTGTGGGAGCTGCAGGAGGCCGACATCACGGCCCTCGAGGACGCGATGGACCTGCTCACCTCCCGTCTCGCGCAGCGCGCGTCGGCCGACGCGCCCGGCCTGCGCCTGCGCACGACGGAGGGTGAGGAGCATGTCGTGGGCGACGGTGCCCACACCCTGCGCGGCGACCGCGCCGCCCTCCTGGGCTGGATCACCCGAGGTGCGACCGAGGGCGTCACCGCCGAGACCGGCGACCTGCCCGCACCCCCCGCGCCGGTCCTGCTCGAACCGGCCTGACCGGCAGGCGATCGGGGCGGCCGAGGTGGCCGTCGGCACGCACGGGGAGAAGTCCGCCTACCGGGTCTCCTGGCCGGTGCTCCCGATCTGCCACGGATCGATGGTCTCGGGTCCGTGGCCTGGGCCGACCTAGGCGAACAGGGCCTGTCCGATGTGTTCGCCCTGCGTGGCCCCGGGCGGCACGGCGAAGAGGGCCGAGCCGCGGTGCTGGAGGTATTCCATGAGCCCGTCCTGCCGTGACATCCGGGTCTGCATCGGGATGTAGTGGGTGCGCGGGTCGCGGACGTAGGCGAGGAAGAAGAGCCCGGCGTCGAGGCGGCCGAGGTCGTCGTTGCCGTCGGTGAAGTTGTAGCCGCGGCGCAGCATCTGCACGCCGCCGTTCTGGGTCGGGTGGGCCAGGCGCACATGCGAGTTCATCGCCATGAGCGGCGTGCCCTCACGGCCCGTGATGGCGAAGTCCGGCTCGCTGAACTCGGTGCCGCCGCTCAGCGGGGCGCCCTCGCGGCGGTCGCGGCCGATGAGCGACTCCTGCTCGCGCAGCGACGTGCGGTCCCAGGTCTCGATCGTCATGGTGATCCGCCGCGCGACGAGGTAGGAGCCCCCCGCCAGCCAGGGCGCCTTCGCGTCGTCCTGCGCACCGACCCACAGGTGCTGCTCCAGGGCCGCCGCGTCCTCGGCCTTGAGGTTGGCGGTGCCGTCCTTGAAGCCGAAGAGGTTGCGCGGCGTGGCCTGCGACGTCGACGTCGAGCTCGTGCGTCCGAAGCCGAGCTGGCTCCAGCGCAGCGCCGCCGTGCCGAACGCGATGCGCGACAGGTTGCGCACCGCATGCACCGCGACCTGCGGGTCGTCCGCGCACGCCTGCACGCACAGGTCGCCGTCGCTGCGGGCCGGGTCGAGGTTGTCGGCCGGGAAGTGCGGCAACCGCGCCAGCGCCGCCGGCTGCCGCGCGGCGAGCCCGAACCGGTCCTTGCCGCGGGCGTCTCGGAAGAGCGAGGGGCCGAAGCCGAACGTGATCGTCAGCCGCGACGGCGGCAGCCCGATCGACTCGCCGGTGTCGCTCGGCGGAGCGTCGTAGGAGGTCGCCTCGCCCCCGACGAGCTGCCCCGCCGTCAGCTGCGCGGCCGCCGCCGTCCATGCCGTGAGCAGCGCGACGAGGTCGTCGCGCGAGGTCGACGTCACGTCGAACGCCGCGAAGTGCAGCCGGTCCTGCGCGGGCGTGACGATGCCGCCCTGATGCTGCCCGTAGAAGGGGTAGGAGTCGACCGGAGCGCTCCCGCCGGGGTCCGGCGCCGGAGCGGGGTCCGCGGTCGCCCGGCCGCCGGCGAAGCCGAACGCGCCGAGCGCGGCCCCGGCCCCGGCGAACCCGAGCAGCCCGCGCCGGCTGACGCCCCTAGTGCTGCCAGACATGCTGTTGTTTCGCCTCCCGATCAGACGACGGCCGCGGTGACCTTGCTCAGCGGCTCGGACAGCGCGTTGACGGCGTCGGAGAGCGCCTTGACCTGGGCCTTGGTGAGCGTGTCGTAGGTGACGAAACCGTCGCCCCGCTTGTGCTGGTCGAGCAGCTTCGCCAGCTCGGCGAAACGCAGCTGGATCTGGGAGTCCAGGGCCGCGTCGCGCTTCTTGAGGATCGGGCGCAGCCCCTCCCACGCGACGCGCGCGCCGTCGACGTTCGCCTGGAAATCCCACAGGTCAGTGTGTGACCAGATCTCTTCCTCGCCGGTGACCTTGCCGGTCGCGACCTCGTCGAGCAGGCCCTTGGCGCCGTTGCCGATCTGGTCGACGGTGAACTGCATCGACCGGGTGCGCGTGTAGAGCTCGTTCGTGTCCTTGACGAGCTGGTCGGCCATCTCCCGGCGCTGCGCAGGCGTCAGCGGGGTGTAGGCCTTGCCGCCGTTGGCCGCGGGCTTCGGCGCCCACAGGTCCTTCTCCATGACGTGCCAGCCGGTCCACTTCTGGCCGGGCTCGAGGTCGGCCTCCCGCAGGTCCATGCGCGGGTCGAGGTCGCCGAACGACTCGGCCACCGTCTCGATGCGCTCCCAGTGCACCCGGGTCGGCGCGTAGAGCGCGCGAGCCTTCGCGGCGTCGCCGGCGATGTAGGCGGCCGCGAACGCCTCGGTCTTCGTCGTGAGCTGCTCGGTCTGGTCCTTGACGTAGGACGCGTACTGCGTGTTCGCCTGCGCGACGAGCTGGGGGTCGGAGCCGGCGTCGAGATCGGCGCCGGAATCGGTGACCGTGAACCCGCTGCGGATGCCGTCGCCGACCATGCCCGGCTTGCACGCCGTGTAGTAGCTGCCGGGTGCCGCGCGCACGACGAGGTCGCGGGTCAGACCCGGGCCGATGTTCTCGACCTCGCCGACGATCCGCAGGCCGTCCTGGCCGAGCAGGTAGAACTCGGTCACCTTGGAGCCGCTGTTGGTCACCGAGAAGACGAGATTGCCCGAGCCCGCCTGGGCTGCCGACACCTCGCAGGCGGTGTCGGTCGAGGTCACCGTCAGGGGGCCGGCGCCTCCCGAGGTCGACCCGGCGGCGGACTGCGACGGCGCGTTGTCCGTGCAGCCGGCGAGCGCGAGGGCGGTGGCCATCACGCCGAACGTGCCGGCTGCGAGCAGGCGGGGCGTGCGGGGGCGGGTCATCGATGGGCTCCTTGCGGGGTCACGGTGGTCGTCGGTGTGGATGGGGCGGCGGGTCGGCGCACCTGGCGCACGAAGAGGAACATGACCGGCAGGACGTAGGCGGCCCAGGCGATGGCCTCGAGCCACGTCGTCGCGGGAGAGAAGTTGAGCGTGCCCTTGAGCAGGGCCGCGACCCAGCCGCTGGGGTCGATGACGTGGCTGACGTCGAACGCGAGGTGGTGCAGGCCCGGCAGGATGCCGGCCTCCTGCAGGTCGTGGACGCCGTAGGAGAGCACTCCGGCGGCCACGAGCACGAGGAAACCGCCGGTCCAGGCGAAGAACGTGCCGAGGTTGAGGCGCACCGCGCCGCGATAGACGAGCACCCCGAGGGCGACCGCCGTGAGCAGGCCGAGCAGCGCTCCGAGCAGTGGCGCCGTCGTCGAGGCGCTGTCGCGGGCCGCGGCCTGGGTCGCGGCCCACAGGAACAGCGCGGTCTCCAGGCCCTCGCGCCCGACGGCGAGCATCGCGACGACGACGAGGCTGCCGCGCCCGGCCTGGGCCGCGGCGTCGAGGCGGCCCTTGAGCTCGCCCGACAGCGTGCGCGCCGAGCGCGCCATCCAGAAGATCATCCACGTGACGAAGCCGACGGCGACGATCGACAACGTGCCGCCGATCGCCTCCTGCGCCTCGAAGGTCAGGCCCTTGGGGCCGAACGTCAGCAGGGCGCCGAAGCCGAGCGAGAGCGCGATCGCGGCGGCCACGCCGGCCCAGATGCTCGGCAGCAGGTGGCGCCGGTCGGAGCGCACGAGGTAGGCGACGAGGATGACGACGACGAGGCTGGCCTCGAGTCCCTCGCGGAGCCCGATGAGGTAGTTGGCGAACATGGCGGTGCCTCTCGGCGCTGGACGATGGGGGTGCCGCAGGCGCCGGCGCCGGGCATCGTGGCCACCATAGGTAAGGCTCACCTAATGGCGCAAGGGCCTGGGGGTGGTCGGGCACCGCCGCCTGACGTCGTGTGTGACGTGGCCGGACGGGCAAAGGCGCGACCGCTGCCGGCGCATCCACGAGGTCGACCCGCCACGCAGCGCCCGCCGGGCGGACGGTTCGCCCACGAGGACTTCTCGCTCGACACCGACCTGCCGGCGTCGGACAGTCCCGTCACGGTCACCGCCGGGGGCAGGCTGTCGGCGCGGGCTGGCTGAGTGCGGGTGGACGCGAAGTATGTTGCCCGGCAAGCAGATCACTCCTTCGTCTCGCTTCGGCGGGGCGCTTGACTCGCCCTGTGCCGTGGGTTCAGATGGCCCTCATGGACTGTGCCGGGGGAGCCCGCGGGGTGATCGCGGATCGCGCCCGAGCGGCTCTGCGCGCGTATGCCGCCGGCCTCGCCCTGGGCGCCGGGCGCCGCGGGCAGCCGACCGATCCGGCGGCCGGCGCGCGGTGGGAGGCGGGCGCGGTCGACGAGTGGCTGGGGGGCGTCGAGGCCGACGATGCGCTGCGGCACGTGCGGTCCGCCGCGGAGGCGCTGAGACTGCTCACCGCACCGCCGCGCCCTGACGGCCACCACGGCAGCGACGGCCGGCCCGCTGCCGACGCCGGGCGCGGCGACGCTGTGCCCCACGTCGGACCCCACGTCGAGTCCCACGTCGAGTCCCACGTCGTGCCTCACCTCGTGCCTCACGGTGCGCCCCATGACGAGACGGGCGACGACGGTGACGGACGCGCCGGCGTCGAAGACGCCTGCCTTGCGGGCCTGCTGCTCGGCATCGCCTACCCGCACGACCCGCTGGGCGAGATCGTCGAGCGGGCGCAGGGCGCCCTCTCGTGCGCGCTGCGGTTCGAGGACGTGCGCGCCAGCGCGCCCCTGCAGGCGACGGTGGCGGCCGTGGCCGCGGTCGTGAGTTCCGGGCTGGCCGGGGCCGACTGGGACCAACGGGTGGCTTTCGCGGCCTGGGCTGCCGACGAGGGTGGCACCGCCGGGTCCTACCGACCGGGGCCGCGCCTCTCGGCCCGCCTCACGTGGGCCTGCGCGCTCGCGGCCCGCGCGGAGGCCGACCCGGTCGATGTGCTGGCGCTGCTCGTCGGCAACAGCGGCCTGCCGCAGGAGTGCGTGCCCGCGGGCCTGGCCCTGGCGGCGGTGAGCCCCGACGTCGGAGCGGCGCAGGCCGGCGCCTTCGCCCTCGGCGGCGCGACCGACGTCATCACCGCGCTGGCCGGTTCTCTTGCAGCCGCGGGGGGCCCGCCCGGCGCGCCGACCGCAGCGGGCGCGGCCGGCGGCTCGGGGGCGGGCGCCGGCCGAGCGCCCGACGAGGCCTGTCCGTGGTCCGGCCTCGTCGCCCACCTGCTCGCCCACCGGGGCCCCTAGCGGCGAGCCACCCGTCGACCGGGCAGGGGCGGGCACCGCCCCGACGACCCCGACGACCCCGACGACCTGACGACCTGACGACCTGACGAGCCCGACGAGCACGCGAACGACCCGA
>JBDIAP010000100.1:0-14543 GCA_039812485.1 Kineosphaera sp.
GAAGACGACGCCCACCGGCAGCGACATCCCGGCCACTGTCGTCCCCACCTGCAAGAATCACCCGCGTTAAACGGCAACCGCGCCGGCTACGCCGACGCCGCTGCCCGATGAAACATCCGGGTTAGTGCGTGAAAACAGCCACCCCCAACCACAAAACACCAGCCCACAGCCCCGAATGAGACCTAGCTCACAACCGCCTGAGCCAACTCAGGCCAGGCGCAAGCCCATTTCTGCCGCGCTTGTGCCCTATCCGCCGCCGGACTCGCGCGGCGCGGTCGGTCTCGCGGCGGTCTCGAACCACGGCCGGGTGTCCACGCTCCCGTCGGTGTACGTGATGGTCACGGTGCCGTGCCCGGCCGACCCGGGCGGAAGGCTCAACTGCTCGGCCGGCATGGTGCTGCGCCACCAGGCGTAGGCGACTCCGTGACCAACGACGGCCGGGATGTCCAGCCCGTCTTCATGCACAGTGATCTCTGCGATATCCGCGCCGACGGCACCGCTGAGGGTCGCGTAGGTTCCACCCATGCCGGGGCCCCGTGACAGGCTCAGGTCGATGGAGCGCGCGCCGACGGCTTGGGCGCCGACCCACCCAGGTGCAACCCACGTCGGGGTCTCGGCCTGCGGGGGAAGGGTGGCGAGGCAGTCGATGATGGCGGTGGCCGGCTTGTCGACGGACGTGACGGGCCAGGCGTAGAGGACGAGCACCTGGTCTCCGCTTCGCTCGGTGGTCACGAGGCGACTCATGTCGAGGTCGGGGAGCGGTTCCGCTGACCCACGCGAGTACTCGGCGCGGCAGGCTGTGGTCACCGCGCTGATCTCTGCCGACGTCAAGTCCCCCGGAGTGGACTCGCTGGGTGTCTCGGATGCCGACGCGGTCGTCGCCGGGAGAATCAGGATGACCCCTCCTACGAGGACCGCTGCCGCTGCGGCGCCCAGGAGCAGCGGTGCGCGAGAACGGCTCCGGGGCGGCGCCGGCGCCTCTTCGGTCCGCGAGTTGCCGCCGAGTGCGACATCCAGGGACCGCAGGGCAGAGTCGAGGGGTTCGCCGAGCACGCGGGTCGCTGGCTTGGTCATGGCATGACCTCCTGTTCGTTGGGCGTCGCCTGGTTATGGGACGCCGGCTGCTTGTTGGATGTCGGCCGTTCTCTGGGCACCGGTCGGACCGTTGCCACCGAAGGGTCGAGGTGAGCGCGAAGTGCTTTGCGGGCGCGGCTGAGCCGCAGACGAAAGGTGACGGACCGGATGCCGAGCACCGCCGCGGCCTGCGCGGGCGTCAGCCCGTCCCAGCGGAGGAGCGCCAGAGTTTCCTGATGCGCCTCGGGCAGTCGCCGCCACGCCTGCACGAGCTGGATGTGGTCGACGACGGCATCCGTCTGGTCCAGCGTCACCCGCGGCTGAGCATCGGCGATCCGCACCGCCACCGCCTGCTGCCGGCGCTCACCGCGATGCTGGTGAGCAGCACGTTACGGGCGACGCCGAAGATCCACGCCCTCGGCGCATCGTCGCCTCGCGGCAACGCCCCCACGCGGCGCCACACGACCAGGAACGTCTCGGCGACGACATCCTCGACATCCGAAGCATCGACACGGCGACGCACGAACCGCCGGACGTCGTCGACGCTGCGCTCGTAGGCGGCGTGGAACCGCCCATCCGCTGCTGGATCGCTCACACCCTGTCCCTGTCAGTTCCCGCCAGACCGTATCGGCCAGGGTGATGGGAGGTCGGTCGAGACGCCGCGCTCGGTCGGCGTTTACGGCGACCATTCACAACCCATGGGCAGGGTCAAGCCGTGCCGCTGGGCCTGGGTGATGACCTCCAACAGCCCACCGGCCACAGGCGAAAGTGGCCGCAGCGGATCCCGGATGACCCAGATGTCGCGCGTCACCACGGGCTCGACCAGCTCGACCAACACGGTCCCGGCGAACGCCGTCAGCGGACCGACGAGGGCGGGCACCACCGTCACCCCCGCCCCGGCGGCGACCAGTCCGGCGACCGACACGACGCTGCTCGCCTCGGTCACGGTGCCGTACGTCAACCCGATGCGCGCCGCCGTCTGGTCCACCAGCGTCCGGATGCTGCTTTCGGCCGTGAAGTGCACGAAGTCACGGCCGCGCAGGTCGGCCCAGGCCACCGACTCCCTCGCTGCCCAGGGGTCGTCCCCCGGGCACAGCGCGTAGAAGCGGTCCGCGGCGATCCGCTGCGACGCCAACCCCGGCGAGTGCGACGGCGCGCGGGAGACCCCGAAGTCCACGGCACCGTCGGCGACCATCTCCTCGGTCTGCCGCGCCAGCGCGTCGACGAGCCGCAGGGACACCTCCGGGCGCTCCCGCCGGAACTCCGCGATGACCGGAGGCAGCAGGCACGCCGCCAGCGACGGCAGCGCGGCGATCGCCACCGAACCCCGCGACCCATCCAGGTACCCGCCCAGATGCGCCAGTGCTCGATCGACCTCCGCGATCGTGTGCCGCGCCAACCGCACCACCTCGGCGCCCTCGGCCGTCATCTCCACCCGTCGCGTCGTGCGATTCAGCAGCTGCACGCCGAGGCGCCGCTCCAGCTCCGCGACCGTCCGGCTGAGCGACGACTGCGCGACACGCAACTGCGTCGCCGCGGCCGAAAAACCTCCGGCATCCACGACCGCCACGAGTACCCGCAGGTGCCGCACCTCGACGTCGATGCCCATGACGCATCAATCTATCGGCAATTGATGCTGGACGGCGAAGGATCCAGTCCGTCAGGGTTGTCCCAGCCCACCCGCCCCGAATGTCCCAAGGACGAGACATGCTCACATTGGCCGGATTTCTCACCATCGGCGTGATCCTCGCGCTGTTGCCCACCAGCAGAGTCGCCGCTGTCGTGGCGCTCGCGGGGGTCCCGATCGCCGCCGCCCTCCTCACCGGATTCTCACCCTCGGACATCGGCGGATTCGCCGCCGACGGCATCCGCGGCGTCGCCCCCGTCGCCACAATGTTCGTCTTCGCGATCGTCTTCTTCGGCATCATGCGCGACGCCGGGCTCTTCGATCCGATCATCAAACGCATCGTCCGCCTCGCCGGCAACGCCCCCGTCACCGTCTGCGTCGCGACGACCGCCCTCGCCGTCGTCGCTCACCTCGACGGCGCCGGGGCCACGACCTTCCTCATCGCCATCCCCGCAATGCTGCCCGTCTTCGACCGCCTCGGCATGAGCCGCCTCGTGCTCGCCACGTGCGTCGGGCTCGGCGCCGGCGTCATGAACATCATGCCGTGGGGCGGCCCGACCGCCCGCGCCGCGACGACCACCGGAGTCCCCGCCAACGACCTGTGGGTCCCGCTCATCCCCGCCCAGATCGCCGGCATCATCACCGCCCTGATCTTCGCCGCCATCCTCGGCCGTCGCGAACAGCGCCGCATCGCCGCCGCCGGCGGACCCGAGGCGTTCCCCGACCCGGTCGATGCCGACGAGGGCAGCGAACGCACCGCCAAGGCGCCCGCGCCCAGCGACCCCACCGACCTCGACGAGGCCGAGAAGGCCCTGCGCCGCCCCAAGCTGTACTGGTTCAACGTCGCCCTGACCGTCGCGGCCGTCGTTGCGCTGGTGTTCTCCTTCTCCACCCCGGAGCTCATCTTCCTGAGCGCCGCGGTCATCGCGCTCATCGTCAACTACCCCGGCCTCAAGGCCCAGACCGCCCGCATCGAGGCGCACGGCCACGGCGCCATGCTCATGGCGTCCACGCTGCTGGCCGCCGGCGTCTTTCTCGGCATCCTCGAAGGCACGACGATGATCGAGAACATGGCCCAGTCGGCCGCCGCCGTCATCCCCGCCGGCGCCGCTCCCGCGCTGCCGCTCATCGCCGGCATCCTCGGCGTGCCGCTGTCGCTCTTCTTCGGCCCCGACGCCTACTACTTCGGGGTACTGCCCGTGCTCATCGGCATCGGCGACCAGTTCGGCGTCGCGGGCATCGACATCGCCCGCGCCTCGATCATGGGCCAGGAGACCCTCGGCTTCCCGATCAGCCCGATGACCGGCTCATTCTACCTGCTCGTCGGGTTGGCCGGCGTTAACATCGGGCGCCACATCCGACACCTGTTCTTCTGGTCCTGGGCCGCGAGCCTGGTCATGCTTGCCGTGGCCATCCTCACCGGGGTGGTGCCGCTGTGGGCGTCCTGAGCAGTCAGAACCACTCGAACGAGCAGACCAGCGCGAACAGCCGGAACTCCCGGAAGAGTGAGGAGTGCGACGTGATCCGCATCGGCGCCGGAGCCGGATTCGCCGGGGACCGCATCGACCCCGCCGCCGAACTCGCCGAGCGCGGCGACCTGGACTACCTCGTCTTCGAATGCCTCGGCGAGCGGACCGTCGCCCTCGGTCAACAGCGTCGCCGCGAGAACTCGGATGCCGGCTACGACCCGCTGCTCGATGCCCGGATGCGGGCGGTGCTGCCCGCCTGCCGACGTTCCGGAACCCGCATCATCACCAACTCCGGCTCCGCCAATCCCCTGGCCGCCGGCCGGCTCATCGAGCGTGTGGCGCGCGAACTGGGCCTGGCGGGGATCAGGGTCGGCGTCGTCACCGGCGACGACGTGACCCAGGCCGCCTCCGAGCTCGACCCCGTCCTGTGGGAGACGGGTCGGCCGATCTCGCAGGCGGAGTCGCCGCTGCTGTCGGCGAACGCCTACATCGGCGCCGAGCCCATCCGGGAGGCGCTCGCGGCCGGCGCCGACGTCGTCGTCACCGGACGGGCCGCCGACCCCTCCCTGTACGTCGGACCGCTCGCTCACGAGTTCGGCTGGGATCTGGACGATCCGCAGCTCGTCGGCCGCGGCACGCTCATCGGGCACCTGCTGGAGTGCGCCGGGCAACTGACCGGCGGCTACTTCGCGGACCCGCTGACCAAGCCGGTCCCGGATATGGCGCGGCTCGGGTTCCCTTACGCCGAGGTCAGCCGTGATGGCTCTGCCGTCCTTACCAAGGTGCCCGACACCGGTGGCCGAGTCGACACACAAACGTGTGCGGAACAGCTGCTGTATGAGGTGTCCGACCCGGGCGCCTACCTGACCCCGGACGTCACCGCCGACTTCTCCGGCGTGCGCTTCGAGCAGGTCGGGCCCGATCGCGTCGCGGTCACCGGCGGGGGAGGGCGGACCCGGCCCGACACCCTCAAGGTCACCCTCGGCTTCGACGGCGGCTGGCAGGGCGAGGGGCAGCTCACCTATGCCGGCCCTCGCTGCCTGGAGCGCGCCCGCTGGGCCGGCGAGATCGTCCGCGAGCGCCTGATCGCCGTACACGGCCTGCAGGAGGAGGAGATCGACGTCGAGTTCATCGGCGCCGGGGCCGCCTTCCGCGGGTTGGTCGATCCCGGCGACCCGATCGAGGTCCGCCTCCGGGTCGCCGTGCACACCCGCACGCAGGAGCACGCCAAGGCCGCCGGCTGG
Source organism: Kineosphaera sp. (assembly GCA_039812485.1). GTDB lineage: Bacteria > Actinomycetota > Actinomycetes > Actinomycetales > Dermatophilaceae > Kineosphaera. Next base: position 5,415 of record JBDIAP010000100.1, read on the forward strand.
GAGGTCGAGGCGCTCTACACGAACGGCCCGGCCGGCGGGGGCGGCGCGCGGCGCTCCCACGGCCCGGTGATCGCCGTCCGCTCCGCCGACATCCCCCGCGACGCCGTGCGTACCGCCGTGACCCTGATCGGAGACGAGTAGATGATCCTCGACGACCTGGCCACCACCCGCACCGGCGACAAGGGCGACACCCTCATCCTCGCGATCTTCCCCATGGGCCCCGCGGAGTACGAGCACGTCGCCCAGCACGTCACCCCGGAGGTCGTAGCGCGGCACTTCGGCGCGGCCGCCACCGGGCCGGTGAGCCGCGTCGACCTGCCGCAACTGCCCGGGATGGTCTTTCGGATCCCCGGCGTCCTGGGCGGTGGGGTCACCGCCGCCCCCACCCTCGACGGCCACGGCAAGACACTCAGCTCCTACGCGCTGCTTTTGGAGGTGCCAGACCTGGAGGTTTGACCCGCTAGTGGCGCTCGGTGCTACGGGCACTATGTTGCCCACCCCGGCGAACCGCTGCCGAAAACGCGCACGGGCATCTCTCGTCAGCCGATGCCCCCGAGCGCTATCCGTTCACAGACCGGCGGGATTCGAGCCGGAGCCGGAGCCACGGCGTCGATCTGCGGCCCCTGCGGCGCCGGCCACCCCGGCGACGGCCAGGAGAAGGGCCACTCCGCTCGCGACGGTGCGGGCGAGGTTCCACGCCTGCCAGGTGCCGGAGTAGCCCGCCCAGATCTCCCGGGCCGCAACCAGATCGGTGGGCACGGCCACGGCGGCGAGCGCCTCGTTCATCGGCACGTTGACGAGCAAGGTCGGCGTGAGCGCGCCGCCGGCATAGGTGATCGCCGCGGCGAGGAAGAACCAGGCCGCGCCTCGGCGGCCATGTCGCTGGGCGAGCAGCGCGGTCAGGGCCAGCGCGAACGGCGTCCCGAAGAACGCCGGGGCAAACACGACGTTGCGGACGGAGGCATTCATCGCCTGCATCGCCGGGATCGCGACCCGCGGGTCCGCGATATCCAGGCCCCACATCGTGGAGCACACCCAGGCGTAGAAGAAGCCGAAGATCGCGGCCGACAACAGCACCGCCAGCAGGCCGATCGCGCAGCTGAGGACTGCACCGGAGGCCGAGCGGCGAGCCTCCGATGACCCTGCGTCCACCGGCGATGACTGTGGGAACACCAACGAACCAGACATGACCACTCCAAAGAAGCGAACCAGTGAGTACGTTTAAACCGAACCCCACGGTACGCTTAAGCCGTGCCGAACACCACCCGCCGCGGACGCCTCCCCGCCGACCAGCGCGACGCGCGACGGCGCGAGGTCCTGACCGCCGCCCTGGGCGAGCTCGTCGAGAAGGGCGCGGCCGGCGTCACCATGGCCGGCGTCGCCCGGCGCGCGGACGCGTCGAAGGAGACGCTGTATGCGTGGTTCGGCAGCCGCGACGACCTCCTCGGAGAACTCATCGAGGCCAACGCCGACGACTCCGTGGACCATGTGAGCCAGGCGCTCGACGGCGCGCCCGACGACGTGGCCGCCGCCCGCGAGGCGCTGATCGCCTACGCCCGCGCCCTGCTGACCCTGCTGACCAGCCCCGCCTCCATCGAACTCAATCGCACCGCGATGACGACGCCGAGCCTGGCCGGGCGACTCCTGGCCTCCGGGCGGCACCGTGCCGGGCCCGTCGTCGAGGAGTTCCTGCACCGCCTGAACTCCGCCGGGCTGCTGCGCATCGACGACCCCGAACAGGCCTACCGAACGCTCTACGGTCTGGTCGTGCGGGACAGCCAGATTCGCGCGCTGCTCGGCGAGGGCGCCCCGTCGCTCGCGCAGATCGACGCCGACGCGAAGGTGGCGATCGAGGCGTTCCTGGCGCTGCACTCCGTAGATCCCGCCCGGCCGACGACACCCGCTCCGTGACCTACGCACCGCGCCGGCCGATCTCTCCGTGGTGCCGGGGATCCAACCATCACGTCGCGAATGGCTCGGCTCTGGACGCACGAGACCCGACACCGCCCCGACCAAGCCGCGGATCGGTGACCGTCAGGGTCGAACCAGCGACTCCCGTCAGGCGTCCTGGAGATGCGAGGCGACAGCTCGGATGTAGGTGCCTCGCCAGGTCACGACGTGCGAGAGAATCCTCTCGACCTGCAGGTGGACCCCGAAGTCGCGGGCCCAGATGTCGGGCCGAGAGCTTGTCGGTGCTCAGTGCTGGGATGTGGACAGAGCGCCGGCGAGTGGAGCGCTCACGGGCGGCCTTTGGCAGCGGCGCGTGCGCTTCTGACGAATCTCGTGTCGCAGGGTGATCGAGCCGCGCCGCGGCGCGGCTCGATCAGTGGCGCGATTCCTCGTTTCCCTCGCCGCAGATGCGATCTGTGCACACTTAAGGTTCTAAACTTCGCCACAAGGCGGGATGGTGGAAGGAAAACACACATGCCGCGCAGTCGCGGCGGATCGCCACGGTCGAGCGGCGTATCCGCTCACTGGACGGCCCGGGTGGCGAACTGTTGTCCTCCGTCTCCCGCTTCCTGCTGCGCTCCGAGGCGATCGCGTCATCCCGCATCGAAGGCGTCGCGCCGTCCGCCGAGCAGGTCGCGCTGGCCGAGTTGGGAAGAACGGAGCGGGTACAGGGGCTCAGCGAGCAGGCTCGTCTGGTGGCGAACAACCTCACCGTGGTGCAGGAGGCGGCAGGTCGCCTCGCCGAGTCGGACATGGTGACCGTGGAGGACCTCGAAGGCCTGCATCGAGCGTTGCTCAGCGAGGATCCGCATCTGCACGGCATCAGAACCCGTCAGAACTGGATCGGTGGTGCCGACCATCACCCCATCGACGCCGACTTCGTCCCGCCGGCGTCCGAAGAGGTGTCGTCGCTGATCACGGACCTTCTCGACTATCTCGCCGGGGCCGCCGACACCCCTCTGGTCCAGGCGGCCATCGTCCACGCTCAGTTCGAGACGATTCACCCGTTCAGTGACGGCAACGGTCGCGTCGGGCGAGCTCTGATCCACACGGCCCTGGCCCGGCGGGGCCTCACTTCGACCGCGGTGCTACCCATCAGCCTTGTATTGGCAACACGACGACACGAGTACATCCAAGGACTGACCCGATTCCGACACGTCGGTCCGCGTGACGCTTCTGCCGCCCAGGAAGGGCTTCGCGGCTGGGTCGACGTCTTCGTTGCTGCGGCAGATGACGCGGTCACCCAATCGAGGCAGATCATCGCCGGCATCCAGGCCGTCCGCAGCGATTGGGACGTGCAGCTGGCCACTCTCCGGGAGGCTCAGGGGCGCACTCGTTCGCTGCGCTCCGACTCTGCCACCGCGCGAATCCTGGAGGTACTCACGGCTGCGCCGGTGCTCACCGCGCACACGGTGACCCAACTGCTCGATGTGAGCTCCAAATCTGCGCTGTCGGCCCTGGAGGAATTGCGGGCTGCTGACATCCTGTCGACCCGCTCGATCGGGCGCGGGGCGCGGGCCTACCTGGCCGACGATCTGTTGGATCTCATCACCTTCGCCGAGCGCCGCCTGGCGAGCACCCGCTTCGACACGCGACTCTCACCGCAATGTGCCCGCTCGGCCCAGCTCGTGACCTGTCCGGGCCGGATGCGTGATCACTGCGGCCGGCGAGGACGTCACGGAGAGGGCACGGAGCACGTAGGGCCCTGCGGTAGCGCGATGGCCAGCGGGTTTCGAACCTTGTCGGAGGTCGTTGGCAGACTGTGGCCACACGCACCGGACGAGTCCAGGGGAGGGTCGATGAGCACCGAAGCGACCGGCAGCGCCGCGGAGGAGACCCTCGCGGCGTCGTGGCGGCTGCTCGCGCTCCCCGGGGCGGTCGCGGCGGCCTCGTACCTGACGTCGGCCAACGCCAAGCAGTACCGGCTGCTCGTCGACCTCCTCGCCGAGCAGCAGGCGTCGCGGCTCACCGGTGTCGCGCACGACGAGCTCCTCGGGCTGGCGCGGGCGCGGCTCGCGCAGTCGGTGGAGCCGGCGCGCGCCCACGCGCTGCTGGATGAGGACGACTTTCCCCTCGAACGCCGCATGGCCCAGCTCGTGGCGTGGGGTACCTGCCAGTCGTGGCAGGACACCGCGCGCACCGAGGCCGACTTCCTGCGCAACCGGGCCCGCTACCAGCTCACCGAGATGGGCGCGGCCATCAACCGTCTCGTCCGTGAATTGGAGGCGGGGCGCGAGTCCGGTTCCAGCGCTGCGGTGCTCGCTCCGCCGATCCTGCGCGCCGACCTCACGACCGCGGTCGCCGCTGTTTCGGAGGGGGATCCGGCCGTTGCGGGTGAGGCCCTGGCCCGGGTGCAGACGACGGTCGCGGACATGGCGCGCACCGCCTCCGGGTGGCAGAGCCGGCTCGCCGCCGCGCTCGGCGGCGCACCCGATCCCGACAAGGTCGAGCGGGTGCTGTCGACGATCATCGACTACATCGACATGTGGGGCTCTGGGGTCGACGTCTTCTCCCCCGACATCGCCCAGTTGGCCTCTCGTCTGGACGATCTCGACGACGAGGCGTGGCGGGCCGTGGCCTTCCCACGCGTCGGTGCCGAGGCGGACGAAGCGCGGATCGGCGCCGTCGTCGCCGAACTGCGCGACACCGTCACCACCGTCCTCGCGTGGTTCTCCGGGCCGCGCGCCCAGGCCCGGGCCCTGCGGCTGCAGATCCGCGACGCCGTCTCCCCGCTGCTCAAGAGCCACCGCACGCTGCTCGCCGTCGGCGGAGGGGTGTCGCGGCGGGCCGACCTGGTGATGCTCGCCGGTGAGCTGGAGCGCGCCGCCGACGATGCCGCGGCCTGGCACCTGTGGTGCACCGCGACCGGCCTGTACCCCGCCCGGCACCTCGGGTTGCTCGCCCCGGAGCTGCGCGACGCCTCCTCTGTTTCCGCGTGGGAGGCGCCGCCGGTGCCTATCGAACGCCGCCTGCGCACTCACGGCTCCCGCGCGCTCGTCGGCCGCGCCGCCCGCATCAGCGACACCTCCGGCCACCGGCGGCTCGCCCGCGAGCGCGCCAGCCGCGAACGCGCCCGCTGGGCCGAGGCCGAATCGGCGCTCGTGGCCCGCAACGGCACCGCGATGTCCACCTGGAGCCCGCTCGGCGACGACGAGGCGGAACTGCTCCTCGACCTGTTGTCCTCCGCGCGATCCCGCCCCGCCGACGACGCCGGCGAGCGGCACGGAGTCTCCGGCGACGGCCGCTGGCGCATCCGCCTGACCCCCACCCCGGCGCCCGCCTCCGCGGTGCTGCGGACCCCGAACGGGCGACTCGCCCTCGCCGACGCCGTCGTCGAGGTGCGCCGATGAGGACGGTGCTCCGGTGACTCTCGCCTCCCACGCTCACTTCGATCTGCCCGAGCGGCAGTCGGCCTTCGTCGGGTTGCTCGTCCACCCGATGGTGAGCCCCGTACGGCACCGTGACCTGCACGCCCGCGTCACCCGTCACCGGCGCCACCTCGAGCAGTGGGCGCGACGGGTGGGCTATCGCATCACCTCCGTCGGGTCCGCCTACCGGCTGCGCCGCACCCCGCTGGCCGGGGTCGTCGCGATACCGGATGGCGGCCCGCCGCCGCGCCGCGAGCTCGTACTCACCCTCGTCGTGGCCGCCGCCGTCGAGGACGAAACATCGGATTCGGTGACGCTGCAGGCGATCTCGGATGCGGTCCGGCAGCTCGCGGCGCAGGCCGGCCTCGCCGAGTACGACCCCTCCCGGCGACCGCACCGGCTCGGCCTCGTCCGGGCCGTCAACCGGCTGGTCGACCTCGGCGTGCTGGACCGGCGCACCGACCGCGACGACCTCCTGCGCGCCTGGGAGGACGACGGCCAGGGCGTCGGCGCCGGATACCTCATCGACCGCGACGCGCTCGTGCTGCTCCTCGACCCGCACGACCTCACGCTCGCGCTCACCCGACCCGACGACGGCGAGGCCGCCGACACCCGCGGTCCGCGGCTGCTGCGCCTCCTGCTCGAGACCCAGTCCGTCACCTACGCCGACCTCGACGCCGACGACCTCCAGTACCTCGTGGGGCAGCGGAGTCGGCTGGCGCATCAGGCCGCCGAGATGACCGGTGGGGTCGTCGAGCTGCGCGCCGACGGGATGCTGCTCGTCCTGCCCTCCGACGAGCCCCACTCGGCACAGGCCACCGTCGGCTTCCCGGCCGTCTCCGCACGGGCCTGGGTGGCGCTGCGGCTCCTCGACGACGCGGTGGCCGCCTCCGTGGCCGAGAGCGACCGGCCGGGGATGCGGTGCTGCCCCGCAGCAGTCGTCGACGACCTCGCGAGGCGCGTCCACACGCAGGCCGGCACCCGGCTCACCCAGGAGCTGCGCGAAGGCCCGGCCACGATCCGCGGCGCCGCCGAGGCCGAGCTCACCGAGGCCGGACTCCTGCACGTCACGGACGGCGCCTGGCTGCTGCGACCGGCCGCCGCCCGCTACCGCGACGCCGACCTGACAATGCCTCAGGACGCGCCGGGCCGGGCGCCGTTCGAGTCGGCCGCGCCCGGTCCCGCCTCGGGTGACGACGGCGATCGGTGGGGCGGCGAAGGCGCCGCGGGCACCGACCGAGCGGCACCCGCTGCCCGAGACACCGGCCGGCCCGCCGACGACCTCGGCGCGCAGGACACCCTCTTCGGAGACCTGACATGACCATCGACGTCTCGCCCCAGCCGTCGGCCCACGCGTCGGGCCACGCGTCGCCGCCGCTCGACGCCGACCTGCGCGACTGGCACGACGCAGCCGTCGCCGGCGGCCTGCCGAGCCCGGCACGCTCCGACCGCTGGCAACCCCTGCGGGCCGGTCTGGTGTCGATGTGGGAGTTCGAGGTCGCCGAATACTGGTTCGCCCGCGGGTGGGCGCAGCTCACGGGACGCAACGAGACCGGCAAGTCCTCGCTCATGGCCCTCACCACGCTCATCCCGTGGCTCGGGGACACCTCGACCGGCAACATCGACACGCTCGGTGAGCACGGCAAACGCTTCCGCTACTACGTCGAGCCGACGACGAGCGACGGCGACCGCCGCGACGCCGAGGCCGCCACGAACCGCGGGTGGCTGTGGGTCGAATACGGGCGCGTCGTCGACGGCCGCGCGCAGTACGTCACGACGGCGGCCTTCGCGCAGGCCCGGCGCGCGTCCTCCCAACTCACGTTGCGGTGGTGCACCGCCACCGGCTCCCGCGTGCGCGACGGGCTCGACCTCGTCGCCGACGGCTTCGTCGCGGCACCCAAGGAGCTCCTCGACACCCCAGGCTTCCAGGTCCACCCCCGGGCCAGCGACTACCGCCACTGGAGCGCCGAACACCTACTCGGCAGCGACCCCGACCGGCTCGAGGCCGTCGGCAAGCTCCTGCGGGTCACCCGCACCCCCAAGCTCGGGGAGCGGCTCAACATCGGATTCGTCTCGGAGAAGATGCGCGACGCCCTCCCCGAGCTCGAACGCGCCGAGATCGATGCGCTCGCCACCGGCTGGGACCACCTGGAGGCGGTGCGCACCGACGCCGACGCCGCGCGCGAGGCGGCCTCGGCCGTGCGGACCTTCGTCCTCCGGGGCTGGACGCCCTGGGCCCACGCCCGGCTCCGCAGTGCGGCGGACGGGGCGGCCGCTGCCCGCTCGGCCTTCGACGCCGTCACCCGCCGCGAACGTGAGGCCACGACGACCCTGGCGCACGTGCAGGAGCAGGCCGAACGCAACGCCGCCCGGGCCGCCTCGGCCCGCCAGGCCCGCGACGCCGAAGCCACCGCCTTGGAGGAGTTGCAGGCCTCGGCGCGCTACACCGACGCGGCCGGACGCCTGCACCGCCTCGACGAGGCGCGCCGCGCCGCAGACCGCGCGACGCGGGCGGTCGTCGAGGCGGATCGGCGGCATGCCGCGGCGGCCCGGCGCGCGGCCACAGACGACGAGGCGGCCAACCAGGCCCAGACCGAGGTCGCGCCCGCCGAGACCGACCGGCAGGCCGCCGTCGACCTCGCCCTGGCCCGCCTCGATAACGCCGGACTCCATTCGCTGACGCCCGCGCTCCGCGACGGTGACCTGGCCCGAATCGACCAGGGGATCCGCGACCGGCGGGCGGCCATTGACGACGCCGACCGCCATCACCGCGCGTTCGCCACCGCCGACCGAGACGCCGAACGCGCCGAGAGCGAGGCCGCGCAGGCACTGCAGCGCGCCCGCGAGGCCGAGGGGGCCGCCGCGCAGGCCCTCGACGCCGCGCAGACCACCCACACCGATCTGGCCCGGCGCGTCGCGGCCTGGGCCGCGACCCTCGAACCGGCGCCCGAGAATGCCCTCGTCGACGCTTGGATCGCGGGCCTGCCGGACCGTCCCCGCCCGAGCGACCCCGCCCCGGTCCCGGCGGCGCCGGAGGGTCGGTCGGCCGCGGAGGACGCACGGCGCCCGCCGCCATCGCCCGAGGGCAGATCGCTCGCCGCGGCCGTCGCGGCCGACTGGTACACGCCGGTGTCGGCCCGGCTGGCCGAGCGGCTCGCCGCGGCGCGACACCGTCGCCACATCGCCGACGCCTCCGTCCGCACCGTCGAAGGCGACATCGCGCAGCTCGAGGCGGCGCCCGACCTTCACTACCCGACACCGGTCGGATGGGTGCGCCGCGACCGCCCCGAGCCGGGCCCGTCCGGGGCACCGCTGTGGTGGCTCGTCAACCCGGTCCCCGATCCGGCGTCGCGGGCCGCTGGGGGCGCGACGGTGCCGGGCGCACGCCAGGCCTGGAGCCTGCCTCGGGTCGAGGCCGCGCTGGCGGCCATGGGGCTTCTCGACGCGTGGATCACCGTCGACGGCGTGTATCACCACGACCGCGACGGCGCCGACGTCGTCATCGATCTGACCCGGCCTGCCGCGCAGGCACCGGCCGTCGGCGAGGCGACGCGCGCCCCGGGCCGACCTGGGGTGCTGTCCGACCTCCTGGAGGTCTCGGACGCCTCCGGGGAGGTCGGTGCGCGGGCGCGAGAGCTGCTGGCGCAGGTGATCCTGGTCAACACCGACACCGACACCCACATCGACGCCGACACCGACACCGACACCAGCATCGACATCGACACCTCGCCGGGACGCGGCGACGCGGCGCGGCCCGCCGCGCAGGCGGACGCCGGCGCGCCGACCGGCGCCGATCCGGCCGAGCTGCCCG
>JBDIAP010000101.1:0-14465 GCA_039812485.1 Kineosphaera sp.
AACCCGCCGCCGAGCACGACGACACGCTGCGGTCGGCCGCCCCGGTGGGTGGGCAGCGCGAGCAGGGCGCGACAGTCGTCGACGGTCCGCAGCGCGCGCACGCCGGCGGGCAGGTCGCCGCCGACGCCGAGGCCGCCTCCGCCGTCGCCGACGCCCTCCAGCCCCTGCAGGGCGGGCACGCGCGGCGCCGCCCCGGTCGCGCAGACGAGGGTGTCGTAGGGGTGCTCGAGGCCGGTGTCGTCGACGACGACGCGGGTGGCGCGGTCGATCCGCGTGCCGATGCGCCCGGTGAAGACCCGCACACCGGCCGGCGCCGCGGGCAGCGTCAGCCCGGCGAGCTCGGCGCGACCGGCGAGGGCCTCGGAGAGCATGAGCCGGTTGTACGGCTCGTAGGGCTCCGCGCCGAGCACGGTGACCCGCAGGCCGGTGAGCGCGACCTGCCCGGCGCGGCGGGCCAGCTCGGCGACGAACCGGTGGCCGACCATGCCGTGGCCGAGGACGACGACCCGGTGGCATGTCGGGTCGGTCGCCGACGTGCCGACCCCGTCCCTGTGGTCGTCGACGCGCTCGTCGACGTGGTCGTCGATGAGGTCGTCGCTGCGGTGGGCGGTGGTCATGTCGAGGCTCCCTGGGTGCGATCCCCGAGCAGCGCGAGGCGCGCGGCGGGGGTGTCTGCGGAGGCGACGTCGACGGCGCACACCTTGAACTCGGGCATCCCGCTGATGGGGTCGGTCGCGGGGTTGGTGAGGAGGTTGACGCGCTGCCGCCCGGCGAAGTGGAACGGCATGAAGACGACGTCGGGCCGGATGCCCGCCGAGAGCACGGCGGTCGCGACGGCGACACCGCGGGCCGAGGCGAGGCGCACCGGGGTGCCCTCCTCGATGCCGAACCGCGCTGCGGTGAGCGGGTGCAGCGAGACCGTGGCCCGCGACCGGGCGCGGGCCAGCTGCGGCACGCGCCGGGTCTGCGCCCCGGACTGGTAGTGCTCGAGCACCCGCCCTGTGATGAGCAGCAGCGGCGCGTCGGCGCGCGTGTCGTCGGCGATGGGGGTGGCGGTCACGGGGATCATCCGGGCCCGCCCGTCGGGGGTGGCGAAGCGGTCGAGGAAGACCCGCGGGGTGCCGGGGTGGTCGGCGCTCGGGCACGGCCAGTAGAGCGCCTCGCCGGCCGCGCGCGCGGCGCTCACCCCGCCGTAGTCGGCCACGCCGCCGGCGCTGGCCGCCGCGAGCTCGGCGAGCACCTCGTCGGGGTCGTCGCTGAAGGCCGCGGGGGAGTCGAGGCGGGAGGCGAGCTCACGCCATACCCACAGCTCGTCACGCACCCCCGGCGGAGGCTCGATCGCCTTGCGGCGAGCCAGGATCCGCCCCTCGAGCGAGGTCATCGTGCCGGACTCCTCGGCCCACTGGGTCACGGGGAGCACGACGTCGGCCAGCTGCGCGGTCTCACTCGGCACGACGTCGGCGACGACGAGCAGGTCGAGCCGGCGCAGCCGCGCCTCGAGAGCGCCGGCGTCGGGCGCCGAGACGACGGGGTTCGCGCCGTGCACGAAGAGCGCGCGGATGCCCCCGGCGTCGGCGGGCCGCCCGACCTTGTCGAGCAGTTGCACCGCGGGCACACCCGGCCCCGGGATGAGCGCCGGGTCGACGCCCCACGCCGCGGCGACATGGGCGCGCCCGGCGGGGTCGGCGATGGAGCGGTAGCCGGGCAGCTGGTCGGCCTTCTGGCCGTGCTCGCGGCCGCCCTGGCCGTTGCCCTGGCCGGTCAGGCACCCGTAGCCCGATCCCACGACGCCCGGCAGGCCGAGCGCGAGCGCCAGCCCGATCGCGGCCGTCACGGTGTCGGTGCCGTGGGCGTGCTGCTCGGCGCCGCGCCCGGTGAGCACGTAGGCGCCCGGGCCCCCGTGGCAGGGCGCGGCGGCGGCGAGCACCCTCGCAGCGCGCCGGATCTGCTCGGCCGGCACGCCTGTCTCGCGCTCGACGCGCTCCGGCCACCACTGCGCCACCTCGCGGCGCGTGGCCTCGACCCCGCTGACCCGGGCCTGCAGGTAGGCGGTGTCGGCCAGGCCCTCGGCGAAGACGACGTGGGTGAGCCCGAGCAGCAGCTGCAGGTCGGTGCCGGGCACGGGCTGCAGGTGCAGGCCGCCCCCGTCGTCGGTGAGGCACGCGGTCGCGGTCTTGCGCGGGTCGATGACGAGCAGACCGCCGCGGTCGCGGGCACCGCAGAGATGCCGCACCGCCGGCGGCATCGTCTCGCACGGGTTGCTGCCCGCGAGCAGCACCGCGCCGGCACCCGCGAGGTCGGTGAGCGGGAACGGCAGGCCGCGGTCGAGGCCGAACGCCCGGGTGCCCGCGGCGGCGGCGCTGCTCATGCAGAAGCGCCCGTTGTAGTCGATGAACGGCGTGCGCAGCGCCACGCGCGCGAACTTGCCGATCGTGTAGGCCTTCTCGTTGGTCAGGCCGCCGCCGCCGAAGACGCCGACGCACTCGCGGCCACCGACGGCCCAGGCCCGCCGCACCCCGGCCTCGACGACGCCGAGCGCCTCGTCCCACGAGACGGGATGGAGTGTGCCGTCGGCGCCGCGCACCAGCGGCGTCGTCAGCCGGTCGGGTGCGTCGAGCACCTGGCCGCTGGTCCACCCCTTGGTGCACAGGCCGCCGGCGTTGGTCGGGAAGTCCCGCGGCACGACCTCGACCGGCAGCCGCCGCCGCTGCGCCTGCTGATCGTCGAGGGGGTTCGCGCGCCTGGCGCTCCGGACACCCCACTCGCCCGGGTCCTCCCGAGTCGTCGGCCCCGCCGGGTCGACGGTGCCACTCACAGTCATGCCGCACTGCAGGGAGCAGTAGGGGCAGTGGGTGTCGGTCATGAGACCTCCTGGGACGAGGCGGGACGGGACGCGAGGCGCAGCCGGCGGCGGCCCCGGCCGGGGCCCGGCGCGACGTCAGATGCGGGGGGCGTCGCCCGCACGCCCGCCGACATACACGGCATAGGTCACGAGGGCCATGACCGCGTAGACGCCGATGAAGACCCACAGCGCGGGCGCCAGCGACCCGAACATCGAGTTGCTCAGCGCGAACCCGCGGGGGATGAGGAAGCCGCCGAGGGCGCCGACGGCGCCGGCGATGCCGAGACAGCCCGCCGCGGCCTTGCGGGCCCGCAGCATCGAGGCCGGGTCGCCCGCGTCGCCGCTCTCGCGGAAGATCGCCGGGATCATGCGGTAGACCGACCCGTTGCCGACACCGGTGAACACGAAGAGCAGCAGGAATGACGCAAAGAACAGTGTGAAGTCCTTGCTGGTGATGCCGAGGATCGCACCGACCGTGCCGAGCGACATCGCGGCGAACGAGACGATCGTGATGCGGGCGCCGCCGCACCGGTCGGCGAGGATGCCGCCGAGCGGTCGGGCCAGGGAGCCGACGAGCGCGCCGAGGAAGGCGATCGACAGGGTCATGCCGGGGAACTGGTTCTTCAGCAGCGTCGGGAAGGCGCCGGAGAAGCCGATGAACGAGCCGAACGTGCCGATGTAGACGAACGAGATGATCCACGTGTGCCGCATGCGGGCGGCCCGGCCGAAGCTGCGCAGGTCGGAGGTCGAGCCCTCGATGTTGTCCATCTTGGTCCAGGCCAGCCACGCGGCGAGCAGCACGAGCGGCACGAAGAGGAGACCGGCGCGCTCGAGGGCGAGGCCGGCGCCCGTGACGATGACGAGCGGCACCGCGAACTGCACGGCCGCCGTGCCGATGTTGCCGCCCGCGGCGTTGAGGCCCAGGGCCTTGCCCTTCTGGGCCTCGGGGTAGAAGAACGAGATGTTGGCCATCGAGCTGGCGAAGTTGCCGCCGCCGACGCCCGCGAGGGACGCGACGAGCAGCAGCACGGCGAAGGGCGTCTGGGGCTCCTGCACGACGACGGCCAGGGCCACGGTCGGCACGAGCAGCAGCAACGCGGAGACGACGGTCCAGTTGCGCCCGCCGACGAGCGGCACGGCGAACGTGTAGGGCAGCCGCAGGGTGGCGCCGACGAGCGCGGGCACCGAGACGAGCCAGAACATCTGGTCGACCGAGAGCGTGAAGCCGGCCGCGTTGAGCTGGGGCACGACGATGCTCCACAGCGCCCACACGGCGAAGCCGAGGAACTCGGCGACGACGGAGACGGCCAGGTTGCGGCGCGCGATGGCGGCCCCGCCGCGGGCCCACTGCCCTGGGTCCTCGGGGTCCCAGTGGACCAACCAGCGGCCGGGGCGGTGCGCGAGAGCCACCCGCGGCTGCGGGGCAGCCAGGGGGCCCGAATCGGGGGTGACGCCCGTGGGCGACGACGTGCTCGACGTCACGGTGAGTCCTTAGGTCCTGGGCCCACCCGGCTGGTGAGCGTCCTCTTCGACCGTAAGGACGCCTCGGGTGGGGGCAGTTTCGCGCGCGTTGCGCGCGCGTCACATGCTGTTCACCGTCCCGATCGACGACGCTGTGAAGCCCCCGTGATCGGGTCGTGACCCGCGCATGTCTGCGGGCGTGCTCCCCGCGGCCGACCCGGCCGGGCTCGCCGCCGAGGCCGCCGCGGCGTGCGGGGCGGTCCCGATCGAGCCGGCTGCGGCTACGGTGTGCGCATGAGTGCGGTGCTGCACGTGCGGGGTCAGGTGCTCGTCGGGCAGGAGGAGGTGCGCGACGAGGTGTGGGTCGTCTCCGGGCGCCTGACCTTCGAGCGGCCGCGGCACGTCGGCGAGGCCGAGAGCGTCACCGGCTACGTGCTGCCGGGGCTCGTCGACGCGCACTGCCACGTCGGCCTGGGCCCGCAGGGGCGCGTCGACGACGAGCGCGCCGTCGAGCAGGCGAGCGCCGACCGCGACGCCGGCGCGCTGCTGCTGCGCGATGCCGGATCACCGGCCGACACGCGCTTCATCGACGACCGCGACGACCTGCCCAGGATCGTCCGCGCCGGACGGCACATCGCGCGGACCCGGCGCTACATCCCGGGGTTCGCCCAGGAGGTCGAGCCCGACGGGGTCGTGGCGGCCGTGCGCGAGCAGGCCCGCCGCGGCGACGGATGGGTCAAGCTCGTCGGCGACTGGATCGATCGCGAGGCGGGCGACCTGCGACCCTGCTGGCCGGTGGAGACCCTCCGGGCGGCGATCGCGGCGGCGCACGAAGAAGGGGCCCGGGTCACCGCGCACTGTTTCGGCGAGCAGTCGCTACACGACTTCGCGGAGGCCGGCACCGATTGCATCGAGCACGCGACGGGGCTGACCCCGGGCAGCGTCGAGGCGTTCGCGGCCGCCGGCATCGCGATCGTGCCGACGCTGGTCAACATCGAGAACTTCCCGTCGTTCGCGCAGGCGGGGCGGGCGAAGTTCCCGACCTACGCCGACCACATGATGGACCTATGGGAACGGCGCTACGAGACGGTAGGGGCGGCGCACGAGGCGGGGGTGCCCGTCTACGTCGGCACGGACGCGGGCAGCGCGATGCCGCACGGCCTCGTCGCGGCCGAGGTCGAGCAGCTCGTGCGGGCCGGGCTCAGTCCGCTGGCGGCGCTGTCGGCCGCGACGTGGGGCGCGCGGGCCTGGCTCGGGCGGCCGGGGCTGACCGAGGGCCAGGACGCGGACTTCGTGGTCTACGAGGACGATCCGCGCCGCGACGTGCGCGTGCTGGCCGATCCGCGCCGGATCGTGCTGCGGGGGCGCGTCGTCCTGTGAGCGGTCCGCCGGCCGGTTCGCCGCGCACCCCGGCGGCCCGAGTCGTGAGCCCCGCGATCGCGGGCCGCCGGAGGCGAACGTGCTGGGCCTGAGCCGCGTCGGGGAGCGGGTGCGCGTCGACATCGTGCGCGAGGCCGACGTGCCCGACTACCGGGTGGCGGTGACGTCGTCGCAGGAGCGGCTGCGCCCGTGGAACCCCGTCAACCCCGGCGACCTCGTCTATCACCTGCGCATGCAGTCGCCGACGCATCGCACGTTCCTCATCCGGGCGCTGCGGCGGCGCGGAGCGCACGACATCGTCGGCAAGGTCAACGTCACGGGCATCGTGCGCGGACGCGCCCTCGCCGCGAGCCTCGGTTACGACGCTTACGACCCGTATGCCGGCACGGGTCTCTTCGCCGAGGGGCTGCGGCTCGTCGTCGACGTGGCGTTCGCCGACGTGCCGGACGGCCTGGGGCTGCACCGGGTCGAGGCGAGCACGCAGCCGGGCAACACCCGCAGCGCGGGGCTGTTGCGGCGCCTGGGCTTCCGGCCGCGCGGCGACTGGCCCGGCTACCTGTGGCTGGCGGACGCGACCGGCGGCGAGGCGTGGCGCGACCACATCACCTACGGGGTCACGCGCGAGCAGTGGCCGGCGCCCCCCTACGCGCCGCGGATCCCGGCCCGGCCGGTGCTCGTGCTGCTCGTGCCGCACTCGGAGGCGGTGCACGCGGCCGAGCCGCTGGCGCGGGCGTATGCCGCCGCGCGCGAGCTGGCCGTGCCCGTCATCCGCGACGACGCGGGCCGCGCCGCCGGCGAGGACGACCCCGTCGCGCGGGCGCTCGGCGACGCGGTGAGCGGAGCCGTCGTGCTCAGCGCGCGGCCGACCCCGGCGCTGCTGGCCATGCTGCGGGTAGCGGGTGTCGCCACCCCGGTCGTCGCGGACGCGGCGGCGATCGGCGGCGCGGCCGACGTCGTGCGCCTCGCCCTGCAGGCGCGGGGCGCGGCGGGCGTCGGCGACGGGTGAGGCGATGTGCCCAGCGACGCGACTTCTGGCAGACTGTTGGATGTATGCGTGTGTCGCGGACCCTCTCTGACCGTGGCGCGCGTGACCCGATGGGTCTCTCGGTCAACGCATCACATCGCAGGCACGCCCCGGCAGACCCCACCGCGTACGGACATCAGGCACGCACGGACGGTGGGCACGGCATGGGCGGGCATGGCCCCTAGGCAAGGCCGTGCCGTGCGGTGACCCCACGCGACCGGGGCGATTCACGCACCAGCAACGAGCAACAGGAGATACCACTCACGTGGCCGTCAAGATTCGTCTGAAGCGCATGGGCGCCATCCGCGCCCCGTTCTACCGTGTCGTCGTCATGGACTCGCGCACCAAGCGCGATGGCCGGGCGATCGAGGAGATCGGCCTCTACCACCCGACGCGCGAGCCGTCGGTCATCGAGATCAACTCCGAGCGCGCGCAGTACTGGCTGGGTGTCGGCGCGCAGCCGACCGACCAGGTCCGCGCCCTGCTCACCGTGACCGGCGACTGGCAGAAGCACCGGGGCGAGGCCGGGGCCGAGGGCACCCTCAAGCCGCAGCCGACCAAGCCGAGCAAGAAGGACCTCTACGAGGCCGCGATGGCCGCCGCCGGCAAGGCCGACGACGACTTCGCCAAGAACGGCGCGACGACCGCGCGCAAGAAGGCCGCGAAGGCGGAGACCACGGGAGCCACAGAAGCCACCGGAGCCACCGGAGCCACCGAGGCCACGGAAGCCACCGAGGCCGCCGAGGCGCCGGCGGCGTCCGCCGAGGCACCGGCTGAGTCGGCCGAGAAGGCCGACGCCGCGACCGAGGCCTGATCATGCTCGAGGAGGCCCTCGAGCACCTGGTCAAGGGCATCGTCGACAACGAGGACGACGTCGTCGTGCGCCGCAAGGAGCTGCGTCGCGGCGAGCTCCTCGAGGTGCGGGTGCACCCCGACGACCTCGGGCGGGTCATCGGCCGTTCGGGTCGCACGGCGAGCGCCCTGCGCACGGTGATCGGGGCCCTGGCCGACGGTCGTTCGGTGCGCATCGACATCGTCGACACCGACCGCATGCGCTGACCCGCGCTGACCGCAGCGGCCGATCACGCGCACGCGATCCACACGCACGCTCCACACGCACGCGACCTCAGGGTGCGCCGACCGGCCGGTCGGCGCACCCTTGGCGTCGGCGCGCCCGACCGGCCGCCGACGCCGCACACGCGGGCGGCAACACACGAGAAGGGGTCTTGACATGGAGGTGCTCGTCGCCCGCATCGGCAAGCCGCACGGGCTGCGGGGCGAGGTCACAGTGCAGACGCACACCGACGCACCGCGCGAGCGTTTCGTGCGCGGCGCCGTCTTCGAGACGCGTCCGCGGCGCGGCACGCTGACCCTGCGCGGCGCCCGACTGCACCAGGGCGTGTGGCTGCTGGCCTTCGAGGAGGCCGCCGACCGCAGCGCCGCCGAGGCGCTGCGGGGGAGCCGTCTCGTGCTCGACGTGCCGGTAGACGGTGCCGGCGGGACCGGCGGCGACGACGCGGGCGCCGGTGCCGAGTCCGCCGAGTCCGCCGACACGGCCGACACCGCGGACGCGGCCGACACCGCGGACACGGCCGAGTCCGCCGAGTCCGCCGACATCGCCAAGTCAGGGGCCTGGGCGGACGCCGGCGACGGGCCGCCCGGTGGACTGGAAGGCGAGGGACCGGACGGCGAGGGACCGGACGGCGAGGGACCGGACGGCGAGCGACCGGGCGACGGTGGACCGGGCGATGGGCCCGACGAGGGCTGGTATCCCGACGAACTCGTCGGCCTGCCGGTGCGCGACCCCGCCGGCGCCGTCATCGGCGAGGTGACGCAGCTGCTGACGCGCCCGGCGCAGGACCTGCTGCAGGTGCGGCTGCTCGACGGGCGCAGCGGGCTCGTGCCGTTCGTCGCGGCGCTCGTGCCGACGGTCGTCGCGACCGGCGCACCGGGCGAGCGCCATGTCGTCGTCGATGCCCCCGCCGGCCTCTTCGACCTCGGCTGACCCGGAGGCTGCGGCGTGCGCATCGACGTGCTGACGATCTTCCCCGACTATCTGCAGCCCCTGGATCTCTCGCTCATCGGCAAGGCCCGCCGCGAGGGGCTGCTCGACATCCGCGTGCAGGACCTGCGCGAGCACACAAGCGATCGGCATCGCACGGTCGACGACACCCCCTACGGGGGCGGGGCGGGCATGGTCATGGGCCCCGAGCCATGGGGTCGGGCGCTCGACGCGCTGGTCGCGCAGGGGCAGGGGGCCCGTCCGGTGCTCGTCGTGCCGGGACCGGCCGGGCGACCGTTCCGGCAGGAGCTCGCCGCGCAGCTCGCGGCGCAGCCGTGGCTGGCCTTCGCCTGTGGGCGCTACGAGGGCATCGACGAGCGCGTCTACGACTACGCCGCGCGGGACCTGGGTCTTCGCGTCGAGATCGTCTCGCTCGGCGACTACGTGCTCAACGGCGGCGAGGTCGCCGTGCTCGCGATGGTCGAGGCGATCGCGCGGCTCGTGCCCGGCGTCATCGGCAACGCCGAATCGCTCGTCGAGGAGTCGCACTCCGACGGGCTGCTCGAATACCCCGTCTACACCAAGCCCGCGAGCTGGCGGGGGCACGACGTGCCCGGCGTGCTGCGCGGCGGCGACCACGGCGCGATCGCGGCGTGGCGTCGCGAGCGCTCGCTGGAGCGCACCCGGGAGCGGCGGCCCGACCTGCTACCGGCGTCGGCGGTGGCGGGGCGTGACGACCTGACGATCCGCGCGGCCGTCGCCGGTGACGCCGCCGAGCTGCACGTGCTGCAACTCGCGTGCTGGCTGCCCGAGGGGCGCGCCAACGACGCCTGGGACATCCCGCCGCTGGTCGAGTCGCTCGAGGACGTGCGCCAGGGCCTCGCACAGTGGTCGACGTGGGTCGTGCGTGACCCCTCCGGGCGCCTCGTGGGCGCCGTGCGGGGGCGCGGCACCGCTGCTCGCGACAGCGACGACAGCAGCGGCGACGGCGGCGGCGCCTGGGAGATCGGCCGGCTCATGGTGGCCCCCGATCTGCGCGGTCGGGGCCTGGGCCGGCACCTGCTCGCGCACGCCGAGACCGCGGCGCCGGCGGCGGCGCGGATCGCCTACCTCGTGACCGGGGCGGGGAGTGCCGCCAACCAGCGGCGCTACCAGCGGGCCGGCTATCGCCGCGCCCGCCCGGGCGAGACCGGTGCCGCGCCGATCGCGGGCACGGTCGAGTTCGTCAAGCGGCTCGTGCGGCCCGGGGGCACGAGCGGCTGACGGCCGCCGGGATTTCGCGGGGGCGGGCGACGTCTGGCAAGATTGACCCTCGGCTCCGGCCACGAACGGTCCCCTCCGTAGGGGGAGTGCAGACCACCGCGCGAGCGGGGCGCATGCGACCGGCCGAGCCCCTTCTGCAACGAGCACGACCTGATCCGGCGGTGACCTGCGGCACCGGCCGAGAAAGCGACACCGCCATGCACAAGCTCGACGTCGTCGACGCTGCCAGCCTCCGCTCCGACATCCCGGACTTCCGCGCCGGTGACACCGTCAAGGTGCACGTCAAGGTCGTCGAGGGCAACCGCAGCCGCGTCCAGGTCTTCCAGGGCGTCGTCATCCGTCGGCACGGCCGCGGCGTGGGCGAGACCTACACGGTGCGCAAGGTGAGCTTCGGCGTCGGCGTCGAGCGCACGTTCCCGGTGCACACCCCGATCGTCGACAAGATCGAGGTCGTCACCCGCGGTGACGTGCGCCGCGCGAAGCTCTACTACCTGCGCAACCTGCGCGGCAAGGCCGCCAAGATCCGCGAGAAGCGCTGACGCCAGGGGTGATCGACACCCCCAGGCTGCGGCGCGGTCGCGCCGATCGCGGGCCGATTGCCGGCCCGGTCGGCGCGGCCTCGGCGGAGCGTCGAGGTCCGGCAGGTAGCGTGCTGGACGTGCGAGACGACAGGACGGCCAGATGAGCGAGCGCTCGGAGCAGGACCCCGCGCATGTCGGTGCCGATGACGGCGCCACCCGCACGAGCCACAGCGATGCGCCCGCCGGGGAGTCGTCCCGCGGGGGCGACGGCCCGGGGCGGCGCGGCGGCGCGCACGGTGCGCAGGCGGGCCACAGCATCGGCCACAGCCTGCTGCTCTTTCTCAAAGAGGTCGTCATCGTCGTCGTGCTGGCAGTCGTGCTCTCGCTCATCCTCAAGACATGGTTCGTCCAGTCGTTCTGGATCCCCTCGGGCTCGATGAACAACACGCTCGTCAAGGACGACCGGGTCAGCGTCAGCAAGCTCACGCCGCGATTCTTCGCCCTGTCGCGCGGCGACATCGTCGTCTTCGAGGACCCGGGCGGCTGGCTGACCGACGTGCAGCCCCCGCAACAGGGCCCGGTCGCCGAGCGGATCAACTCGGCCCTGTCGTGGATCGGCCTCCTGCCCAACGACGAGGGCAACCACCTCATCAAGCGAGTCATCGGCCTGCCCGGCGACCACGTGCAGTGCTGCACCGCCGACGGCCGGCTGCTCGTCAACGGCACGCCGATCACCGAGCCGTACGTCTATCCCGGCGACGCGCCGAGCGAGCGCACGTTCGATATCCGCGTGCCGGCCGACTCCGTGTGGGTCATGGGCGACCACCGCTCGAACTCGCGCGACTCGCGCTACAACGACGAGCCGTCCAACAACGGCTCCAACGGCTCGGTGCCGATCGACAAGGTCGTCGGGCGCTCCTTCGCCGTCGTGTGGCCGCTGTCGAAACTCGCCTGGCTCAGCACACCCGACAACACGTTCGCGCTCGTGCCCGCAGCCGGCGCGTCGCCGACCGCGATCCCCAGCGCGAGCGGCTCGGGCGGGACCGCGACGGCGTCGACCACCCGCTCCGCCACCGCGCCGCGGCCCACGGCCACACCGACGGCTGCGGCGACGCCGGCGCCCGTCGCGCGATGACCACGCGGGCCGCGTCGTCCGCCGCCCGGCGCCCACGCACGATCTCACGCAAACCCTCGCTGCGCGTCGAGCGCGACCTGCAGCGACAGGGCTACCGGCTCGTCGCCGGCATGGACGAGGTGGGGCGCGGCGCGCTCGCCGGACCCGTGAGCGTCGGGGTCGTCGTCATCGACGAGAGCTGCCGGTCGGCCCCGGTCGGCCTGCGCGACTCCAAACTGCTGCCGCCGCGACGGCGCGCCGAACTCGTCGACCCCGTGCGGCGCTGGGCGCTGGCCTTCGGCGTCGGGCACGCCGGCGCCCACGAGATCGACGCGGTGGGCATCATGGCGGCCCTGCGGCTGGCGGGGCGACGCGCGCTGGCCGCCGCGGGCGTGCGACCCGATGTCGTCGTGCTCGACGGCAATCACGACTGGCTCACCGACCCGCGGCGGGAAGGGCTGCTGGCGTGCCTCGAGCCGAGCGGCCCCACCCCGCCCGGCGCGAGCGGGCCGCCGGAGTTCGGCGACAGCGCCGTCGATCTGCCGCCGGTGCGCACCCTCGTCAAGGGGGACATGCGGTGCTCGTCGGTGGCCGCCGCGTCGGTGCTCGCCAAGGTCGAGCGCGACGCGGCGATGGTCGCGCTCGCGGGCGAGCACCCCGCCTACGGGTGGGAGGTCAACAAGGGTTATGCCGCGCCGGAGCATCGTGCGGCTTTGCTGCGGGTCGGGGCCTGTGCCTTGCATCGGCGCACCTGGAATCTGCTGGCGGCGAATCTGCTGGAGGGCGCGCGCGACGAGCCGCCGGGCCAGGCGGTGCCGTCGGCCCGCGTCGGGATGGGCGATGATGGGCTCCCGGAGGCGGCTGCCCATGAGCCGGGGGAGCAGTTGCTGGAGCTGGAGGTGAACCGAACGTGAGCTCCGAGGACCTGGAGAAATACGAGACGGAGATGGAGCTGCAGCTCTATCGGGAGTATCGCGACGTCGTCGGGCTCTTCTCCCACGTCGTCGAGACCGAACGACGCTTCTATCTGTGCAATTCGGTCGACGTCAAGGTGCGCGGTGACGCGGGCGAGGTGTATTTCGACGTGTCGATGTCGGACGCGTGGGTCTGGGATGTCTACCGGCCGGCGCGGTTCGTCAAGAACGTGCGAGTCGTGACGTTCAAGGACGTCAACATCGAGGAGCTCGCCAAGTCCGACCTCGAGGTGCCGGACGGCGGCAAGTTCTCGTCGTAGGCGGGTGCCGGCCGGTGTCCGCGTCGGTGTCCACGCCGGTGTCCACACGCCGGGGTGCCGACGGTGCTCGTCCACAGCCCGCCGCGCCTGTCCCGGTGCCGTACTCCTGACCTGCGGGATCCTCCTGCCCATCCGAGGTTCTGGGGTGGGAGGGGTCATGACGGGACGCAACGCCGCGGTCGGCGCCTATGGCGAGCGGGTCGCCGCGCGGCACCTGGCCGACTCCGGCTACGAGCTGCTGGACGCCAACTGGCGGTGTCGCGACGGAGAGCTCGATCTCGTGGCGCGCGAGGGCGACTGCCTCGTCGTGGCCGAGGTCAAGACCCGCACCAGTAGCCGGTTCGGCTCGCCGATCGAGGCCATCACCCCGCGCAAGGCCGCCCGGCTGCGGCGTCTCGCGGGCGCGTGGCTCGCCGCGCATCCCGGGGCCGGGACGGGGCTGCGGGGCGTGCGCATCGACATCGTCGGCGTCGAATGCCCGTCGCGCGGTGCCGCGATCGTCACACATCTGCGTGGAGTGTGAGGCGCCCGCGGCGGCCGTCCGCGTCGCTCCACAGGGTGCCGACCCGACTGCGGCCGTCCACAGGGCCGCAGGCCGGCCGGGGCCGGCACGGTGACGCCGCGCCTAGCGTCGGGCGCGTGAACAGCAACGAAGGTCAGGCGCCGGGGGCGGCGCGAGTCGAGGTGACCCCATGACGATGGGATCGACGCGATGTGTCGTGCTCAACGGCATCGAGGGAGCGGTCGTCGATGTCGAGGCCGACATCGTGTCCGGTCTGCCGGCGTTCGCCATCGGCGGGCTCCCGGACGCCGCGTGCCGGCAGTCCAGCGACCGGGTCAAGGCGGCGGCCGCCAACATGGGCACGTCCTTGGCGCAGTCGCGCATCACCGTCAACCTCTCGCCGGCGTGGTTGCCGAAGGCGGGTTCGGGTTTCGACCTCGGCATCGCGCTGGCGGTGCTCGCGGCCCTGGGCACCACGGTGCGCCAGGAGCAGATCGCCGACGTCGTGCACATCGGCGAACTCGGCCTCGACGGCACGATCCGCCCGGTGCGCGGGGTGCTGCCACTGGTGCTGTGTGCCGCTCGCGCCGGGCATCGGCAGGTCGTCGTGCCCGAGCAGAACGCGCGGGAGGCCGCGCTCGTGCGCGGCGTGCAGGTCGTGCCCGCTCGCACGCTGGCCGAGTTGCTCGCTCGCTACGCGGCCTTGGCGGCCGGTGACCCGGTGGACGACCCCGTCGTGCCGCCGCCGCAGCCGGCCGCGCTCGCCGGCGGCCGCGACCTCGGCGACATCGCCGGCCAGGCCGAGGCTCGAGCCGCGGTGGAGGTGGCCGCGGCCGGCGGGCATCACCTCTTCCTCGTCGGGCCACCGGGCGCCGGCAAGACGATGCTCGCCGAGTGCTTGCCGTCGGTGCTGCCCGAGCTCGACGACGCCGAGGCCATGCGGGTGACGGCGATCCACTCGGTGCTCGGGGCGCTCGACGACGGCGCGCTCGTGCGCCGCCCGCCGTTCGTCGCGCCACATCACGACGCGACCCTGGCCTCGATCGTCGGGGGAGGGTCGAGCCTCGTGCGCCCCGGCCTTGTCTCCAAGGCCCACGGCGGGATCCTGCTCCTCGACGAGGC
>JBDIAP010000102.1:0-14085 GCA_039812485.1 Kineosphaera sp.
CGGTGAGGGCGAGGCTCGACGCCTCGGTGCGGGCGGCCATCGTCGACGACCACCCCGTCGTGGCGCGCGGGCTCCGGCGCGAGCCCGGTGGTTGGGCGCGCCGCATCGTCGTGCCGGTCCTCGCGATGGGCCTGGCCCTCCTCCCGGCCTGCGCCGGGTCTTCGGCGACGTCGGATGCCGGAGTCCCCTCCGGTGCCCACGCACCGATGTCACCGGCCGGTGCAGATCCCCAGCGGACCCCTGGGCTCGGCACCGCGCCCGCGGACGTCGCGACGCCGTCGGGCGGCTCGGGCGGGGCCCCGACCTGGGAGCGCGTGGCGCTGCCTGCAGGTGTCGTGCCGCTGCGCCTGGCCGCCGAAGGCGAGCGCCTCGTCGTCGGCGGGCAGCGCACGGACCAGCGACCCACCGTGCACGTCGTCCTCGCCGGTGAGCTCACGTCGCTGCGCGTCGCGCCCCAGGCGTCGTCGCCCTACGCGGCGCTCGCCCGATGGCGCTCGCTGACACTCCCCCAGGGGCGACTCACCGGCATCGGCGGCGCCCCGGGCGGCGCCCACTCCAACACCCGGTGGACCGCGTGGGACGCGGAGCTGGTCGGCGACTGGCCGCAGGCCGTCGTCACCGAGCGGCCGCAGCCCTTCGAGACGTTCGGCGGATGGGAGGCCGGCGAACTGGTCGACGCCGTCGCCACCTACGAGCGCACCTATCTCGTCGGGTCGTGGCGCGGGAGCACGGCGCTCGACGTCGCCGTGTGGCGCGCGGACGGCACCCGCTGGGTGCGGGAGGATTCTGCCGCCACGCCCCTGGCCAGCACCCCGACAGAGCTCGTCGGCGTCGCCGCGGCCCGCTCCACGGGGCCGGGCATCCTCGTCGTCGGGTCGGTCACGCGGCTGGGCGAACAGGCCGGGTCGGCGAGTCCCGCCGGCTCGGCCGGCGCGGGGCCCAGCGCCGGCGGCGGCGTGCGCCGCGTCGCGGCCGCCTGGCGCTCGGCACATGGGTCGTCGCAGTGGGTCCGCATCGACCTCCCCGACGCCGGCGCCACGAGCGAGGCCAGGTCGGCCGCCTGCGACCCGCAGGGCTGCGCCGTCGCCGGCGTCAGCGACGGCCGCTACGCCCTCTGGTGGGTGCCCGCGACGGGGGAGCCGTCGCGGGTGTCTGACGTGCCCGACGTGCCCGTCGCCCGTGACGCCGACGCCACCGTCGACGCCGGCGGCAGTCCCGCCGGCGCCCCCGTGTCCACCGGCACACCCCAGGACAGCGCCCCCGCCAGTGCCACCACCGTCGACCCGCTCGCACCAGGTGCGGAGCTGCCCGACCCCGTCCTTCGCGGCTCCCGAGTGTGGTGCCTCGTCGGCGACGCGCTGCTCGAGCGCGTCGAGGGGGTCTGGCGCGCCGGCGCGGGGGTTCCCGGCCGTGCTCGCACGGTGGCCGTGGCGGCCGACACCGTCTACGTCATCGCCGGAGACGACGCACACGCAGCGCTGTGGCGGACAGAATGGCCGAACCATGAGTGATCACCCCAGCCCAGACCAGCAGGACAGCCCGGACCAGCAGGACAGCCCGGACCGGCGCGACCGACCGGGCCGGCCCCGCGACGCCGGCTTCACCGACGAGCAGCTCGACTTCCTCAACTCCACGTTCGACCTCGCTCGCTCCGGCGATGCGTCGTTGCTGCAGCTCGTCGATGCCGGGGTGCCCGTCAATCTCACGGACGCCAAGCACGACACCCTGCTCATCCTCGCCACCTACTACGGACACGACGACCTCGTCGCCGGTCTGCTCGCCCGCGGCGCCGACACCGAGCGCGTCAACCAGCGTGGCCAGACCGCCCTCATCAGCGCGGTCTTCCGGCAGTCCGAGCCCAACGTGCGCGCCCTGCTCGCGGCCGGCGCCGACCCGAACACGGGGTCTCCGGACGCCTACGCCACCGCCGACTTCTTCGACCTGCCGGCGATGCGTGCGCTGCTCGGCGGGCGACGCGTCTGATCACTTAGCGGCGGCATGAATTCTGCGTCGGTCGGGGCGCGCTCACTGTCGCCAGCACAGGCAGAACGGATGCCCTGAGGGGTCCGCGTAGGCGATGAATCCCGACTCCTCGCCGCCCAGCTCGCTCGGGTCGGCCGGGTGGAGCAGCCGCGCCCCGGCCGCCAGCGCGTGCGCGTGCGCGTCGGCGACGCGATCGGCGTCGATGACGAAGTCGAGGTGCATCTGCTGCTGGCCCGTCGGCCATTGGGGCGACTCGTGCCCGGGCGCGAGCTGGAAGGTGAGCCGCGCGCCGCCACCCCAGGTCACTTCGAACCACTCCGGCTCGCGAGACACGACGCCCTGCAACAGGTCGGCCCAGAAGCGGGCGTCCCGCTCGGGATGGGCTGTGTCGAAGACCGGGTATTGCAGCACGATCGGCGGTGGGTTGCGCAGTGGGCCTAACGAGGCGGGGTCGGGTGTTGCGTCCATGTCCGAAGGTCTATCGGTCACCACCGACAACGTTCGTCGTCGCAGGTCAGAGCCCTGCATCTGCGCTGACGCGGATCCCTGGCCCTACCCGGCCCGGCCCGACCCCAGCCGAGGGAACGGCTCGAGGGAGAAGAGCACCTCCACCGGCACGTCGAAGTGGGTCGCGAGCTGCAGGGCCAGCGCGAGGCTGGGCGCGTATTCGCCGCGCTCGAGGTAACCGATCGTCTGGTAGTGCACGCCGAGGGCCTCGGCGAGCTCGCGCCGGCTGATCCCGCGTTCGGCCCGCAGCATCGCGATGCGGTTGTGGATCTGCTCAGTACCCATGCGAGAGCACCCGCTCGCGGGCGGCGCTGACCTGTGACCCGGACTGACGGCGGGCCATGCGACGTAGCGCCATCGGGGCGATGATCAGCCCGACGACGGCCCAGCCACCGAGCACCGCCACCGTCTGGGCGACCCGCCACGACTCCGCGAGCTCGAGGGTCACGGCCTCCCCCGGGAGCATCGCGTGTCGCAGCCCGAGCCCGATCCAGTAGAGAGGCAGCGCCTGCCCGATGGCCTGCAGCCACCCCGGCAGCGCCTGGATCGGATAGAAGATCCCGCTGATCATGAGCGCACCGTAGACGCCCATCGCCACCGTCCACAGCAGCATCGGCGTGCGCAGCAGCGCGCCGAAGACCGCCCCGAACGGCAACGTCGCGAGCAGGCCGAGCACACTGACCCACAGCACGGTCCACCACGCGCCCGGCCCGCTGGGCACGATGCCGTCGAACAGCAGCAGGGCCGCCGCACCGAGCAGCAGCATCGGCCCGAGCGTCGTGCCCATCGTGACGAGCACGTCGCCGAAGAGGCGGCTCGACATGCCGCCCGGCACGGTCTTGGCCCGTAGCAGCGTGCCGTCGTCGCGCTCGGTGATGAGCTGCCCCGCGACGCCGAGCAGCCCGGAGTTGACGAGGGTCATCGCGAGGATGCCGGGCACGCCGAGCTGAGCGACGCTCACCGCGGAGCCCATGACGTCGACGTCTCGCAGGAAGAAGAGGACGAGCAGGCCGGTGGCCGGCATGATGAGCCAGCTCGCGAGCATCGGCGAGAACAGCTGGATGCGCAGCTCGATGCGCGCCTGGCGCGCCGCGGCTCGCAGCACCGTCGCGACCCGAGGGCCGAGTCCCGCGCGGGCCGATCGGGTGGTCGTCGTCATCACGCCGCTCCGTTCGTCATCGAGGGCTTGGGTGTCGCAGCCGGCGCGTTCGGCGGCTGCACGCCCGCCCGGTCCGGGGCGCCGGGCCCCGGGGTCACCGACAGCAGGCGCCGCGCCTCGCCGGCGTCGATGTCGTCGCCGGTCTCGACGCGATGCACGAGGGCGAGGTAGGCGTCCTCGAGGCTCGCCCGCCGCACCTCGAGGTCGGTGAACGGCCCACCGGGCGCGTTGAGCACGTCCCGCAGGTAGCCGGCCGGGTCGTCGGTGCTGTGCACCTGTGTGACGCCGTCGCGCGCCCAGCGCACCTCGGCGGTCTGCGAGGTCGCGCGGCGCAGGTCGTCGGGTGTGCCGTCGGCGACGATCCGACCGCCGGCCAGCACGAGGATGCGGTCCGCGAGCTTCTCGGCCTCGTCGAGATCGTGGGTCGTCAGCAGGATCGTCACGTCGAGGTCTGCGAGGTCGCGCACGAGGTCGTGGAAGTCGCGCCGCGCCTGGGGGTCGAAGCCCGCCGTCGGCTCGTCGAGGAAGATGAGCCGCGGCCGCCCGACGAGCCCGATCGCGACGTCGAGCCGGCGACGCTCGCCGCCGGAGAGGGCCAGGACCTGGCGATCTCGCTTGGTGCTCAGGCCGACCCGCTCGATGAGCTCGTCGACGGGCCATGGCCGCGGCCGATCCGGTGTCGACCACGGCCGATAGAACTCGGCGAAGTGCGCGATCGTCTCGCCGACCCGCCAGCGCGCGTGGTCGCGCCACGACTGCAGCACGACGCCGATGTCGGCCCGCCACTGCTCGTCACCGCGCATCGGGTCGACGTCGAGCACCCGCACCTGCCCGGACGACGGCGCCCGGAAGCCCTCGAGGATCTCGATGGTCGTCGTCTTGCCGGCGCCGTTGGGGCCGAGCAGGGCGACGACCTCGCCGGAGCCGATGCGCAGGTCGACGCCCCGCAGCACGGAGGTCGATCCGTAGCTCATGTGCAGGTCGCGCACCTCGACGGCGGCGTGCGACTCGACGGAATGCCGCTCCTGGGCGGTCAGGGCCGATGTGCTCATGCTCGTTAATGTAGTAGATCTACTACAGAAGTGACAATAGGTCATGTGGGCATGCCGCGTGATCGGTGGTGGCAGGCCGACGCAACGCCTGCGTTCAGACCCGGCGCAGCAGCGTCAGCACCTCGGCGTGGTCGGTCTGGGGGAACATGTCGAAGAGTCGCGCCCGCACCGGCCGCAGCGAGCCCATCGCGTCGAGGTCGCGCGCGAGGGTCACGGGGTTGCAGCTGCTGTAGACGACGTGGCGCACCCCGCTGCGGTCGAGCCAGCCGGCCAGGTCGCGGCTCAGCCCTCGCCGCGGCGGGTTGACGACGACGAGCTCGGGCACCTCGCCGAGCACCATCGCGTAGGCGGTCGCGTCCCCGACCTCGAAGGTCGCCACGGGCGTGACGAGAGCCGCTCGCTGTGACTGCCCCGTCTGCCCCGTCTGCCCCGTCTGGGCCGGGCCTGCCGGCCCGCTGCGCGTCGCCAACTCCGCCGCGCTGCGCCGGGCCGACGCGACGGCCTGCTCGCTGACCTCGACGCCGTGCACGCGCAGCGGTGCCCAGCCCTCGTCGCGGGCGGCACCCGCTACCGCGTGGAGAGCGAATCCGCCGACGCCGCAATAGAGGTCGAGCACCGACTCCGGCCGGGCCGCGGCGATCCACGACCCCGCGTCGCGATAGAGCGCGGCCGCGACAGCGCCGTTGGTCTGCACGAACGCCCCCGGGGCCACGTGCAGCGTGACGTCGCCGACCGGCATGGCCAGGGTCGATCGCTCGGTGAGCACGATCTCCTCCTCACCGGCGGTCACCGCCTTGTGCTCGGGCAGCAGGTTGACCGACACGACGTCGACGCCGGGAAGCAGCTCCCGCAGCCGGGGCAGCGCTCGCCGCAGCCGCGCGACCTGCCCGGGCGAGCGCAGCACGAACCGCACGAGCAGTCGCGCGTCGCCGGCCTCGATGACGTGCACATACTTCAGCTCGCCGCTGCGCCGCGGCACGTCGTAGGGCCGCAGCCCGACCTCCGCGATGAACGCGCCCAGCACCGGCATCGCCACCGCGGTCGCCGGCCCGAGCAGCCCGCATCCGCGCAGGTCGACGCCACCCCCGTCGGGGTCGAGGATCCCCAGGGTCGGCGCGTCGGGCGTGCCGGCGACGACCATCGTCGACTTCGTGCGAAAGCCCGACTCCGCGGAGGCGTGCGGCTCATCCCACGTCAGGCCGGGCCGGTCGCCGAGCAGCGCCTCGACGCGGGCCTGCTTGGCGGCGAGCTGCTCGGCATACGGCACCCCCATGTGGGTGCACGACCGGCAGACCCCGGCGTCGTAGTAGTCGCACTGCACGCCACCGATGGTCTCAGCAGGCACATGGTCTCCGGCCCTCGCCTGTGCGAGGGGCACCTGTGGATGACGGGCGAGAGGGTGCTCGCAACCCTGGCAGCCTGCACGGCAGGCGGTGGACGTGCTGTCACCGAGCAGCCGCATGATCGACCTGCACGTCAAGGAGGACCGGTTGCGGCGGGCCGGTTGCCCCCACTACTGGGTCGTCGATCCTGACGAGCCGAGCGTCACGGCGTGGGATCTCGTCACTCGCGACGGCGCGCCCGCTGACCGGCGCTGACGATGGGCGATGTCGACATGCCGGCCGTCGGCCCGCCAACCGTCATCGCCGGGACCCTGCGTCGTCATACGGCCGAAACGTGGCGTTCCTACCGTGTGCGACCAGGGGGCGGCCCACGCCGCTCGAGACGCCCGGCACACGACCGCACATGTCTGATTCGACGGCAGCGAGCTGCCCCGACCTCGCGCAGGAGGCGATGATGTTCGACCACGTCGACCCGTTCATCGGCTGCGGCGCCACCGACCTGCCGCCCGCCCAGGGCCTCGCGGCGACGTGGTGGTGGCCCAAGCCGCAGGTCGGCAACACCCACCCCGGCGCGACGCACCCCTTCGGCATGGTCAGCGCGGTCGCCTACTCCGGCGGCTACCCGACCGGCTACGGGCCCTACGAGCTCAACACCGAGGGCAACCCGCCGCCCACGTACGACGGGCAGCTCGCGTCGGGCTTCACCCACTTCCAGCAGTCGGGCACGGGAGCGATCCGCAAGTACTACAACTACTTCCGCATCACCCCGATGCTCGAGTCGCTCGACGAGCTCGGCCGCACGTGGCCGCTCGTGCAGGAGTCGGCGACGCCGGGGGAGTATGCGACGACCCTGGCCAACGGCATCCGCGCCGAGCTCACCGTCGGCCCGAAGTCGGCGGTGCACCGCTACACCTTCGGTGCCCACGAGCAGGCCCGCATCGTGCTCGACGCCTCGACGGGCGGCCTGTCCACCCCCCGTAGCAGGACCGTGCCGCTGCGCGCGACCCTCACCCAGCTGCACCCCGGTGTCGCCCAGGCCGAGATCGTCGTCGAGGGCGTGCCGCTCGCGGTGCACATCGAGGTCGACGCCCCCGGGTGGCGCCAACTGCTCTGGTATGACCGGCGGCTCATGCCCGGCGGCACCCGGCTCGACTTCGACTACATCCGCCCGACGACGCTGCGCCCCTTCGGACTCATGTGGATGGGTCCCGCGCGGGCCGCGCACACGGTCGAGGTGCGGCTCGGCTTCTCGCTGCGGGGCACGGCGCGCGCCGAGGCCAACCTGCGCGCCGACCTCGCCGGCCTGCCGGCGGGCGCCCCGGCCTACGAACACCGCCGCGAGAGCACCCGGCTCGCGTGGCGCGAGCACCTCGACCTCGTGCGGGTCGACGACAGCGCGCTGCCCGCCGACCGCACGACGACGCTGGCCAGCGCGCTCTACCACTCGTTCATCAAGCCGAGCTTCGCCCACGACGAGTCGCCGAGCTGGACCACGGACGGGCCGTACGCCTTCGATCTGTGCACGATGTGGGACATCTATCGCACGCAGCTGCCGCTGCTGACGACGCTGCTGCCGGGGCGCGCGGTCGACCTGGCCAACGTGCTCCTGACGATCTGCGAGCAGGAGGGCAACCTGCCGATCGGCTACCGGATGGCCAAGGGCGCCGACCGGTTCAGCCGGCAGGCGAGCGCGCTCGCGCACGTCTTCCTCGCCGACCTGTGGGCCCGCCGCGAGCCCGGCATCGACTGGGAGTGGGCGATGGTCCACCTCGACGCCGACCTGCGCCGCACCTACGGCGAGGACTACCTCGCCCACGGCGTCGCCCACCCCGTGACGCACACCCTCGACCTCGCCTACGCCTACCACTGCACGGCCGGCATCGCCCGCGGCATCGGCGACCGGACCCTCGGCGACCAGATGCAGCGTCACGCCGCCGGCTGGGTCCACGCCTTCGACCCCGCGACCGGGCTGCTCATCGACTCGACGTTCTACGAGGGCGGCCGGTGGAACTACAGCTTCCGGCTCCTGCACGACATGGCCGGCCGCATCGAACTCGCCGGGGGCGCAGAGCGTTTCGTCGGGCTGCTCGACCGGTTCTTCGGGTTCGGCGCCGACCCGGTGTGCCAGCCCGGCCCCGCGCCGTCGAAGGAGGAGCTCGCCGCCGGCTACGCGCTGGGCCGCTTCGAAGGCCTCAACAACGAGCCCGACCTCGACGCGCCCTGGGCCTATCACTACGCGGGCCGGCCGGATCGCACCGCGCAGATCGTGCACGCGGCGATCGCCCACCAGTTCGGCGTCGGCCGCGGCGGCCTGCCCGGCAACGACGACTCCGGCGGCCTGTCGGCCTGGTACGTCTGGGCGACCCTCGGGCTCTTCCCGGTCGTCGGCCAGGACGGCTATCTGCTCGGGCCGCCGGCCGTGCCGGAGGCCACGATCGCCCGGCCCGAGGGCGACCTGCACCTGACGACGTCGGGGCTCGTCGTGCCCGAGCCCGGCGGGCCGGTCTCCTACGTGCAGCGCGTCACGGTCGACGGCGTCGAGCACGACTCCACCTGGCTGCCCGGGCGGGCCGCCCGCCGCGCCCGGCACGTGCACCTCGAGCTCGGCGACACCCCGTCGGCGTGGGGGGTCGACTCCCGGCCGCCCTCTTACCCTGCGTCGGCCTGACCTCTGACCCTGCCCACCTGACCCCTGCCCACCGTGATCCTGCCCACCGTGACTCTGACCACCGCGACTCTGCCTCCAGGAGGTGCCTCATGACCGTCGTCACCGCCCCCCACGCCACCCCGACCAAGCGTCTCGTCATCGTCGTCCGCGCCGACCCCGTCATCTGCGGGCACTCCGGCGAGGCGCGCTGCCTCGCCGAGGTCGCCCTGACGCGCGGCTTCGACGACGTGCGCATCGTGACGTGGCCCCTCGACCGGCTCGACGCGGCCGGGCTGCCGATGAAGCCGCTCGACCACGTCATGCCCTACAGCCCCGGCATCACCGTCGAGCGGCCCGGGCCGGTCGGCGACTACCGCGTGCCCGACGGGCGTTGGGTCGCCGGCCTCACCGGCCGCCTCATCGAGATCGTCAGCGACGGCGTGCCGACCGTCGTCATGTCGCTCTACCTCTCGCCGCACACCGTGGCCGTCGAGGACGCCGTGCGTGTCGCCCGCAGCCTGGGGCGCGCCCGGGTCACGACGATCGCCGAGGCGGTGGGCTCCGACATCACCAACATCGTGCGGGCCTGCGTCGAGTCCGACCGGTTCGGCGCCGCAGCCCACCTGCTCTCGGTCTACCTGTCCAGCGACCACTGCGTCGCGGTCTCGGGCTACACCAAGGAGCTCATCGTCGCCGAGGCCGCCGTGCTCGACGCGCAGCACGGCACCTCCTTCGCCCGCGCCTGCCGCGAGCGGATCGACATCTCCTACCCCGCCGTCGACTCCGGCGCCTACCTGCACCTGACCGACGAGCGCATCGAGGCCGACCTCGCCCGGCGCGGGCTGACCCGCGGCGGCTACGCGCTCTTCCTCTCGCGGATCGCCTCGGCCAAGGGGCTCGACGACCTCATCGAGGCGTATGCCGAGTCGCGCGCCCGCGACCGGGTGCGGCTCGTGCTCGCCGGGCGCGGACCGCAGGAGGCCGACGTGCGGCGCTGGATCGAGGCGGCCGGCATGAGCGAGCGCATCGTGCTGCTCACCGACGTCGACGACGACGAGAAGCCGTCGCTCATGGCCGGGTCCGCGGCCTACGTGCTGCCGACGCGGCCGCAACCGGAGTTCGTCGAGACGTTCGGGATCGCCCTCGTGGAGTCGATGCTCGCCGGCGGCGGGCCGGTCATCACGTGCCCCACCGGCGGGGTGCCGGAGGCCGTGGGCGACACGGCCCTCCTGGTGCCG
The DNA here is from genome assembly GCA_039812485.1 of Kineosphaera sp. Classification (GTDB taxonomy): domain Bacteria; phylum Actinomycetota; class Actinomycetes; order Actinomycetales; family Dermatophilaceae; genus Kineosphaera. Next base: position 9,930 of record JBDIAP010000102.1, read on the forward strand.
CCGAACGACCCCGGCGCGATCCGGGCCGCGCTCGACGCCGTCGTCTGCGACTGGACCGACGAGCAGCTCGCCGCGCACCGGCAGGCCGCGCGGGCCTACGCGCTGCAGTTCGACCGGGTCAACGTCTTCGACGCGCTCTTCGCCCGCACTCAGCCGGTCGTCGAGGCGGTCGCCTGACCGGTGACCTCCTCGCGCGCGGTCACGAGGGTGAGAGGTTCGTTCGAGGTCGGCATCGGAGGGAGGCGCCGATGCCGGGCCGCCGACGTGAGGGCAGGTCGGCCACCGGCGCGAGCCTGCGGCCACGTGCGCGGCGTCGGCCCTGCCGCTCTCGACGCGCCGGATCAGCTGCTGGCGGCCACGGCGCCGCCGGCAGCTGCCGCGGCCTGAGCCGCCTGGATGGCGTCGCGGACGGCCTTGCTGGCCCAGCCGGCGCGGTCGAGCTCGTCGAGCCGACGCTGCAGATCCTTGCGCTTGACGCCCGGAAAGATCCGCCGCTGCAGACCGACGGCGAGCACGAGTGCGCCGAGAGCGGGGACCCTGGTGTCCGTCGGGGTCAGGCCGGTGATCATGACGCCGCGCAGCGACGACAGCAGCGTGTCGCGTCGCCCGCCCCCGAGCTGGGGGTAGCGGGAGTTGTCCATGCCGAGGAAGCGGCGCTCGTCGCGGCGAACGATCTCGGCGGCGCACAGATCGGCGAGCACGTCCTTGGCGTAGGCGCGGGAGAGCTTCTGGACCCACGCGGTTGCGGTGCGGGGCTTGCTCGCGATGAGCCGGTTCAGCAGGTCGTCGCTGCGCGGCTCGCCGGTCGGAGACGGGTCGAGCACCTGCACCTTCTTCTTGGCGTCGATGTCGACACGACCGGCCAGCGCGAGTTCGGCGAGCAGGGCGCCGGCGAGCGCGGTGCCGATGTTGCTGGTCGCGCGCCGGGCCCCCGTCTCCGGGTCGAGCGACAGGAGCATGAGGTCGTGGGCCAGGGTCAGCTGCGTCGTCATGCAGACACGCTACGTCCGCAGCTCACAGGCATGGATCAGCCACCAGGATGAACCGCATACTCCCCCGTGCGGACGAGGCTCCTCGCGGGCGAGAGGGACGCGTGGGTCGCGGGAGGGCCGACGACAGAGCGGGCTCGGGTCAGGCGAAGAGCCGCGCGTAGAGCGCCTCGAAGTCGGCCAGCCGCTCCCGATAGTGCGCGGCGTGCGCCGGGTCGGGCTCGCGGGTCGGCCCGGTGTCGACGGGCGCCCGGTCAACCCCTGGCGCGGCGATCTCGAGGGCGTGCAGCGCCGTGCCGTGCAGGGTCATGCGCTTGATCGTCACCGGGGTCGCGGGCACGCCGAGCACGTCGGCGAGCAGCGGCACGAGCTGCGGCAACCCCTGCTGCACCCCGCCGCCGACCCGCACCTGGCGCAGCGTCGTGCGGGTCGCGAGCTGCTGGACGACCCGCGCGTAGGTGAGCGCCACCCCCTCGAGGCCGCCGCGCCACACGTCGAGGGCGCTCGTGCCGGCCGAGACCCCGGTGAAGACGGCCCGCGCCCGCGCCTGCCAGCCGGTCGACCGCTCGCCGGAGAGGAAGGGCAGCACGAGCGGGGTCGTGGCCTGCGGGGGAGTCGTCAGCGCGGCGGCGGTCGCGGCATCGTCGGGCAGGTCCAGCGTCGCGCGCAGCCAGTCGACGGCGCGGCCGACGTCGTTGATCGCCCCGCCGAGCAGGCAGCGGCGATCGTCGACGCGATAGCACCACAGGCCCGGCGGCACCGCCTCCGGGATGGCGTCGAGCAGCACCCGCACGGCGCCCGAGGTCGCGGTCGACAGCACGGCGCTCGACGGGTCGTCCACTCCCGCGCCGAGGTTGGCGGCCAGGCCGTCGGCGATCGGGGGCAGCCACACGGCGTCGGTGAGACCCGGCCAGCGCCGCGCCACGCGCCCGTCGACGGGCCGCAGCACCTCCTCGGGGGTGCGCACGGGGTTGAGCCGCTCGACGTCGACCCCGGCGGCCGCGAGCATCATCGGCGACCACGTGCCGGTCTGCAGGTCGAGCAGCCCGGTCCAGGCCGCGACGGCGGTGCCGGCGGCCGACGTGCCGAGTAGCCGCTCGTGGACGTATTCGCCGAGGCTCACCCAGCGCGCGACCCCCCGGGCGGCGCCGGTGCGGCTCAGCCAGCGCAGCCGCGGCGCGAGGTAGGAGTTGTGCAGCCGGGTGCCGGTGTGCTGTTGCACGGCCGCCTCGTCGAGCTCGGCCCGCAGCTCGTCGACCTCGTCGGCGCTGCGCGAATCGGCGTAGGTGAAACACGGCGTGATCGCGGCGCCCGCCGCGTCGATGCCGATGAGCGACGCGGAGAACGTGTCGATGCCGACCGCGGCGACCCGGGAGCCGACGCCGGGCGCGCCCATCACCGTGTCGACGACCCGGGTCAGCTCGGCGACGACCTGGTCGGCGTCGATCGTCGACGTGCCGTCGGCGCCGGTCGTGAACGCGTGGGGCACCCGCAGCCGATAGCTGCCGTCGGGCCCGGCGATCGGCCGGCCGCTCGCGTCGTACAGGCAGCCGCGGCTGCCCATCGACCCGACGTCCAGCGCGAGCACGAGCGGGTCGAGCGCTGCGCCGATCTCGACGGTGAACGAGGACATCAGGCCTCCTTGCCGTGCCGCACCAGGTCGAGCACAACCCTACGGGCGAGCGCGGACATCGCCCCTGGGGGCGGACGCCGAATCGTCGCCCCGTGGGCCGCCCGCCGCCTCGCGCCCCGTGCGCGCACGCCGCGTCGCGCCACGCGCCGAGTCGCACCGTGCGATCGGCCCGCGGCGCGCGGACGGCCCGGGCGATGATGGGCGGCATGCGCTTCCTGCTCCTGGGCTGGGGCTCGCGCGGCGACGTCGAGCCCTTCATCGCCCTCGGCCTGGGCCTGCATGCGGCGGGTCACGACGTGGCGATCGCGGCCGGCGCAGACTACGCGGCGTGGATCGAGAGCCACGGCCTGGTCTGCGAGCCCTTCGGCGTCGACATGCAGGAGGCGATGCGCACGCCGCTGGGCCGGGAGTGGCTCGGCGCCTCCTCCCGCCGGCCGCTCGACGAGCTGCGCACGATGTCGCGGGTCGTCGAGCAGTTCGCGCCGGTCCTCGTCGAGGATCTGCTGCGCATCGTGCGCCCCGACGACGTCGTGGTCTCGTCCAGCCTGACCTTCGATGCGATGCTCGCGTTGTCGCGGGCGCGCGGGTGCCGGCACGTCACGGCGCTCTTCGCGCCGGGGCTGCCGACCGCCGACGCCGCCGCGAGCCTGGCCCCGGTGCGCGCCGACCGCGACAGCCCGCTCAACGTCGCGTCCGGCTTCGCCGCCGTCGCCGTCATGCACCGCGTCATGCGGCCCGTCGGCGACCTCCTCCGCCGCCGGCTGGGCCTGCCGCGGGAGTCGTTCTGGTCCTACGGGCGCCACGGCATGCGGGTGCCGGTGCTCATCGCGGCGAGCCCGCTCGTCGTGCCGCCGCCGCCCGACTGGGGTCCGCGCGTGCGAGTCACCGGCTACTGGCAGCTCCCGGCCCCCGATGCGGCCGCGGTCGCGCGCGTCGTGCCGCCGCACGTGCGTGACTTCCTCGCCGCGGGTGCGCCGCCGGTCTACCTCGGCTTCGGCAGCATGACGAGCCCCGACCCCGCGGCGACCGCGGAGGTGCTCTTCGCGGCCGCGCGCCGCACAGGTTTGCGGGCGATCGTGCATCGCGGCGTCGACCGGCTCGGGCAGGCCGGGGTGCCCGCGGACCTCGCCGACGCGGTGCTGCTCGTCGACACCGTGCCGCACGCGTGGCTGCTGCCGCGCTGCTCGGCCGTCGTCACGCACGGCGGAGCGGGGTCGACGGCGGCGGGCCTGCGGGCCGGGGTGCCGAGCATGGCGGTGCCGCACATCGGCGACCAGCCGTACTGGGGTCGGCGGTTGCACGAGCTCGGCGTCGGGCCCGCCCCGATCCGCCGCGCCCGGCTCACCTCCGACGCGCTCGCGGCGGCGCTGACGTCGATGACGACCGACCCCGCGATGCGGGAGCGGGCGCGCCGGCTCGGTGCGGCCCTGGCCCGCGAGGACGGTGTCGGCCGGGCCGTCGAGCTGCTCGACGCCCACGTGGCCCGCACCGCTGCTGCCTCCTGACGCCATCGCCCGGCCCGACACTGCGCACA
>JBDIAP010000103.1:0-13863 GCA_039812485.1 Kineosphaera sp.
CCCTCCGTGCGCGGCCCGACGCGCCCGGCGCGGGCGGCCCGCTCAGGCGCCGCCCGCGGCGTGCTCGGGCTCCCCGGGCGCGGCATCGTCGCTGCGCAACAGGGCCAGGGCCCCGGCGAGGGCGAGGACGAGCCCGAGGGCCACGAGCCAGATCGTGCCCTCGCGCGGCTCCTCGTGCAGCAGGGTCCAGCCGATGACGGCCGGCACGAGCGTCGACATGAGGTAGTTGGTGCCGAGCACGGCCACGGCGTGCGCGCCCTTGAGCCCGATCGTCAGGTGCACCTGCCCGAGCACGAGCCCCGCGACGAGCAGGAACGCGGCGATCCACGACAGCAGCGGCCACTGCCAAGGCCGCCACATCGACAGCGCCGGGTCAGCGACGAGCAATCGGGCGGTGATCGCGCTGATCGCGAAGCCCGTGCCCGCGAAGAGCCCGCTGATTCCCGGCGGCAGCTTGACGAGCAGCGCGACCAGGCACGCCCCGACGGTGGCCCCGATGACGACGAGATGGATGGGCTCGATCGGCACGGCGGGCCCCGGCACGGTCGTCATCGCCAGAGCGACGATGCCGCCGATGACGGCGAGGATCGCGACCGCATCCCGGGGGCCGATGCGCCGCGTGCCGGCGACGTGCTGGATGACCGCCGTGACGGCCAGGCCCCCGACGACGCAGGCCTGCACGATGAGCAACGGCAGATGCTGCCGCGCCGCCAGCGTGAAGACGAACCCGGCCCCCTGGCATGCGGTCCCGATCCACCACGCCGGCGAGGCCAGCGCCCCGCCCTCGGACTGGGCGCCGTCGGAGAGTCGAGCGCCGGCGATGCCGTAGGCGAGCACGCCGATGACGAGCGCCAGGACCGAGAGAAGCACCCGGTCAACCTACCCTTGCGCGGTCCCGCGCACCGGCTCGGCGGCCCCGCCGACACTGCCGGCAGGGACCGCCGGGGCGTCAGCCCAGCCCCACCATCCGCGCCACGACCGGCAGCACGAGGATGATGAGGATCGCGCCGATGATGTCGAAGCTGATGCCGGAGCGGATCATGCGGGTGATCGGCACGACGCCGGAGCCGTAGACGATCGCGTTCTGCGGCGTCGAGACGGGCAGCATGAAGCCGAACGACGCCCCAAAGGTCGCGGCGAGCGCCGGCACGAGCGGGTCGACGCCGGTCGCGACGGCGAGCGGGATGATGATCGGCACCGTCACGGCGGCGGCGGCGGTGTTGCTCGTCGTCTCGGAGATGAGGATCGCGAGCAGCACGGCGAAGACCGTCAGCGCGGCCATGCTCGTCACGCCGAAGGTGTCGGCAGCGGCCGTGCCGATCGTCTTCGCCAGGCCGGTGTCGTCGAGCATCGCCCCGAAGATGATGCCGGTGCCGAAGAGGATGATCGTGCCCCAGTCGATCTTGGCGGCCTCGTCCCACGTGATCGTGAAGCGACGCTCCTTCCAGTCGACGGGCAGCATGAAGAGCAGACTCGCGCCGACGACAGCGACGATGCCCTCGTTGAGGCGGTCACCGATGACCGAGGCCACGGGGTGGTCGTCGCCGAAGAAGATGTTGAGCACCGAGGGCAGCAGCCATCCGACGACCGTGACCGAGAACGCGATGATCGTGTTGCGCTCGGCGCGGCTCAGCGGCCCGAGGGCGGCCTTCTGCTCGGCGAGGAACTCCTCCACGCCTTCGAGCTTGCGGATCTCCGGCTTGTTGATGAACGTGAGGATCGCCGCGAGCGCGAAGAACATCACCGTGCAGATGGGGAAGGCGACGGCGAACCACTGGCCGAAGTTGATCGTCTTGCCGGTCGCCTCCTCGATGAGGCCGCGACCGATGAGGTTCGGGGGCGAACCGACGGGGGTGAGCAGCCCGCCGACGCTGGCGGAGTAGGCGAGCATGAGCATGAAAGCGGTCGCGACCTTGAGCTTCGTCGGGTCGAAGCCCGGGTCGACGTCGCCGCGCTCCTGCAGCAGCCGGGCGATGACCGCGACGATGCCGATCGCGGTCGGCAGCAGCATGGCGACCGTGGCGGTGTTGGAGACGAAGGCCGACAGCACGCAGGTGACGGTGCCGAAGGCGAGCAGCACGCGCATCGTCGACTTGCCGACCCCGGGCAGCCCGAGCAGCCAGAACGCGATCCGCCGCGCGACGCCATGCATCATCATCGCCTGGGCCAGGATGAACGCCCCGATGAACGTGAAGACCGTCGTCGACCCGAACGGCGCGAGCGCATCCTTGGCGGGAACGACCCCGAAGAAGACGATCGCGCAGACCCCGATGAGCCCGCCGACGGGGATGGGCACGGGCTCGGTGATCCACAGCACGATGACGCCGACGAGGATCGCGGCGAGCTGATGCTGCGCCGTGTCGATCCCCAACGGGAGGAAGAGGAAGACGATCGTCAAGAGCGGCGCGAGGAACCAGCCGCTCGTCTGCCGGAACCTCTCGACGCGCTCCTCGGCGTCGCTGAGCTTCTCGCCGCCGAGGGCGGAGCGGTTGCCGAGAAGCACTGCCTCGACGTCGGTCCACCCTTCGCGGGTCGCGTTGTTGGCCATGATGTCTCCTTCTCCGATCCACGCCGTTGTGTTCTGTCACCCTGTCCCGTCCCGCCGTCCGCGTCCAGGACGCAACTCCTGCCACGCGCATAGGCTTGGACTATGGACGGCCCTCGACTGGAGACCCGGCAGCTGCGCTACTTCCTCGCCGTGGCCGAGCACGGCACGTTCACACGGGCAGCCGACGCGCTGCACATCGCCCAGCCGTCGCTCTCGCAGGCCATCGCCAAGCTCGAGCAGCAGTTCGGGCTCCCGCTCTTCCACCGTGTCGGCCGTCGGGTCGTGCTCAGCGAGGCCGGCCGCGACCTGCTCGAGCCGTGCCGGCGCGCGCTGCGCACGATGCAGGCCGCCGAGGACGCCGTGCTCGGCAGCAGGGAGGCCCGGCGGGGCCGGCTCGTCATCGCGGCGATGCCCAGCCCGGGCATCGCGCCGGGCGCCGAGCTCATCTCGGCGTTCACGGCGGCTCACCCCGCGGCGTCGGTGTCGGTCGTCGGCGGCTGGACGGCCGAGGAGGTCACCGCCCTCGTCACACAGGGCAACGTCGAGATCGGCCTCATCGCGGCGGCCCGGCTGCGACGCGACCGCGAGCTGGTCGTCCTGCCGCTCGGCTCCCAGCCGCTCGTGCTCGTCTCCCGGCGCCCCGGCCCCCGCCCCGAGCTGGACGAGCTCACGGCCTCCGACCTGCGCGGTTGCCGCCTCATCACGTCACATCCGGGCAGCCTCATCCGCCAGATCGTCGACGACGTCATCGCGGGTCAGGAGGACGTGTCGATCGTTTGCGAGGTCGACCACCGCTCGATGATCGTGCCGCTCGTGCTCGCCGGCGCGGGCGAGGCGCTCCTGGCGGCCGGCTGGGAAGAACTCTCGACGCACGCCGGGTTGCGCGCCCGCCCACTCATCGGGGCGCCCCAGCTGTGGACGGCGGCGATCTGCCGGGCCGAGGGTCTGACGCCGCTGGCGCAGGACTTCTTGCGCACGATCTCGCAGGTCACGCGGCTGCCATAGGCCGATCCGATGAACGGTATCGCCACCCTGTCTTGGACCGCACCCCGGCCGCGCCGGTTGACTGTGGCCGACACAGCAGCATCGCAGCGCGACCCGCACCGGCAAGGAGCCAGCACATGAGCACCACCTTCAGCATCGCGACGATCCCCGCCGACGGCATCGGCAAGGAGGTCGTCGCCGCCGGCCAGGCCGTGCTCGAGCACATCGCCGCCACGTCCGACGACCTGGCCTTCGAATTCACCGAATACCCCTGGGGTTCGGACTACTACGAGCAGCACGGCGTCATGATGGCCGCGGACGGTCTCGAGCGGCTCAGGGGGCACGACGCGATCTACTTCGGCGCGGTCGGCTGGCCGACCCTGCCCGACCACGTCACGCTGTGGGGCCTGCGGCTCAACATCGCGCAGAACTTCGACCAGTGGGCCAACGTGCGCCCCGTGAAGTTCCTGCCGGGAGTCACCTCACCGCTGCGCAAGGCCGACGACGTCGAGCTCGACTGGGTGTGCGTGCGCGAGAACTCCGAGGGCGAATACGCCGGCATCGGCGGCCGCAACTTCTCCGGTCGCGGCGCGGGCCAGGAGTTCGCGGTGCAGTCCGCGCTGTTCAGCGAATACGGCACCGAGCGCATCATCCGGTTCGCCTTCGATCTGGCCCGCACCCGCACCAAGAAGAAGGTGTCGTCGGTGACGAAGAGCAACGCCCAGCAATACGGCTTCGTCATGTGGGACGAGATCTTCGAGCGCGTCGCCGCGGACTACCCCGACGTCGAGACCGAGAAGGTGCTCGTCGACGCGATGGCCGCGAAGTTCGTGCTGCACCCCGAGGACCTGTCGGTCGTCGTGGCCTCCAACCTGCACGCCGACATCCTCTCCGACCTCGGCAGCGCCCTCGCCGGGAGCCTCGGCCTGGCCTCGAGCGCGAACCTCAACCCGGAGCGGCGCTTCCCGAGCATGTTCGAGCCGGTGCACGGCTCGGCGCCCGACATCGCCGGTCAGGGCATCAGCAACCCGATCGGCGCCATCGAGAGCGCCGCGCTCATGCTCGAGCACCTCGGCCGCCCCGACGAGGCCAAGCAGCTGCAGCTCGCCGTCGAGCGCACGACAGCCGCAGGGGTGCTGACCCGCGACGTCGGCGGCACCGCGACGACCGACGAGGTCACGGCCGCGGTCATCGCCAACTACGGCGACTGACCCCCAGCCCGCCGCCCGCAACGCCGGCCTCACCCGACGCCGAGGGCTGGGGTTCGCGCCGAGAGCACGTGCCGGAGCACGAACCCTCGGTGCGAAACCCCAGCCCTCGGCGGTTTGGGTGGGCCTGTCTCGGGCGCCGCTGAGGCACCCGCGGGGCTACAGCGCCTGCGCGCGCAGCGTGGTGCTCAGCGTGTGGGAGGCGCCGGGCTCGAGCACGACGTGCTGGTTGAGGGCGTTGCCGGCCTCGACGCACACGAACCCGCGCCACGCGTCGCCGATGTCGGCGGCCTCGGCGGCCTTGGCCTCCCAGGGGTTCCACACGATCGTGCTACCGGAGCCGTCCTTGGTGACGACGATGCGCCGGCCCGCGGCCTCGTCGACGACGTCGACCTGACCCGCGTGCCCGTAGACGCGGTCGGTCTGGCGCGTGAGCCGCAGGTCGCCGGACTGGGCGTTGACCGCGCGACCACCGGGCGTCTTGTCGGCGTAGCGCGACCCGTCGAGCCCTTCGATCGCGATCGTCGCGACGTCCGACACCGCCACGTAGGTGTGCAGCGCCTCCTCGAGATCGAGCCCCTCGGCACCGGCGGTCACGGTGAGCGCGACGGTCAGCTCCGGCCCGACCCGCACGGTGTATTCGGCGCGGACGTCGGCCGGTTCACCGTCGGGCACGTCGGCGTCGGCGCCGTCGAGGGTGAACCGCAGCACGATGTCGTCGCCGTCGGCGCTCGCGTCGGCGAGCGTCCACTCGGCGGTGCGGAACCAGCCGTGGGCACCCGGCTTGTCCTTCTTGCGCCCAGGCCCGAACCACGGCGCGCACAAGGGGATTCCCCCGCGGATCGCCGCCCCCGCCGCGTAGCGGGACGTCGGGCTCACCCACAACACCTCGTCGCCGCCGGCGGGCCGCCACGACGTGACCTGTGCGCCTTGCCGATAGATCTGGGCGCTCGCGGCCGGCGTCTGCACGGCGACCCCGTCCAATCCGCCCTCGCCCTGCGCCAGGCTCACCCCGGCGGGAAGCGTCTGCTCACTCTGCGTCATGCTTCGACGTTAAGGCCAGAGTCGTTGTCTGCGAACGTCCCTCGCACACAACGTGCGTCTGTGTCGGGTCGTTGCCCGCGGCGGGTGCCTCAGCCCAGCTGCGCGACGACGTATTCCCACGCCTGCGGGCTCGCCGCGGCGATGAGCTGCGCAGGCACCTCGCCGGGATGCCTCCCCGGCACGTAGCGGGTGCCGTCGGCATGCCGCACGACGCCCCCGACCTCCTCGGTCATGAGGCTCCCGGCGGCGTGGTCCCACGGCAGCCCCCGCGAGTAGGCGATCGCGTCGACCCGCCCCTGCGCGAGCCACGGGTAGTCGACGCCGCAACACCAGGCGGTCGGCCCGAAGGTCAGCGTGCCGTGCGGACCCTCCTGCGCGGGGCGCGAGGTGACGGCCGTGAAGGTCGCGGGGTCGAGTGCGGGGGCGGCGCGCCCCACCGGCTCCCCGTTGCACGTCACGCCCTCGCCGCGCTCGGCGACATAGGCCAGCCGATGCTCGGGCTGCCAGATCCAGCCCCGCACGCATTCGCCCTCGCGCAACTCGGCGACCATGACGGCGTAGTCGGCGCGGCCGTGGACGAAGTTCTTCGTGCCGTCGACGGGGTCGATGACCCAGGCGTGCGCGGCGTCGGCGAGCCGGCCCAGCAGGGACGGGTCGGCGGCGGTGGCCTCCTCACCGACGATGATCGCGTCCGGGTGCTCGGTGCGCAGCGCCTGCGTGATGAGCACCTCGGCCTCGCGGTCGGCGACGGTGACGAGGTCGCCGGGGTTCTTCTCCATGACTTGCTCGGAGCTCAGACTCCGAAACCGGGGGGTGACGACCTGTGCGGCGACGTCTTGCATGAGGGCGAGCACGGAGTCTGTGTCCACGCCCCCACCGTCTCACAGGGCCAGGCGCCACAGGTCGCTCGGTGCTCTCCCCCGGGCCGAAAGCCAGCGGCGGTCGGTGCCGTGAACTCACAGCATTAACCGCCGCTGTCTTTGGCGAGTCACGCCCGATGCGAGGTGATCCGGCCACCGCCGTCGGGCTCGCCGCCGTAGGCGCGGGCGAGTCGGGCCCGCAGGTCGGCGTCGGTGTGCCGCGCGCGGGCTCGACGACGCACGACGTGCGCCTTCGCGTCGGGCAGGTAGTCCGCCAGGTGCGCGGCGACGTAGCTCTCGCCCCGCAGGTGCCGCGCTCGCGCGGGCCCGTAGTCGTCGAAGGTCTCCTGCGTCGCCGCGGGTCGACGCGGCACGGGGCTCTCCTCGACGACCTCGGCATCGACGACATCCGTGTCCGGCACGATGTAGAGGCCGACTCCCGGCTGCGGGATGCGTTGCGCCGCACGAGATCCCGATGACCGGCCCGCGTCGGCGGCGCCATCGGACGATGAAGGAGGGGTGGCCGTCCGGCCCACAGAGGGGGCGGTCCGGTCGGCGGCGGCGATGAGCCGCTCGACAAAGGCGTCGCCGTAGAGAGCGCGGGCCCGCGCGTCGTCCGCGGCGTCGCGGGCCTCGTCGCGCCGGGCGAGCACGGCGAGCACCGCCCAGACCGCGACGGCGAACGTGACGACGATCATGAACCGGCCGTACCAGTCAGGTGTCGCCGGCATCAGCGAGGCGCCGTTCCCCACGACGGCTGCCCCGCTGACGACCAGTGCGATGAGGCGTCCGTGCTCGCTGTCCGCCCCGATGCGCGACCCGGGTGCGGCAGCCACGGCGAACGCGACGGCCGTGACCCCCAAGAGCACGATGTGCAACGCCTGCATGTGTCCCCGATCCCCCACAGTGCCGGCGGCCCCGGCTCCCCAGCCGTTCGGGCTACCGGCGGTTCCCCCTGCCGGTCCGGCGCCGCACCCGCGGGTGTGACTCCGGTGACGACCGCTCCCCTCGGACCGCTCCGCTCCCCAGCGGAGGTGATCCGAACGACCGTCTTGCACAAGCGTACTGAACGAGCGTCCATGCTCAAGGAGCCTTGTCGACATCAGCGCGACAGCGCTGTCGGACAACGAACTTCGCGTCAGAACGACACAGCGCAAGGGCCGGGTGGCAATGCCACCCGGCCCTTCTTGCGTGCGCGCGTCAGGTCAGTGCTTGTGTTCCGGCTCCCCGGCGCCGGCCCCGGCGGCCTGGTTCTCGAGCCGGATCTGGCGGCCCTCCTCGATGAGCTCGTCACGCTTGGCGGCGGCCTTGTCGCTGGCGGTCGTGGCGCGCGGCGGGAGTTGCAGGGTCTTCTCGGCGCCGATCCCGCCCTGCAGCTGCCGGGCCCGCTCCATCTCGGCGTCGACCTCCGCGCCGAAGATCAGCGCGATGTTGGTGATCCACAGCCACAGCAGGGCGACGATGACGCCGGCCAGCGCGCCGTAGGTCTTGTTGTAGCTGCCGAAGTTGGCGACATAGAAGCCGAACGCGAGCGATGCGAGCACCCAGACCCCGATGGCGACGAACGCGCCGACCGAGAGCCACCGGAACTTCGGCTGCTTGACGTTCGGCGTCACGTAATAGAGGAGCGCCACGATGAGCACGACGATGAGCAGGATGACCGGCCACTTCGCGAGGTTCCAGGCCGCGACGCTCGCGTCGCCGAGGCCGATGAGGTCGCCGACCGTGCGGGCGATCGGGCCGCTGATGACGAGCCCGATGACGACCATGACGACGAGCATGAGGATGACGAGGGTGAGCAGCAGGAAGAGCGGTCGCAGCTTCCAGATCGGGCGGCCCTCGTCGATCTCGTAGATCCGGTTCATCGCGCGGCTGAACGCGTTGACGTAGCCGGAGGCCGACCACAGCGCGCCGAGCAGACCCGCGACCAGCGCGAACCCCGCGGCCTGCGTGTTGACCATCTGGTCGATGACCGGCTGCACCTGCGCGAGCGAGTCCTTGGGCGCGAACTGCCCGACGAGATCCATGATCGCCGTGACGCTCTGCTGCCCCTGCCCGAAGACGCCGAGCAGCGAGACGAGCGCCAGCAGCGCGGGGAAGACGGCCAACACCGAGTAGTAGGTGAGCGCGGCGGCGATGTCCGTGCCCTGATCGCGCGTGAACTCGAAGACGGCCTTCTTCATCGTGAAGGCCCAGCTCGGCTTCTTGAGATCGGGCGGGGAGTCGGGCTTGCGCGGGTCCTCCGGGTCCGGAGCGGAGGCCTTGCGCCGGCTCGCGCCTTCGTCCTGCCTGGGTCCGGTCATAGCGGTCCTCGATTCGACGGTGACGTCGGGGGCGTTGCCCCCCGATGCACCGACGACAGTACCCACATGCCGCGCGGACCAGACCTCCTCCAGGCCCTGGGTGTGCCGGCAACCGACACCGCCCGGGCGCGCCAGCGCGGTGTGGTCACGGCTCACGCCGTGGGCGTGGGGTCGCAGGCCGCGGGGGTGCTCGTCGTGCGCGCGTGCCGGAGCGGTGGGGTAGCGCCGAGGCCGGCGCTGCGGCGCGTACCCGCGCGCGCTGCGGCGGGTCGGCCGGCTGCCGTTCATCGCGCACCTGCGCGTGACGCGGCGACGTGACGATGCATCCCTGCGGGCGTCCTGCCCATGATCCTGGTTCCCTCCAGTCCTGCCGCGACCCGCGCACTCCCGCTCGAACCTGCAACGAGAGGTCGGGTCGGCGACTCCTGAGCCACCCATCGACCGGCGCCCTGGCGATGTGAGAGGCGTGTGCGACGCCACACCCCGGACCCGGCGGCGCCGCCGGCGAGGGATCGTTGCTGCAGGTCGCTGGCACGGTCATGGTCTACCGTCGATCCATGGCCCGCCTGCACGCCGCCGCTCGCGTCGAGGACGCGATGAACCGTCACCTCTCCGACCTCCTGCAGAGTCGCTGGAAGTGGACGTGTCGCGCGATCGGCTACCCCGGCTACGGCGGCGAGACGTTCGTGCGGGTGCTCGGTCGGGTGCTGCTGTCGCGGCAGGATCCCGACGAGCCGCAGACCGCGCCGCATCAGGACCCGCAGGCCGTGGAGCAGCACCTCGACGCGTCGGCGACGCTGCGCGAGCGGGCCGAGGAGCGCATGCGCGGGTGGCGCGCCTTCATGACGGCTCAGGCGATGGACCATCCGGTGACGATCACCGTCAACGGGCGCGCGCACGAGGCCCGCACCGACCGCTCCGGCTACATCGACGTCGTCATCACCGACCACGGCCTGGAGCCGGGCTGGCACCCGGTGACGATCCGTCCCGACGGCGGGCGCCCGGCGAAGGCCAAGGTGCTCATCGTCGCCGCGTCGGTGCGATTCGCGCTGGTCAGCGACATCGACGACACGGTGATGATCACGTCCCTGCCACGGCCGCTCATCGCGGCGTGGAACACGTTCGTGCGCCACGAGCAGGCCCGGCACATCGTGCCCGGCATGGCCCCCATGTATCGGGAGCTGCTCGCCGAGCATCCCGGTGCCCCGATCTTCTACCTGTCGACCGGGGCGTGGAACACGTGCGGCACGCTCGTGCGCTTCCTGCGCCGGCACGGCTATCCCGAGGGGCCGCTGCTGCTCACGGACTGGGGGCCGACGAACTACGGCTGGTTCCGCTCGGGGCAGGACCACAAGCGCGCGAGCCTGCACCGGCTGGCGCGCGAGTTCCCGCACATCCATTGGGTGCTCGTCGGCGACGACGGCCAGCACGACCCCAAGATCTACGGCGACTTCGCCCACGACCGGGCCGACGTCGTCAGCGCGATCGGCATCCGCGAGCTGACCCCGACCGAGCAGGTGCTCAGCCACGGCATCCCGGTGTCCAACGAGGGTTTCCTGCCGCGGGTCAACCGGCCGGTGCCGGTCGTGCGCGCCCCGGACGGCTACGGGCTGCTGCCCAAGCTCAAGGCCGTGCTGGGCGGCCAGGAAGTGTTGTGACGTCGTGCCCGAGCTGCCGGAGGTGCAGGCGATCGTCGACTTCCTCGACGGCCGCCTCGGCGGGCTGGCCGTCACGGGCGTGGAGCTCGGCTCGATCGCGGTGCTCAAGACCTTCGCTCCGCCGCCGGACGCCCTCGTCGGGCTCGTGGTCGACGAGGTGCGCCGGCACGGCAAGTTCGTCGACATCGACTGCGGCGGGCTGCATCTGATCTTCCATCTGGCCCGCGCGGGGTGGCTGCGGTGGTCGCAGACCGCTCCGAAGGCGCGGCTGCGGCCGGGGCGGTCGCCGATCGCGCTACGGGTGCGGTTTTCGGACGACTCCGGCTTCGACCTCACGGAAGCGGGCACGAAGAAGGGGCTCGCCGCCTACCTCGTCGACGATCCGGCGCTCGTGCCGGGCATCGCGAGCCTCGGGCCAGATCCGCTGTCGCCGGACTTCACCGTCGAGACGCTGGCGGGCATCCTGACCGACCGCAAGAAGCAACTCAAGGGCCTGTTGCGCGATCAGAGCGTCATCGCGGGGGTCGGCAACGCCTACTCCGACGAGATCCTGCACGCGGCGAAGATGTCACCCTTTGCGCTCGCCGGGTCGCTCGACGAGGCGGCGGTGGCGCGGCTCTACGAGGCCATGCAGGTCACCTTGCGGCGGGCGGTCGCGGCGGCCTCGGGCAAGCCGGCGGCCGAGCTCAAGGACGCCAAGCGCGCCGGCATGGCCGTGCACGGCCGCACCGGTCAGGCATGCCCGGTCTGCGGGGACGTCGTGCGGGAGGTCTCGTTCGCCGACTCCTCGCTGCAGTACTGCGCGACCTGTCAGACCGGTGGCAAGCCGCTCGCCGACCGCCGGATGTCCCGGCTGCTCAAGTAGCGGGTGCCGCCCCCGCGCGCCACGCCCCGCACCAGCCCGGCGGCCGGACCGACGCCCGTGGCCCATCAGCTGGGACACCAGCCGGATGAACCGGCCTGTTCGGGGATGCGTCGACCCCGGTCGATGTCAGACTTGTGTCATGAGCAAGATCCCGGAGCGGCCGCAGCCTGACGTCCCCTCCGTCACGCATGACGCCCTGCCCGACAACGCCGTCCTCATCGATGTCCGCGAGGACGAGGAGTGGGCCGCAGGGCGTGCGCCCCACTCGATCCACATCCCCTTGAGCCAGTTCGAGGCGCGTCTTGACGAGGTGCCCACCGACCGGCAGATCATCGTGTGCTGCCGCTCCGGTGGACGCTCGTCGCGGATCGTCAAGTTCCTCATCGACGAGGGCTACGACGCCGTCAACCTCACCGGCGGCATGCTCGAGTGGCAGCTGGGCAACCGGCCGATGAACCACGAGGGTCCGGGAATCCCCTACGTGCAGTGAGGGGCCGGGCCGCTCGGGCACCGACCGCGACCCTGCCGACCGTGACCCTGCCGACCGCGACTCTGCCGACCGGTGCCCGCGGGTCAGCCGCCGAAGCGGCGCTGCAGCTTGGCGAGAGAGTCGCGGATGCCGACGGCGTTCTTCTGCGGCGCCTTCGTCTTCTCCAGCAGCGCCGCGACGGGTGACTCCGTGTAGTCGAACACCTCGGTGACGATCGTCGAGCCGTCGTCCTGCGGCTCGAACTCCCAACGCCACCGGTGCTTGCCGGGGTGCTGCCACTCGACGACACGGTCGGGCTCGACCCGCGTCGCGGTGCTCGTGATCGCATACGGGATGCCGAACATGCCCATGGCGACGCGGAACCGGTCGCCGGTGCGCAGCTCGCGCGGCCCGATGACCTTGGCCTTGACCGTGCGGGAGCCGTCGACCTCGTGGTGACGGTGGGGGTTGGCGAGCATGAGGAACAGCTCGTGAGCGTCGGCCTTGACGCGGGCGCGGCGGGCGACCGTGCGGGGGCCACGGTCGACGGACTCGATGGAGTGCTCGAGAGGGGCGGACATGACTCGCACCCTACGTGAGCTTCGTGAGGGTCGCCTGGGCGACGAGGTGCGGGGCACGGAGTTCACGATGGCGTTCTCTGCGCGCCTCTCACGGCGACGCTAGAGACGCGAATAGCCTCCTCGCGTGGACCCGATTCGCAACCCCTACGCGCCCGGTGCCGGGCAGCGCCCGCCGGAGCTCGCCGGCCGTGACGAGCAGCTCAAGACCTTCGCGGTGGTGCTCGAACGCATCGCCCGCGGGCGCCCGGAGCGCTCGATCGTGCTGACCGGGCTGCGCGGGGTCGGCAAGACCGTGCTGCTCAACGCGCTGCGCGGCACGGCCGTGCGAGCCGGCTGGGGCTCGGGCAAGTTCGAGGCGCGGCCCGACCAGGGGCTGCGGCGGCCGATGAGCGCGGCGCTGCACGTCGCGGTGCGCGAGCTCGGGCACCCGGTGAGCGACGAGGTCGACCAGGTGCTCGGAGTCATCAAGGCGTTCGCGCTGCGCGACGCACCCGCCAACGCCAAGCTGCGCGAGAAATGGCAACCCGGCATCGACGCCCCGGCGCAGCTGGGCCGTGCCGACTCCGGGGACATCGAGATCGACCTCGTCGAGCTCTTCACCGACGTCGGTGGACTCGCCGCCGACGTCGGCAAGGGCATCGCGATCTTCATCGACGAGATGCAGGACCTGGGCGCCGACGACATCTCCGCGATGTGTGCGGCATGCCACGAGATCAGCCAGAACGGGCTGCCGGTCGTCGTCGTCGGCGCGGGCCTGCCGCACCTGCCCGCGGTGCTGTCGGCGTCGAAGTCCTACTCCGAGAGGCTGTTCCGCTACACCCGCATCGACCGGCTCGACCGCGAGGCCGCCGAGCTCGCGCTGCAGTCGCCGGCGCGCGACGAGGAGGGCGAGTGGGGGCCGGAGGCGCTCGAGGCGATGTATCAGGCGACCGGCGGCTACCCCTACTTCATCCAGGCCTACGGCAAGGTCGCCTGGGACATCGCGCCGAAGTCGCCGATCACGGCCGAGGACGTGACGGTCGCCGGCCCCGAGGCCGAGGAGGAGCTGGGCGTCGGCTTCTTCGGCTCGCGCTACGAGCGCGCGACCCCGGGCGAACGGGAATATCTGCGGGCGATGGCCGACGTCGCCGCCGAACTCTTCGCTGCGGGTGAAGAACTCGACGAAACCGAGTCGGTGCCGACCG
The DNA here is from genome assembly GCA_039812485.1 of Kineosphaera sp. Classification (GTDB taxonomy): domain Bacteria; phylum Actinomycetota; class Actinomycetes; order Actinomycetales; family Dermatophilaceae; genus Kineosphaera. The sequence continues at coordinate 13,705 of JBDIAP010000103.1, forward strand.
CCGCCGTCGCCAAGCACCTGGGCCGCAAGCCCCAGTCGCTCTCGCCCGCGCGCGACGGCCTACTGAAGAAGGGCCTCATCTACTCCGGCGAGCGCGGGCGCATCGCGTTCACCGTGCCGCACTTCGGGAAGTACCTGCGGAACACGGCGTGACGGCGCG
>JBDIAP010000104.1:0-13819 GCA_039812485.1 Kineosphaera sp.
GTGGAGCGGGTGACGAGAATCGAACTCGCGTAGCCAGTTTGGAAGACTGGGGCTCTACCATTGAGCTACACCCGCACGACGCGCCCCGTGGGGCGCGTCGTGTCTGAGTTTAGCCCATGGCCCGGTTCAGCCAGGCCCGCGCCCGAGCCGCGCGCTGTCGGCCGGGCGTGCGCCTCCGCCACATCCCGGGTCATCCCGGGTCATCCTGGTCCCCAACCCGGCTCGCCACGGCGGTGCCGGTCGGCTGACCGGGGCGTGGCCCTGACCGGGTTAGGCTGGTCATCACCGTCACGGGCTGTGGCGCAGCTTGGTAGCGCGCGTGCTTTGGGAGCACGATGTCGCAGGTTCAAATCCTGTCAGCCCGACCACAACGGCAGTCCCGACCACAAGGAACTCCCGACCACAAGGCAGAAGGGTCCGTCGCCGATCGGCGACGGACCCTTCCGTGTGATCGTGGCGCTGTCCCTGCGCCATGACCTGCGGACCCTCGGGTGTGGCCAGTCCCCTCGGCCACACCCGATGTCACGCTTCCTCCCACCCGGTGAATCGGGGGTCGGCGCCAGCCCCTCAGCAACGGCGTCGACACGGGCTACATCGGCGCCGGCGGCCCAGCGTTACGGTCTTGAAAGTCTCTTTGCCAAGCCGTAACCCGTTCGAGACGTTGGCGGCTCGCCGACCCCTGGTCGAGGCCCGCGGGTCGTCCCGGGGGCGGCGGGGCGGTGGCGCGCGAGCCGTTAGGATGGACCGAACGTCACACGACCGTGATCTGTCTATGCCCCCGATCCATGCTGGAGTGCCAGAAGTGAAGAGTGCCGTCGAGACCCTGTCTCCCACCCGGGTCAAGATGACCGTCGAGGTTCCCTCCGAGGAGCTCAAGCCGAGCGTCGACGCGGCGCTCGCGGCGATCGGCGCGCAGATCAACGTGCCGGGCTTCCGCCGCGGCAAGGTGCCCAGCCGCATCATCGAGCAGCGGGTCGGGCGCGGCGCGGTGCTCCAGGAGGCCGTCAACCAGGCGCTGCCGGAGTTCTACGGCCAGGCGCTGAGCGTCAACGAGATCAAGCCGTTGGGTCAGCCCGAGGTCGACATCACCGAGGTTCCCGTCTCGGACGGCGACCAGCTCGTCTTCACGGCCGAGCTCGACGTGCGCCCCGAGATCACGCTGCCCGACTTCGCGACGATCAGCGTGTCTGTCGACGGCGTCGACGAGGCAGCGGTCGAGGAGGCCGCGGGCGAGCAGCTCGAGGAGCTGCGGCAGCGCTTCGGCACCCTCGTCGCCGTCGAGCGCGCGGCCGCCGACGGTGACTTCGTCACGATCGACCTCACCGGCACCATCGACGGCGAGGAGATCGACGCCGTCCAGGGTGTCTCCTACGAGATCGGCTCGGCCTCGATGATCGAGGGCCTCGACGAGGCGCTCACCGGGCTCTCCGCGGGGGAGTCCAAGACCTTCACCGCCGCGCTGGCCGGTGGTGACCGGGTCGGCGAGGACGCCGAGATCACGGTGACGCTGACCGCGGTCAAGGAGCGCGAGCTGCCCGAGCTCGACGACGACTTCGCCCAGGAGGCATCGGAGTTCGAGACCCTCGAGGAGCTGCGCGCCGACAACCTGGAGCGCGCCCGCCGCGCCAAGGCCTTCGAGCAGGGCGTGCAGGCCCGCGACAAGGTGCTCGACCAGCTGCTGGAGACCCTCGAGATCCCCGTGCCGGAGTCGCTCATCGAGGCCGAGGTGCACAGCCACCTCGAGCGTGAGGACCGGTTGGAGGACGACGAGCACCGCGCCGAGGTCGCGGATGAGGCCCGCACGTCGCTGCGCACCCAGCTGCTGCTCGACGCGATCGTCGAGACAGAGTCGGTCGAGGTGAGCCAGCAGGAGCTCATCGAATACCTCGTCATGACCGCCCAGCAGTACGGCATGGACCCGGCGACGTTCGCCCAGGCCATGGGCGAGGGCGACCAGGTCGCCGCGATGGCCGGTGAGGTCGCCCGGCGCAAGGCCCTGGCCACGGTGCTCGAGCGCGTCACCGTGACCGACCCCGACGGCAACGTCGTCGACCTCAACGCGATCGTCGACGACGACGGCGTCGAGGAGGAGACGTCCGACGAGACCGAGGAGGGTGTCGTCGTCGCGCAGGTGCAAGAGTCCGACGCCGCGACCGACGAGACTCCCGACGACGCCGAGCAGCCCGAGTCGGCTGACGCCGAGCAGCCCGAGTCGGCTGACGCGGCCTCCGAGAGCAAGTAGGACGACGCGGCCGCTTCCCGTCGGCCCTCGCATCGGCCCCGGTCACGCCCGTCGTGCCCGGGGCCGATGCGTGTGATGACCTCCGCGCGGACGCCTTGTGCGCTCAGGGCGAACACCGGCCGGGACCGGGACTGACCGCTCAGGCGCGGGCGTTAATGTCGATAAGGACGCCGGGTGCGTCAGTGATGCGTTCGTGACCACGGACGTGGAAAGAAACGGAGACATTGTGAGCGAGAGCCCTCAGACCGGCGGTCCGATCGTCGCGGCCGACGAGAGGCCCAAGGGCGGCCTCGATGACCACATCTACCAGCGCCTGCTGCGCGAGCGGATCATCTTCCTCGGCTCGGACGTGCGCGACGACAACGCCAACGCCATCTGCGCGCAGATGCTGCTGCTCGCCGCCGAAGACCCCGAGAAGGACATCTGGCTCTACATCAACAGCCCGGGTGGCTCGATCTCGGCGGGCATGGCGATCTACGACACGATGAACTGGATCCCCTGTGACGTCGCGACCGTCGCGATGGGCATGGCCGCCTCGATGGGGCAGTTCTTGCTCTCGGCGGGCACGAAGGGCAAGCGTTACGCGACGCCGCACGCGCGGATCCTCATGCACCAGCCGCTCGGCGGCATCGGCGGCACGGCCACCGACATCAAGATCCAGGCCGAGCAGATGCTCTTCATCAAGCGCCAGATGGCCGAGCTCATCGCGGAGCACACGGGCCAGAGCGTCGAGCAGATCACGAAGGACTCCGACCGCGACCGCTGGTTCGGCGCGCAGGAGGCGATGGAGTACGGCTTCGTCGACCACGTCTACACCCACGCCGGCCAGACGCCGGGCAAGGGCGGGACGGAGTGAGCCGTCCGATGTCCCCGTATTCGCCCGACCGCACGCTTGGAGCCGTCATGACCAGCCACACCCAGGGCCGCATCGCGATGCCCGGTCCGTCCAGCCGCTACATCCTGCCGCAGTTCGAGGAGAAGACCTCCTACGGCATGAAGCGGACCGACCCCTACACGAAGATGTTCGAGGACCGCATCATCTTCCTGGGCTCCCAGGTCGACGACGCCTCGGCCGACGACATCATCGCCCAGCTCATCGTGCTGGAGAGCCAGGACCCCGACCGCGACATCCTGCTCTACATCAACTCCCCGGGCGGCTCGTTCACGGCGATGACGGCGATCTACGACACGATGCAGTTCGTGCGTCCCGACGTGCAGACGTTCGTCATCGGGCAGGCCGCGTCCGCGGCGGCCGTGCTGCTCGCGGCGGGCGCACCCGGCAAGCGGTTCGCGTTGCCGAACAGCCGGGTCCTCATCCACCAGCCGGCGCTCGGCGGGTCCGACTACGGGCAGGCCAGCGACATCGAGATCCAGGCCAACGAGGTCTTCCGGATGCGCACGTGGCTCGAGCAGACGCTGGCCGGCCACTCCGGACGCACGCCGGAGCAGGTCAACGAGGACATCGAGCGCGACAAGTTCCTCTCCGCCGAGCAGGCCAAGGAGTATGGCCTCATCGACGAGGTGCTCGCGAGCCGCAAGGCGTCACGCCAGGGCTGAGGCCCTCGCCGGAACGACCCCGAGCAGCAGAACGGACGCGGCCGAGGGGATCCGCAGCGATCTCCTCGGCCGCGGCACGTTCAGGGTAGGCAGCCCGCGGCCGATCAGAGTCCTGACTGCCTCCTCCGCCGCGCCCACCGAGGGCCTCTTGTACGCCCTCAGCGGACAGGTCTCCTCGTGGCTGGCGCGCCGCGGTTCAATGACAGGGCGGGTGTCGCCCACCAGGTAGCGTCACGCCGTGCGGCTCGACCACATGGGCGGCGCTGCGCCGAACGACCGCACACCGCACGGGTCCGCTGACGCGGACGGGGAAAGGAGTCGCTACGTGGCACGCATCGGAGACGGTGGCGACCTGTTGAAATGCTCGTTCTGCGGCAAGAGCCAGAAGCAGGTCAAGAAGCTCATCGCCGGGCCGGGTGTCTACATCTGCGACGAGTGCATCGATCTGTGCAACGAGATCATCGAGGAGGAGCTGGCCGAGGCCAGCGAGCTGGGCCTCGACGAGCTGCCCAAGCCCCGCGAGATCTTCGACTTCCTCGAGCAATACGTCATCGGCCAGGAGTCGGCCAAGCGTTCGCTCGCCGTGGCGGTCTACAACCACTACAAGCGCATCCAGGCCGGTGAGGGCCCCCGCAAGGGCTCCGAGCAGGTCGACATCGCCAAGTCCAACATCCTGCTCATCGGGCCCACGGGCTGCGGCAAGACCTATCTCGCGCAGACCCTCGCGCGCATGCTCAACGTGCCGTTCGCCATCGCCGACGCCACCGCGCTCACCGAGGCGGGGTATGTCGGTGAGGACGTCGAGAACATCCTCCTCAAGCTCATCCAGGCCGCCGACTACGACGTCAAGAAGGCCGAGACGGGCATCATCTACATCGACGAGGTCGACAAGATCGCCCGCAAGAGCGAAAACCCGTCGATCACCCGTGACGTCTCCGGCGAGGGCGTGCAGCAGGCGCTGCTGAAGATCCTCGAGGGCACGACCGCGTCGGTGCCGCCGCAGGGCGGGCGCAAGCACCCGCATCAGGAGTTCATCCAGATCGACACGACCAACGTGCTCTTCATCGTGGGCGGCGCGTTCGCCGGGCTCGAGAAGATCATCGAGTCCCGCGCCGGCCAGGCCGGACTCGGCTTCGGGGCGCGGCTGCACCAGCCGAAGGAGCCGTCGGAATACTACGGCGACGTCATGCCGGAAGACCTCATGAAGTTCGGGCTCATCCCCGAGTTCATCGGCCGTCTTCCCGTCATCACGACGGTCTCGCCGCTCGACCGCGAAGCGCTCGTGCAGATCCTCGTCGAGCCGCGCAACGCGCTCGTCAAGCAATACAAGCGCATGTTCGAGATCGACGGCGTCGAGCTCGAGTTCACCGATGACGCGATCGAGGCCGTGGCCGAGCAGGCGCTCCTGCGCGGCACCGGAGCCCGTGGCCTGCGGGCGATCATGGAGGAAGTGCTGCTGCCGGTGATGTTCGACGTGCCCAGCGACGACGACATCGCGACGGTCGTCGTCACCCGCGACGTCGTGCTCGACAACGTCAACCCGACGATCGTGCGCCGCGACACCTCGGCCCGCGCCCGCAAGCGCGCGACCGACCGCAAGGAATCGGCCTGATCACCGGAGTCCTCGCTGGACCACATTCTCGTTGGACATCCGAGCCCCCGACCCTGCCGCGGTCGGGGGCTCGACCTTCACGCTGCGGGATGTCGAACCCGTAGGTGATGCGGCGGTTCACGTGCTCGCACGAGAAGCGCAGCTCGTGCCAACCAGCCCCAAGGGCCGGGAATGCGGCATGCGCAGCAGGTGCCCGTCGGAGCCAGGCGCTCCATCACCCGGTCCGCCGCCGCTTTGCCGGTGGGGGTCAGACCGACGTGCCAGGCACGCACGTCATCGGAAAGGTCCACGCGCCATCTCACACATCGAATAGATGGTCAACCCCATAGTCCGTCTATCGGATAGGTAGGGCTCAGGTGCGTCGGCGCGACGGTCGGGGAGCTGGACCGACCTCGGGCCGTGGGTGAGACTGAGGCGGTGACGCACTTCCAGGCGCTCAAGTTGGCGGCCGGCGATCCCGGGCCGCTGCAGCAGAGCGGTGTGAGCTGCGGCTCGGCGTGCCTCACGGTGGCGCGCATGATGATCGACCCCGAGTTGACGCGCTGGATCCTCACCGGCGTCGGGCCCGGGGGACGCACGGACTCCCGGTCGGTCGCCGCGCGCTTCGCCGAGCACGAGCAGCTCGTGCTGGCCCGCACGAACCGGGTGACGCCCTGGCCGGGCAGCCTGCAGGCGCCCTGGCCCCGGGCGCTCGGCACCCCGCCGTGGGGAGCCCAGGCCGAGCTGGAGCACGGCGCCTCTCTCGACGGCGTCCCCTACGCGATCACCGTGCTGCGCCACCTCTCGGGGGACGCCCTGCAGGGCACCTCGCGGCGGCTGCTCGGCCAGGTCGGCGTCGGCACGCCGATGCTCCTCTACGTCGGCAGCCGCGCCGTGCCCCGGCACGTGACGCTCGTCTTCGTCCCGAGCGAGGGGCGACGGCTCGCGCTCTATGATCCGGGCTGCGGACGCGTCACCGACTTCCCGGCCGCGGCGCTCGCCGATCGCCGGCTCGGGTTGTCCGGCTGGGAACAGCCGTGGTTCGCGGTGCATCCCGCCGGCCCGGCGACCGTGCGCCACGGCGCCGATGTCCTGGCCGCCGTGCGCGATCAGATCGCCCCGGCGCGCGTCGCCGACTGCTCCGGGCTGTCGCGCCTCTCTCGCTACGCCGATCGCGAGGCCTGACGCGCGGGTCGCCTACAGCGCGCCGCTGCGCAGCTGCTCGCACAGGTGGTCGGCCTGGCGCATCGCCAGGGCGACGATCGTCAGGGTCGGGTTCGCGGCGCCGCCGGTCGTCATCACCGAGCCGTCGCTGATGTAGAGGTTCGGCACGTCGTGCGCCCGGCCCCACGCGTCGACGACCCCGTCCTCGGGCCGGGCGCTCATCCGCGACGTCCCGAGGTTGTGCGTCGCCGGGTAGGGCGGCGTCCGGTGCACCCCGAGTGCCCCGACCGCGCCGTAGATCGCCTCCGCCGCGTCATAGCCGTGGGTGCGCATCGCCGTGTCGTTGGGGTGGTCGTCGACGTTGACGTTGGGCACCGGCAGGCCGTGCTGATCCGTGACGTCGGTGTTGAGCGTGATGCGGTTCGTCGCCTGGGGCATGTCCTCGCCGACGATCCACAGGCCGGCCGTGTTCTCGTAGGCGTCCATGAGCTCGGTGAACTCCCGCCCCCACGAGCCCGGCTCGACGAAGGCCGCGAGGAAGGGCACGCCGAGCGAGAGCGTCTCCAGGTAGTAGCCGCCCACGAAGCCGCGGCTCGGGTCGTGCCGGGCCTCGTCGGCGACGATCCCGGCCATCGTCTCGCCGCGGTACATCCGCACCGGCTTGTCGAAGCGCGCGTACGCCGACCCGGTCATGTGCCGCATGTAGTGGCGCCCCACCTGGTCGGAGGAGTTGGCCAGCCCGCTGGGGAATCGCCCCGACGCACTCATGAGGAGCAGCCGTGGCGTCTCGATCGAGTTGCCGGCGAGGCAGACGACCCGCGCGGCCTGCTTGTGCAGGGCGCCGCCGTCGTCGAGGTATTCGACCCCGTCGACCCTCCCGTGGTCGTCGTGCGTGATCCGCACCGCTTGACAGCCCGAGCGCAGGTCGAGGTGGCCCGAGTCGAGCGCGCGCGGGATCTCCCGCACGAGCGTCGACCACTTCGAGCGGTTCTTGTCGCCCTGGAAGTTGAAGCCGTCCTGGATCGAGCCCGGGCGCCCGTCGTAGGGCTCGGCGTTCGTGCCGTAGGGGCCCGTCGCGTAGTAGCGGTAGCCCGCGCGCTGCGCGCCGTTGGCGAAGACCTTGTAGTTGTTGTTCGCCGGCAGCGGTGGGCGTCCGTGTCGGTGCGTCGACCCGATCGCCTTCTCGGCGCGGTCGTAGTAGGGCGCGAGATCGTCCAGGCCGATCGGCCAGTCGAGCAGCGTCGCGCCCTCGACCTGCCCGTAGGTGCTCAGGGTCTTGAACTCATGCGCCATGAAGCGCGGCGTCGCACCAGACCAGTGGGTCGTCGAGCCGCCGACCGCCTTGACGATCCACGCGGGCAGATTCGGGAAATCCTTGGTGATCCGGTAGGAGCCGCTCGTCGTGCGCATGTCTAACCAGGCCATCTGGTGGAACGCCTCCCACTCGTTGTTGACCCAGTCGGCCGGCTCGAGGTGGGGGCCGGCCTCGAGGCAGACGACCTTGACGCCGCGGCTCGTCAGCTCGTGCGCGAGCGTGCCGCCGCCCGCGCCGGAGCCGATGACGACGACGACCGCCTCGTCGTGGGCGATCGGGGCTCCCGTCTGCTGACTCATCGCATGCCTCCCTGCTCCTGCTCGAGCCCGGGTTCGAGCGCTTCCTCGAGCCCCTCGTCGAGCCCCTCGTCGAGCACCGCGTCGTCATCGGGCTCGAAGCGGGCGACCTCGACGCGCGGCGGCCCGTCGTACTCGGTGATCCGCGGGTCCGGCAGCCAGTCGAGATCGTCGAACCCGCGGTGCAGGTAGCCGCCCTGGTCGAAGGACGGCCCCTCGTAGCCGAGCAGCGACCACACCTGTGGGTTGTCGTAGAGAGCGACGATCGCCGTCGAGTGGACGACCGCGAAGAAGGGGGTGTCGGCGACCTTGCGCAGCAGCTCGGTGGCCGCCTCGTCATCCGCGTCGGCCAGGCCCCATTCCCGCAGGTCGTCCAGGCCCTCGGCGAGCACGTGGGCCTGCTCGGGGGTCTGGGCCACGGCCTCCTCGATCGCGTCGGCGGCGCGCTCATACGGCTCGTCGGGGAAGCGGCCGTGCGGGTAGGCGACCCGCAGCGTGCGCACCAGGATCGCGCGCCGCTCGTCGTGCAGTCCGGGGTCGACCGGCTCGTCGATCGCCCGGCTCGTGTCGAGCTGGAGCTCTTCGGGCTGCAGGCGGCTCGAGGCCGCCGGGCGCGGGCCGTCGGACCCGGTCGCCTGGGCGTGCTGCGTCATCGCGTCTCCTGACGGCGTCGTTGCCGGATGGATAGGCGCACCCTAGGCCAGCGACGCACGCCGCGCGAGAGGGGAAACAAACGCACACTCTTGTGTGAGGTGTGCGGCGCTCAGCGACAGACCAGGGGCTCCGCACTGGAGCCCCCGGCCCGTGGGAGACGTCAGCCTCTCGGCGGCGGCGGGACGAGCACCGCGTCGCGAATCTCGATCCGCTCGCCGTCGGCGTAGGCGATCGCGGCGATCCGCCCCGCGGCGGACAGGTCGTCGGCGGAGGCACGGATCGCGTCGAGCGCAGCGGGCGGACCCGCGATCGTCACCGACTCGACCTCGGCGCGCATGCCGAGCTTGGCGTCGGACTTGGCCCGCCGGATGCCGGCGAGCGCGGCGCCGACGTCGGCGAGCTCGGACGATGGAGCGGACGCGCGAGCCGCGGCGGGCAGCGCCTCGTCGGCGGTCGGCCACGGCGCTCGGTGCACCGAGCCGTCGCGCCACCACGACCAGACCTCCTCCGTGGCGTAGGGCAGGAACGGGGCGAGCAGCCGCAGCTGCACGTCGAGCGCGATGCGCAGCGCCGCCCGTGCCGAGGCGGTCGCGGGCGTCACCGGCTCGCCCTCGCGCCCGTAGGCGCGGTCCTTGACGAGTTCGACGTAGTCGTCGCAGAACGTCCAGAAGAAGGACTCGGCGACCTCGAGTGCGCGCGTGTGGTCGTAGCCCTCGAAGCCGGCGGTGGCGCGCTCGACGACCTGCGCGAGCCCGGCGAGCATCGAGCGGTCCAGCGGATGCGTCACGAGGGCGGCGACGTCGGCCGCGCCGCTGTCGCCGTCGCTCGCGTCGCCGGAGGCGGGGAAGCCGAGCACGAACTTGCTCGCGTTGAGCACCTTCATCGCCAGGCGTCGGCCGACCTTCATCTGCCCGGTGTCGAAGGCCGCGTCGGTCCCAAGACGCGCGCTGGCCGCCCAGTAGCGCACCCCATCGGATCCGTGCAGCTGGAGCATCCCCTCGGGCGTCTCGGCGTTGCCCTTGGACTTGCTCATCTTCTTGCGGTCGGGGTCGAGGATCCAGCCGCTGATCGCCGCGTGCTTCCACGGCAGCGAGTCCTGCAGGTGATGGGCTCGCACGACCGTGCTGAAGAGCCACGTGCGGATGATGTCCTGCCCCTGCGGGCGCAGGTCCATCGGGAAGATCTTGGCGAAGAGCTCGGGATCGCCGCCCTGGTCGCCCCAGCCGGTCGTGAACTGCGGCGTCAGCGACGACGTCGCCCACGTGTCCATGATGTCCGGGTCGCCGACGAAGCCGCCCGGCGCGCCCCGCTGCGCCGGCTCGTAGCCGGGCGGGGTGTCCGCCGACGGGTCGATCGGCAGCGACGCGATCGCCGGCACGATCGGCTCGCCGTAGCGCACCTCGCCGAGGGAGTCGATCGGATACCACAGCGGGATCGGGATGCCGAAGAACCGCTGTCGGCTGACGAGCCAGTCGCCGTTGAGGCCGCCGACCCAGTTCTCGTAGCGCACCCGCATGAAGTCGGGGTGGAACGCCAGCTCCTTGCCGCGGGCGATGAGCGCCGCGCGCAGGTCGGCGTCGCGGCCCCCGTTGCGGATGTACCACTGCCGGGTCGTCACGATCTCGAGCGGCTTGTCGCCGCGCTCGTAGAAGTTCGCCTTGCGCTGCGTCGGCGTCGGCTCGCCCTGGAGGTCGCCGGTCTCGCGCAGCCGCTCGACGATCGCCTTGCGGGCGGCGAAGGTCGTGGCGCCCGAGACGTGCTCGGCGTAGAAGGCCGCGGCCGACCCGCCGAGCCAGTCCGGCGTCTCGGCCTGCATCCGCCCGCTGCGGGTGACGAGCGAGCGGGTCGGCAGCTGCAGCTCCCGCCACCACGTGACGTCGGTGAGGTCACCGAACGTGCAGCACATCGCGATGCCCGCACCCTTGTCCATCTCGGCGTCGGGATGGCTGAGCACCGGCAGCTCGACCCCGAAGATCGGGCTCGTCACCGTCGTCCCGAACAACCCCCGGTAACGCTCGTCGTCGGGGTGCGCGATGAGCGCCACGCACGCCGGCAGCAGCTCGGGGCGGGTCGTCTCGATCGGCACGGGGGTGCCGTCGGGCCGGTGGAACGCGACGCGGTGGTAGTGCCCGGGGTAGTCGCGGGCCTCGAGTTCGGCCTGCGCGACGGCCGTCTGATAGGTGACGTCCCACAGCCCCGGCGCCTCGGACTGATAGGCGACGCCCGAGGCGAGGTGCTCGAGGAACGCCTGCTGCGACACGGCCCGTGAGCGGTCGTCGATCGTCTGGTAGGTGATGCCCCAGTCGACGCTGAGCCCCAGCCGGCGCCACAGGGCCTCGAACGTCAGCTCGTCCTCGACCGTGCGCTCATCGCACAGCTCGATGAAGTTGGCCCGGCTGATGACCTCCTGCTTGGAGGCGTCCTTGACGTCCTTGGCGGGCATGTCGCCGCGGTAGCGCGGCTGGTAGCCCTCGACATACGGCAGGCTCGCGTCGCCCCGCACGCCGTAGAAGTTCTGCACCCGCTTCTCGGTGGGCAGGCCGTTGTCGTCCCAACCCATGGGGTAGAAGACCTCCTTGCCGCGCATCCGGTGATAGCGGGCCAGGCAGTCGGTGTGCGTGTAGGAGAACACGTGCCCGACGTGCAGGCTGCCGCTGGCGGTCGGCGGGGGAGTGTCGATGGCATAGACCTGCTCACGCGGCAGGGCCAGCGCCCGCTCGCGGTCGAAGCGGAACGTGCCCTGCTCCTCCCATACCGGCGCCCATTTGTCCTCGAGGCCGTCGACGGTCGGCTTGTCGGGGATCTGCGCCCCGGGCGCCGCCTCGGTGCGCGCGCCGGCGGGGGCCTGGCTGGGGGAGGGGTTGGTCATGGTCGGCATTCTCCCAGACGGCGCAGGCCGCACCGACGGGCTGTCGCGGCCCGACCCGCCCGACCTCGGCCCGACACGCCCGACCTGTGCCCCGGCCGAGGATTTTCAGGTGGCACGGACCGCTGCCGTGCGGTTGCGTGCTGACGTATGACGATCGCGGCCACCGCCCTGCCCCTGCCCTGGACGACCTCGAGCCTCGCGGCGACGGTGCCCCGCGCCGACGAGCGCACAGGCTGGCTCGCCTCCGTCGAGCAGGCCATCAACTCGGTCTTCCAGCCGGTCTCGGAGTGGGCGGCGGCCATCATCTTCGTCGCCATCCCCCTGCCGGGTGGGGTATCGATGCCCTTCGTGCTGCTCTGGCTCATCGGCTGGGCGCTGGTCATCACCGTCTACCTCGGGTTCATCCAGGTGCGCGGGCTCAAGGTCGCCGCCGAGGTCGTGCGCGGCGACTACTCCCGCAGCACCGACCCCGGCGAGATCACCCACTTCCAGGCGCTGACCTCGGCGGTCTCGGGCACGGTGGGCCTGGGCAATATCGCCGGCGTCGCGGTCGCCGTGACCATCGGCGGTCCGGGCGCGACCCTGTGGATGATCCTCGCGGGCCTGCTCGGCATGGCGACGAAATTCGCCGAGTGCACCCTCGGCGTGCGCTATCGCCAGATCGATCCCGACGGCACGGTGCACGGCGGGGCGTTCCACTACCTGCCGGTGGCGTTCGAGCGCTTCGGGCCGGTGGCCACCAAGGCCCTGACCGGGATCTTCGCCATCGCGATCCTCTTCTTCGGCGGCGCCGGCGGCAACATGTTCCAGTCCAACCAGACCTATCAGATCGTCCGCGACGCGAGCGGCGGCGACGCCGGGCCGCTGGGCTCATCCGGCGCCGCGCTCGTCTTCGGGCTCCTGCTCGCCGCCGGCGTGGGGCTCGTCATCATCGGGGGCGTCGCCTCCATCGGCAAGGTGACGAGCCGGCTCGTGCCGGCCATGGCGACCATCTATGTGCTCTCGTGCCTCGCGGTCATCGCCATCAACGTGCGGCACGTGCCCGATGCCGTCATGCAGATCATCGACGGTGCCTTCTCTCCCGAGGGCGTCAGCGGCGGCATCGTCGGCGTCATCGTCCAGGGCTTCCGCCGGGCCGCCTTCTCCAACGAGGCCGGGCTGGGCTCGGCGCCGATCGCGCACTCGGCGGTCAAGACGCGGCGCCCGGTGTCCGAGGGCTTCGTCGCGCTGTGGGAACCCTTCATCGACACCGTCGTCATCTGCACGATGACGGCGCTGGCCATCGTCATCGCGCAGCCGCAGGCCTATCTCGACGCCCGCGCGTCCGACGGGGCGCCGGCGGGCGTGACGATCACTGCCGCCGCGTTCGACACGTTCCTGCCGCGCTGGGACATCGTGCTCGCGTTGTGCGTCTTCCTCTTCGCGTTCTCCACGGTCATCACGTGGGCCTACTACAGCCAGCAGGCGTGGCAATACCTCTTCGGCCGCAGCCGGTTCGGCGACGCGCTCTTCAAGGTCCTCTACCTGTTCTTCACGACGATCGGCGCGGTGCTCACGCTCGGCGCCGTGCTCGACTTCGCCGACTCCTTCCTCTTCGTCTGCGCGTTCGTCAACCTCCTCGGCGTCGGCCTGTTGCTGCCGGTCGTCAAGGCCGAAATGCGCGACTACCTGCGCGACCGTCGCGCGGGCACGCTGCGCGACCTCGGCGAGGAGCGCGGGGAACGCCTGGATGTCTGAGGCGTGCCCGCGGCCGCGACCGCGGTGAGGGGTCGGGTGGACTTGCGCGCCCCCGTAGACTGACTCTCAACAAGGCATCGACCCGGCCATCACCGGCGAGCCTCCGGAAGAACGGGCGCGTCCCCCAAAGGGGTCGCGTCTCACTAGAACCGGACGGGTGGGCCCGTGACAGCCCGGGACGAGCGGTCGGCACGCCGGGCGTCGCGACGAGCGACGCGGGCAGGTCGGCAAGCGAGGTGGTACCGCGGTCCGGGCGCGAGCGCCCTGGTCGTCCTCGTGACCCGACGAAGCCCGACCGATGCGTCACGAGACCAGGAGCGACCTGTCCGATGATCTACCCCAAGGCCGGCGCCGCGGCTGACCACGCGGGCGCGGCCCTCGGAGTGCCCGCGAG
>JBDIAP010000105.1:0-13683 GCA_039812485.1 Kineosphaera sp.
CCACCGTCGCCGATGCCACCGTCGCCGAGCCCACCGCCGCCGAGCCCACCGCCGTCGAGCCCGACGTCCCCGAGCGCCAGGGGGTAGCCGGTGGCCAACGGCAGGCGCACCTCGAACCGGCACAGTCCCCCGGGGGCATCCGTCGCGGCGATGCGGCCGCCGTGCTCGGTGACGATGGCCCGCGCGATCGCCAGGCCGAGCCCGCTACCGGCGAGAGCACGGTCGATCGGCCCACCGTCCTGCGACGAGCGCGGGGCCGGCGCCTGCCCAGCCCGGTCGCGGCCCCCGCACGCGGCGGCGATGTCGTCGGATGCCGTGGCGTTGCTCGCCGTGCGGTCGGGCGCCGTGCGGTCGGCCGCCGTGCGGTCGGGCGCTGTGCGGTCGGCCCTCCGCTCCCGTGCCGCGCTGAGCCGCGCGAACCGGTCGAACACGGTCTCGCGGTCGGCCGCGGGGATCGGCTCGCCGTCGTTGTCGACGGTGAGGACAGCCTCGCCGGCCGCGACATGCGGCTCGTCGACACGCCTACCAGCGCTATCGCTGCGGCCGTCGTCGCCCTGTCTCCCGTCGCCGCGTATGCCGTCGCCTCGTATGCCCTCGCCTCGTCTCCCGTCGCCGTGCACCCCGTCGACTCGCATCCCGTCTCCTCGCATCCCGTCGACTGGCACAGCACCGCCTTCAACCCCCTCGACGCGAAGCTGCACCCGCACCCGTCCCCGGCAGTGCCGGACCGCGTTGTCGGTGAGATTGCGCAGCACCTGGGCGAGCCGCTGTTGATCGCCGAGCACGCGTGCCGGCTCGATGTGGGCGTCGACCCGCACGGGCTGAGCCGCCGTCGGGACCGCGGTGGCGGTGGTGGCCCGTAGGCGCCGCACCTCCTCCCCGACGACCTCGTCGAGGTCGACCTCGTGCCGGGCGAGACCGAGCCGGGAGTCGTCGGCCTTGGCCAGGGTGAGCAGGTCGTCGACGAGTCGCTGCATGCGCAGCGTTTCGCCGAGGATGACGCGATCGCGCTCGTAGGCGGGGGTGCCGGCGACGCTGGCCTCACCCTCGACGACGGCCCGGATCGTCGCCAGAGGACTGCGCAGCTCGTGCGAGGCATCGGAGAGGAACTGCCGGCTCGAGTTGTCGGCCCGGTCGAGGCGGTCGAGCATGCGGTTCATGACGCGGGCGAGCCGGGCGATCTCGTCGTCGCTGTCGGGCACCGTCACCCGACGCGAACTGCGCGCATGCCGGATCTCGTCGACGTCGTCGGCGATGCGGCGCACCGGGGAGAGCGCCGCATCGACCCCGCGCCACAGCAACACCGCGACGACGAGAAGCAGCACGAGCGCCGACCCCACGAACCAGCTCAGCGACCGACTCACCAGGTCGTGCTCGCCGCGCAGCGGGGCGGCGACGAGCACCGTCAGCGGCGGCTGCTGCCGCCGTTGCTCCGAGGCCGGTGGGCGGGCGCCGCGCGCCACGACGACCCAGCGCTGCGGCGCCTGGGCCGGCACCCCGTCGACCTCGGCGCGGCTCGTCGCACCCGCCGCCGGTCGCAGCGCCACGAGCGGCGCTGTGGCGCCCGCGCTCGTCGGCGACGCGCCGACGACCCGCCCGGAGGCATCGACGATCTGAATGACCGAGCCGTGGCTGGCCACCTCCTCGCCGACGTGGTCGGGGGTGAGCCGACCGGCTTCCACGAGCCGGGCGATCTCGTCGGCCTGGCCCCGGGCGTCGGCTTCGGCGACGGAGACGACGACGCGCTGCAGCGTCAGCGTGAAGGCCACACACCCGAGCGCGACGACGACGGCCAGCGTCGCCAGCGACTCGGCGACCACGCGCCGCCGCAGCGACCATCGTCGGTGCCAGTTCACCGGCCCATCATCCCTGTCCTCCCCGTGCGAGTCCCCGCGAGCCACCCCTGCGCGGGTGGAATCCGTTGCGGGGTCACCCATTCCAGCGGCCCTTAATCCGGCTTTCAGGTCGACGTGTGCACCATCGAAGGGCGAACGCCCACGTGAACGCCCCGGACGATCGATCCTGGCCGCAGCCGGCGCCGCACCGTGACCATCGCCACCCCAGCGCGCAGCCTGGTGCCCACGCAGGCTGCCAGACCGAAGGACCGAGCCTTGAAACGACGTGTCTGCCTCGCCACTGCCCTGCTCGCCGCGTCCGCGCTGACCGCCTGCGGCTCGGACTCCAGCTCCAGCAGCGGCTCGCCGGCCGCGGCCCCCACGACCTCGAGCGCCACGAGCATGGCGACGACCGCGCCCACGACGGTCACCGCCACGTCGAGCGGCCCCGTCGCCTACACGATGGCCGACGTCGCCCAGCACGCCGGCCCGACGTCGTGCTGGGCCGCGATCGACAAGAACGTCTACGACCTCACCGCGTGGATCACCAAGCATCCCGGCGGCCCGGACAAGATCAAGGCCCTGTGCGGCACGAACGCGACGAGCGCCTTCACGACGCAGCACGGCAACGACACCGATCCCAAGGAGCGGCTCGCAACGTTCAAGATCGGCGCTCTGGCCGGCTGAGGCCGGCCCGCACCCGTCATGGACAGTCTGTTTGCGACCGTCCTCGGTCTGCCGATGCACCCGCTCGTCGTGCACGTTGCCGTCGTGCTGCTGCCGCTGAGCGCGGGGTGCCTCGTCGCGTCGTTCCTCGTGCCGTGGTGGCGCCGCCGGTACGCCGGGCTGTCGCTCGTCGGGCTCACGATCGCCCTCGGCTTCACGTGGGTCGCCAAGGAGTCGGGCGAGTGGCTCGGCCATCAGGTCGGCACGCCGACGCAGCACGAGGAGTGGGCCGAGGTGCTGCTGCCGGTCGCCGCCGTGTGCTGGGCGCTCGCGCTGATCTGGTATGTGCTGCAGCGGCGAGCCGACGGACGTGGGACGGGCCCGGCCGACAGCGCGCCGGATGGCGCTCCCGAAGGCCGGCGGGAGGCCGGGTCGTGGGGCGGCGTCGTGACGACGGCTGCGGGGGCCCTCATGAGCCTGGCTGCGGCGGCGTCGCTCGTGCTCGTGGCCCTCGTCGGACACAGCGGCGCCGAGGCGACGTGGTCCGGGGGGCTCTCGGGCGGCAACGGCGGTGCCCCCCAGGCCGCGGCGCAGGCCGCGACGGCGTCCTACAGCCTGACCCAGGTGCGCGAGCACGCGTCGACGACGTCGTGCTGGGCTGCGATCGGCAGCTCGGTCTATGACCTCACGTCGTGGATCGGGCAGCACCCCGGCGGAGCCCCGGCGATCACCGGCCTGTGCGGCACCGACGCCACGGCCGCATTCGCCGCGCAGCACGGCAAGGACAAGGCCCCGCAGCAGCGCCTCGCCGGCTTCCGGATCGGCGCCCTGAGCGGTTGAGTCGGCCTGCGGGGGCGCCTCTCGGCCTCAGCGGGATCTTCGCCGGTCCGCGGCGTCGAGAAGGAAGGCCATAACGTCGTGCATCAACCGACGGTCGAACCTTGTGGTGGTGGCATCTGCGCAGGTCGCGGCCGAAGCGAGCACCTCGACCGGTGGTTGATGTACGACGTTGGGGCCTTCGCGTGTCGTCGCGACCGCGCTGCCCGTCACCCGCAAGCCGTCGACGGCCACGCTGTCAGGGGGCGGCACAGCTCGGAGCGGCCGGACCAGCGGCTTGCAGCGCTGCCATCGGCACGCGCCACGGCCATCGAGCTGGCGAGCTCAGCGGCCGATCCGCGCCGGGCGCTGAGCCCGGCGGCGATGCCTCGGGGGATCGACGGGATCGGGGAGCTCGGCGATGCCGGGCGTCGCACGAGTTCCCGGCTGACCAGCACCGACGGGCGCCAGCAGCATCCCGGTGACCGCGTCGACGAGGGCCGCCTCGACCCCCGCCCAGTCGACCGTCGTGCCGCGTGCGGCGGCGGCGCCCTCCTGCTCGGCACACGTGTGCACGACGACGATCCGCATCATCTGCAGCCGCAGCTCGACGACCTCGGCCGGCACGGGCGGCGCCGCCGACCACGCGGCGGCGCTCGCCTCGCGGTGGGCCGCGGTCAGCTCGGCCCGCCACAGCGTCCGCGGCCCGTAGACGGGGTCGGCCAACACCTGCGCCGCGAATCGGGCCGCCCAGCTCGGCTGCCCGTGCCCCGCCTCCCGCCCGCGCGCCGCGAGCAGCCGCACGAAGGGGGCGACCAGGCTCGCTACGTGGTCGCGGGGGCCGGCGTCCGTGCCCCGCAGGGCCGCGACCATCGCGCGGGTCGCCTGCTCGACCGGTCCGGCCTGACGCGCGCACAGCGCCGCGACGAGGTCGGCCTTGGTGCCGACGTGGTAGGCGACGACGGAGTTGTTGGCCTGGCCCGCGGCCTCGGCGATCTGGCGGTTCGAGACCTGCGCGAGGCCCCGCTCGGCATACAGCCGTTCGGCGGTGTCGAGCAGCAGGTCCCGCGTCGAGCGTGTCGGTGCGGGGGAGGTCACCACCGCACCGGGACCTCCTCGAGGCCGCCGACCAGCAGCCCCTCGCGGCGCCGCAGCTCGTCGGCCGGCACGGCCAGCTCGAGCGTCGGCAGCCGGTCGAGCAGCAGCTCGAGGGCCGTCGCGAGCTCGACCCGGGCGAGGGTCTGGCCGAGGCAGGAGTGTGCGCCGACGCCGAACGTCAGGTGCGGGTTGGGCGTGCGGGCGATGTCCATCGTCGCGGCGTCCTCGAAGACGGTCTCGTCGCGGTTGGCGGCGGCCATCGCCGACCACACGGTCGTGCCCGCCGGGATCGGCACGCCCGCGACCTCGATGTCCTCGTCGACGTGGCGCGACATCGCGAACCCCAGGTTGGCGTCGAAACGCAGCACCTCCTCGACGGCGGTGCGCACGAGCGAGCGGTCGGCGAGCAGCTGAGCCCAGCGACCCGGTGCGGCGAGGAGCATGGCGACCATCTTGCCGATCATGTTGGCGGTCGTCTCGTGGCCGGCGACGAGCAGCGCGATGCCCGTCATGACGAGCTCCTCCTCCGAGAGGCGGCTGGAGTCCTCGTCGCTGATCGCGGTGAGCTCCGAGAGCAGGTCGTCGCCCGGGTTGTCGCGCTTGCCCTGCACGAGACCCTGGATGTAGACGTACAGCTCGATGCCGGAGGCCAGCGACTCCTCCTGCGTATAGGTGGTGAAGTTGAGCAGGCGGTCGGACCACGCCGAGAAGCGCTCGCGATCCGCGGCCGGCACCCCCAGCAGCTCGCAGATGACGAAGACCGGGAAGGGGAAGCCGAACGCGGCCCGCAGGTCGGCCGGCGCGCCGCCGGCGATCATGTCGTCGAGCAGCCCGGTGGCGATGCGCTCCATCGCGGGCTGCATGGCGCGCACCCGCCGCACCGTGAAGGTGCGCCCCAGCAGGCGCCGCCAGCGCAGGTGCCCCTCGCCCTCCATGACCGAGGCGAGCTGGCCGAAGCCGCCGCCGTCGGGTGCGGTGTCGCCGACGCCTCCGGGCTCCCCGGAGAGCGGGCCGCGCTGGAAGCGCGGGTCGGCGAGCATCGCCTTGACGTCGGCGTAGCGGGTGAGCAGCACCCCGTCGACGCCGTTGGCCGCGCGGACCTGCGCCACGGGGCATTCGCCGCGCAGCCGGGCCCACTCGACGGGGGGCTCGAGGGCGGTGGAGTGCTCGAACGGGTAGGGAAGTCGCATAGTGCCAGCGTAGGCTCTGTTTAAGGCAACTGCCTGAAGAGTTGTCCACCAGTGAGGGAGTGTTATGCGCATCGAGATCAACGAGGAGAAGTGCATCGGCGCCGGCCAATGCGTGTTCAGCGCGCCCGAGGTCTTCGACCAGCGCGAGGACGACGCGATCGCCTACGTCATCGACGGCGATCCCCCGCCCGGGCTGCGGCCCGCGGTGCTGCAGGCCGCGCAGCTGTGCCCGTCGGGGGCGCTCACCGTGACGGAGGATGCCGCCGACTGACCCCTGGGCGCACGGGTCTGCCGTCCGGGCACCTCCTCCACCTCGCGGCGGAGGCCGGACTTCATCACCGCGCCTGATCCGTTGCGCCGGTCTGATGGCGAGGCTTGATCTCGACAGCGACACCCGAGCGCACACCGATCGGGGACCGCGCCGAATCGACCCGAGGAGAGCGACATGACGATCATCGAGCCTGCGACGAGCGTGACCGTCAGGAGCGCCCCGGCCGGTCGCGACGCGATCGGTGCGTCCGACGCGGTGGCGGCTCCCGTCCAGGCGTCGGCCGGGTCGCACTCCACCGCACCGCCACACGCCGCGTCGGACCCGGCAGGCTCCTCGGCCGCCGACACGGCCGTCGCCGCTGACACTTCCGACACTTCCGACACGGTCGACACGGTCGACACGGTCGACACTGCCGACACTGCCGACACGTCCGACACGGCAGACGCCGCCGAATCCGCGCAGTGGCCGGCGCTGGCCCGCACGTTCGGTCTCGACATCGTCGGCCCCATCGCCCTGCACTGGTGGCTCACCCAGCAGGGTTGGAACGAGGTGCCAGCGCTCATGATCTCGGGTGCCCTGCCGGCCATCGGCATCGCCTCCGACAAACTGCGCGGCCGGCCCATGGGCGGCCTGAGCATCCTCGTGCTCGGCGGCATCGCGCTGTCGGTGGCGCTGGGGCTGTGGTTCGACGACGCGCGCATGGTGCTGCTCGAGGGGGCGCTGAGCTCGCTGGCGGCCGGCCTCTTCGCCATCGCGACTCTCTTCACGCGGCGCACGCTCGTCGAGCTCTTCGCGGTCGGCAGCGCCGGCAACGGCGAGACCGCGCAGGGGCGCGTGTTCGCTCGGGCCTTCGAGCGGGCCGACGTGCGACGCCTCGCGCGGTCGGTGACCGGGGTCTTCGCGGCGGTCTTCTTCGGCTCGGCCGCCGTCCAGGCTGCGCTGGCCTGGTGGGCGCCGGTGAGCGTGGCGTTCGCCTACAACCGGTTCGGGTTCATCCCGTGCCTGGGGGTCATCGCCGCCGGCTCGTTTGTGCTCTTCCGCCGGGCCACCGAGCGCGGCGAGCTGCAGGGGCTCATGCCGCAGGCAGCCGGCAAGGCCGCAGGCAGCGATACAGACCGGTCGAGCGACGGCGCCTGATGGCGTGGGCCCCGACGCGTGATGGCTGGCGGTGCTGTGGGGCGACGGGGCGCGAGGGTGTGCTGGGCGGTCAGCATTGCTGTGATCGAGCGGCCTGATGGCGTGGGCCCCGACGCGTGCGCTGGCGGTTTGTGGGGCGACGGGGCGCCACGCCGCTCAGGGCAGCAGCATCGTCTTGATCGAGCGCCGCTCGTCCATCGCCGCGTATGCCTCCGCGGCCTCCTCCAGCGGGAGCGTGAGATCGAAGACGCGCCCCGGCTCGATGCGTCCGGCCAGAGTGCGCTCCAGCAGCTCGGGCAGGTAGGCGCGCACCGGAGCGATGCCGCCCCGCAGGCCGACATTGCGCCAGAACATGTGCTCCTGCGGCAGATCGGCGACGTGCGGCACGCCGACCCACCCGACCATGCCGCCCGGCCGGGCGCAGCGCAGGGCCTGGACGACGGAGTCCTGGGTGCCGACGCACTCGAGCACCGAGTCCGCGCCGATGCCGCCGGTGAGCTCCTTGACCCGCTCGACGCCCTCGTCGCCGCGCTCGGCGACGATGTCGGTCGCGCCGAAGGCGGTGGCCAGGGCCTGCCGGTCGGCGTGCCGGCTCATCGCGATGATGCGCGCGGCGCCGAGCTGCGCGGCCGCGAGCACCCCGGACAGCCCGACGGCGCCATCGCCGACGACGACCGCCGTGCCACCCTCGCGGACCTGCGCCGACACCGCCGCGTGCCAGCCGGTCGCCGCGACGTCCGAGAGCGCGAGCAGATGCGGCACGAGGGCGTCGTCGGGTTGCTCGTCGAGGGCCAGCAGCGTGCCGTCGGCCTGCGGGATGCGGATCGCCTCGGCCTGGCAGCCGTCGTAGCCGCCGCCGTGCTCGCACAGCGACTGCATGCCGACCCGGCAGATCGCGCACGTGTTGTCGCTGTAGAGGAAGCCCCCGACGACGAACTGGCCGGCGCGCACCGTGCGCACCTCCTCGCCGACGGCCTCGACGACGCCGACGTATTCGTGCCCGATCTTGCGGGGCCGCTTGACCTCGTTGACGCCCCGATAGGGCCACAGGTCCGACCCGCAGACGCACGTCGCCACCGTGCGCACGATCGCGTCGGTCGGTTCGACGATCGTCGGCTCGGGGCGGTCTTCGACGCGGATGTCGCGGGCTCCGTAGATGACGGTGGCGCGCATGGCGGCTCCTTGGGCAGGTCTTCGGACGGGTTCCACTGCGATGTCCGCACGTGCGGTGTCCGCACGTGCGCGTCCGGCGGCCGACGCGGTCGGTCGGGCGCGACGTGTCCCCCATCCTTCCCCGAACCGGCCGTGCCTGTGCGCGGGGCCCTTCGTCGCACGTCATCTGCCGCGCACGGAGGCTGATCCGTCGTTCGCCTGGCCGGTGGCCCGGGCGCCGGCCTGGCTGCTGGCCCGCCTGACTTGGGCGCTCACCTGCCGGCCGGCTTGGGCGCTCGTCCGGCCGCCGGCTCGGGCGCTCGTCTGGCCCCTGACTCGGGCGCTGGCCTGGCCGACCCCCACGGAGCTGTCGCCGGTCGCGGCGGCGCTCGCCGCCTCGGGGCGCTGGCCCGGCTGGCTCGTCCGGTCGGCTCGCGCAGCTGCTCTCTCAGCGGCTCGCTCAGGGGCTCGCTCAGCGGCTCGCGCAGCGGTTCGCGCAGGGGCTCGCGCAGCGGCTTGCTC
This sequence comes from Kineosphaera sp., assembly GCA_039812485.1. GTDB lineage: Bacteria > Actinomycetota > Actinomycetes > Actinomycetales > Dermatophilaceae > Kineosphaera. The sequence continues at coordinate 8,688 of JBDIAP010000105.1, forward strand.
AGCGGCTCGCTCAGCGGCTCGCTCAGGGGATCGCCCGGGCAGGCGGGTCGACCGACGTCCCCGAGCGCAGGCCGCTCCGGGCGGCCAGGATGAGGACCATGTCTGACACCTCACGCCGCATCCTCATCACCGGCGCCACCGGCGGCGTCGGCCGGCTGCTCGCCGAGCGGCTCGCCTCCGACTACGACGTCGTGCAACACGGCCGCACGCCCCGCACCCCCGAGCAGGAGCGGGTGCTGCGGCGGGCCGACCTCGGCGACCTCGACGAGGTGCGCCACCTCATGACCGGCATCGACACCGTCGTGCACCTCGCGGGCTCCGCATCGCCGGAGTCGGACTGGGACGCCGTGCTCGGGGCGAACATCGTCGGCTACCGCAACGTGCTCGAGGCCGCCCGCGACGCCCGCGTGCGGCGCATCGTCTACGCCTCGTCGAACCACGCGATGGGCATGTACGACCGCTATGAGGAGTGGCCCGTCTACACCTCGCAGCTGCCGCGGGCCGACTCGCTCTACGGGGTGTCGAAGGTGTTCGGCGAGGTCATCGGGCGCTTCTACCACGACGAATACGGGATCGACGTCATCTCGCTGCGCATCGGCTGGCTCGCCAGGGATCCGCTCGTCGCCGACGTCGACGTGCTCCGCGCGATGTGGCTCTCGCCGGACGACTGCGAGCAGGTGTTCCGTCGCGCGATCGAGGCCCGGGTCCGCTACGGCATCTACTACGCGATCTCCGACAACCCCAACCGCCGCTGGGATCTCACCAACACGATGCTCGAGCTCGGCTACCGCCCGAAGGACTCGTGGACCGACCTCGCCCCGCAGCCCGAGCACGTCGTCGAGGGCGGCGCTCCCGTCTCGGACGACTGGCCGAAGGGCTCCTGAGCCTGCGCGGCCCACCTACGAGATCGTCGCGATGTGCACGAGCGCGTCGCCGCGGTGGACGAGCGGCGCGTGGGTCAGGCCGATGACCAGGCCCGCGCGGTCGGCGCGCACGAGATGCACGCGGCGACCGAAGGAGTCGGACAGCGCCCCGAGCCGGTCGCCCTCCTCGACGCGGGCGCCCAGGGCGACGTCGAGCCCGACGATCCCCGTGTGACGCGCGCGCACCCACCCGCTCGACCGCGACTCCACGACAGCCGGGACCTCGGGCGGCTCCGGGGCCTCGACCATGCCGAGGGCCGCGAGCACCCGCCGCACGCCGGCGACACCGGCCTCGATCGCCCACTCGTCGAAGCGCCACGCCTCCCCGCCTTCGTAGAGCAGCACGGTCGACCCCCGCTCGCGCGCGGCCTGACGCAACGACCCGTCGCGCAGCTTGGCGTGCAACGCGATCGGCGCCCCGAACGCGTGCGCCAGCTCCCGCGTGCGCGGGTCGTCGAGGTCGGCCCGGATCTGGGGCAGGTTCGTGCGGCTGTAGGCGCCGGTGTGCAGGTCGATGCCGACCTCGCACGGCGACACGACCTGGGTCATGAGCAGGTGCGCCAGCCGCGACCCGAGCGACCCTCGGGCCGAGCCGGGGAAGCAGCGGTTGAGGTCGCGGCGGTCGGGCAGGTAGCGCTCGCCGGCCATGAAGCCGAGCACGTTGACGATCGGCACCGCCACCAGCGTGCCGCGCAGCTCCTTCGGTGACAGCGATGCCAGCACCCGCCGGATGACCTCGACACCGACGACCTCGTCGCCGTGCGTCGCCGCGACCACCCACATGCGCGGGCCCTCGGCGCGGCCATGCACGACCCGCACGGGCAGCGACACGTCCGCGCCGGTCACGAGGCGCGAGATCGGCAGCTCCACCTCCCGCGACTGCCCGGCGCGCACCCGGAACTGCCCGATGGGGAACGATTCCCGCGGCATCTACAACCCCCTGTTCCGGCGGCGCGTCGAGCGCCGCGGCCGCCCCCCGAGGTAGGAGCGCGCGGAGTCCACGACGAAACCCTGCCGCAGCGCCTCCCGCCCGATCAACATGCGAAAGCCCATCTCGTCGCGCCGGCTCAACGTCACCTCCGCGCGCACCGTGCGCCCCGCGAGCCGCACTCGCATCGGCACGACGAGCCGCACCTGCGTGTGACCGCTGGAGGAGCGCACCCGGCGCCGCGCGAGCACCTGCCGCTCGACGACGACCGCGTCCTCCTGGGTGCGCTGCCAGGGGTGGATCGAGAAGCGCACCCAGTCGCGACCGCGCCGGCGGAACTCCTCGACGTCGAACGCGTGCAGCGACGACGTGCGCGCCCCCGTGTCGACCTTGACCTTGATCCACGGCACCCCGAGCCCCGGCAGCCGGGCCCATTCGCGCCACCCCACGAGGGTGCTTGAATGGCTCGTCGGCTCCGGCGCTGCTGCCCCCGACACATGTGACATCGGCACATCCTCGCAGGCCACGACCCCGACGAATGACAGTGGAATGAAACTGGCGATCCTCTCGCGCGCCCCGCGCGCCTACAGCACCAAGCGGCTGCGTGCCGCCGCCCTCGACCGCGGCCACACCGTCAAGGTGCTCGACACCCTGCGCTTCGGCATCGACCTCTCCGGCGACGCCCCCGACCTGCTCTTCCGCGGCAAGCAGCTGTCGGACTACGACGCGATCCTGCCGCGCATCGGCAACTCGATCACCTACTTCGGGGTCGCGGTCGTGCGCCAGTTCGAGCAGATGGACGTCTATACGCCGAACATGTCCTACGGCATCTCCAACGCGCGCGACAAGCTGCGCGCCACGCAGATCCTGTCGCGGCACGAGATCGCCATGCCGGCGACGACGTTCGTGCGCGACCGCGCCGACGTGCTGCCGGCCATCGAGCGGGTCGGCGGCGCGCCCGTCGTCATCAAGCTCCTCGAGGGCACGCAGGGCATCGGCGTCATCCTGGCCCCCGAGCTCAAGGTCGCCGAGGCGATCATCGAGACCCTCCAGTCGACCCGGCAGAACGTGCTCATCCAGCGGTTCGTCAAGGAGTCCAAGGGTCGCGACATCCGGGCCCTCGTCGTCGGCGACCGGGTCGTCGCCGCGATGCGGCGGGTCGCCAAGGGCGATGAGTTCCGCTCCAACGTGCACCGGGGCGGGTCGGTCGAGCCGGTCACGCTCGAGCCGGCCTATCAGCAGGCGGCCGTGCGATCCGCGCAGATCATGGGTCTGCGGATCGCCGGGGTGGACATGCTCGAGGGCAACGACGGCCCGCTCGTCATGGAGGTCAACTCCTCGCCGGGCCTCGAGGGCATCGAGCGCGCCACGCGGCTCGACGTCGCCGGCGCGATCATCGACTACATCGACAACCAGGTCGCGTTCCCCGAGATCGACGTGCGGCAGCGACTGACGGTCTCGACGGGCTACGGAGTCGCCGAGATCCTCGTGCACCGCGGCGCCGAGATGGTGGGCAAGCGCCTCGGCGAATCCGGCCTTCGTGAGCACGACATCACCGTGCTCACGCTGCACCGCGGCACCCAGGTCATCCCCAACCCGCGCTCCTCGCAGGTGCTCGAGGCCGAAGACCGGCTCCTGTGCTTCGGCAAGCTCGAGGAGATGCGCTCGATGATCCCGACCCGCCGCCAGCGGCGCGTGCGCAAGCTGCCGAAGAAGACCTGGGACCCGGTCCCCAGCTGATGGGGCAGGTCCGCGCGGGGGCAGAGGCACCAACGTCGTACATCAACCCATGGTCGAGGTCAGGCCCGGCGCGGCGACCTGCGGGTTTGCGGCGGCGTTGGGCCTCGACCAGTGGTTGATGTACGACGTTAGTGCCTGACATCGGCCGCGACTCGCGCGTGGCGCGTGCGTGACGACCGCCCGCACCCGCGGCGAGCGCCTCGGCTGCGGGCCGGACCGCGTCGGCTGCGGGTGGACTCGGCCGGCGCGGTGGAGCCCGGCCGCTCAGCGGGTTGTCGTCGCGAGATACTGCTCGACGATCGCGTCGATGCTCGGGTCGGGCTCCAGACCGAGGGCCAGCGCCCGGGTGTTGTCGAAGCGCGACGGCCACGAGCGCACGATCGCGTCGATGCGAGGGTCCTCCTGCATTCGCACGAGCGACCGCGCCTCCGGACCGCCGTGGCGCGCCAGCGCGTCGAGCATCTCCTGCACGGTCACGGTCAACGCCGGCAGGTTGACCGGCAGCCGCCCCGACAGCTGCCCCGGTGCGTCGCCCCGCGCCGCCTCGGCCAGGGCGAGCAGCCCCGCGATCGTCGTCGCCGGGGAGGCGATCGCCAGCGGCAGGTCCGGGCGCACCGGACAGACGGCCTCCACCCCCGACAGCGGCTCGCGCAGGACGCCCGAGACGAAGCTCGAGGCCGCGGCGTTGGGCGCTCCGGGGCGCACACACACGGTCATGAGTCGCGCGACCCGCCCGTCGAGCAGCCCGCGGCGGGTGTGCTCGGCGATGAGCTGCTCGCCCACAAGCTTCTCCGCGCCGTAGCTGGATTGCGGGGTCGGCAGGGTCGATTCGCTGACGACGGGCGGCAGCGGCAGCACCGGGTCGGGCCCGTAGACCGCGACGCTGCTGCTGAAGACGAACCGCACGGTCGGTCCGCCGCCCTCGTGCTGCGCCCGCGCTGCCGAGAGCAGCGCGCGGGTGGCGTCGACGTTGGCGCGCATGCCGAGGTCGAAGTCGGCCTCGCACTCCGACGAGACAGCGGCCGCGAGGTGGAAGAGCACGTCGACCGGCTCGTCGAAGACGCCGTCGATGACGTCGAGCAGGTCTCCGCCGACGGAGTCGATGCGCGTCATGCCGACGCCAGGGGGCTGGCCGACGGTCCGCGTCACCCGGTCGACGAGCACGATCTCGTCGATCGATCGCCCGTCGAAGACACCCCGCTGCGCGAGTTCCTGCCACAGCAACGTGCCGATGAACCCGTGTCCGCCCGTGACCACGATGCGCATGCCGAGCACCCTACGCGGGGCGCGGGCAACAGGCCGCGTCGAGCGGCCCACGTGCCCGGGCGCCGAGCGGCCCGGAGTGGCCGGGCGCCGAGCGGCCGACGTGCCCGCGCGTCGAGCACCCCCGAGTGGCCCGGGCGTC
>JBDIAP010000106.1:0-13428 GCA_039812485.1 Kineosphaera sp.
GGACCGATCAGTCCGGCCAGTAGGCCGAGGCGAGGTAGCCGGGCAGCGCGCGGGTGCGGTGCCCGTCCCAGGCCGGGGCGATGCCCGCGAGTTCGCCGACCGCCTCGATGAGCGCCGCCGTGAACCCCCAGACGACGAGTCCGCCGACCTCGAATCCCGGCCCCCGGTAGTGGTCGGGCGCCACGACCGTGAACCGGCGGTCGGGGTCGAGCAGCTCGGCGACCTCGGCGACGAGCACCTGCGCCACCTCCCTCGCGTCGACGACCCGCAGCGGGTGCGGCCGCGGCCACCACGCGAGCACCGGATGCACCGCCATCTCGGCGGGATGCATGTAGAGCGCCGGCAGTTCGGCGACGACCTGCACCGACGCCGGGTCGAGCCCCACCTCCTCGTGGGCCTCCCGCAGCGCCGCCGCGACCGGGCCGTCGTCGCCCGGCTCGAGGTGACCGCCGGGGCAGACGACCTGCGCGGCGTGCGAGCGCAGCGTGTGCGCCCGCTCGGTGAGCAGCAGGTCGCCGAGGCCGGTGCCTCCGGACGTGCCCGGCGAGAAGAGCATGAGCACCGCCGAGCGTCGCCGCGGGTGCAGCGGTGGGGGGAAGGTGGCGAACCAGTCCGCTGCGGCGGCCACCCCCGCTACCGGGTCGGGGTGGGAGCGCCGGCGCGAGGCGAGGGCCGCGGCCAGACGGGGCTCGACCCGCTGCAGCCACGGCGGCACCGGGGGCCCGGGCGGTCGGGTCGGCACAGGCTCGGGGATCACGTGCCGATCATGCCGCGTCGGGGTGACCGGGTCGGTGGGCGGACCGTCGCGGCGCGAGACGCGGCGCGGGCGCCCGTCAGCGCACCACGTCGTAGACGGCCAGGCGGACGCCGTTGGCGTAGGTGGCGTGCTCGGTGAGCGTGAGCCGCGCCTTGTCTCCGTCGTCGGCGAAGAGCCGCGTGCCCGAGCCGAGCACGACCGGGAACTCCAGCAGCGTGTAGCGGTCGACGAGCCCGGCGGCGGCGAGGCCGCGGGCCAACTCGGCGCTGCCGTGCACGAGGATCGGGCCGCCGTCGCCGGCCTTGAGCGCGGCGACCTCGTCGAGGGTGCGCAGGATGCTCGTGTCAGGCCAGTCGGGGTTGAGGTCGGCGTCGGTCAGCGTCGTCGACACGACGTACTTCGGCAGCGAGTTGTAGCGCGCGAAGTCCTCCATCGTCGGCCAGATCGGCGCGAACTCGGTGTAGGTGCGGCGCCCCAGCAGCAGCGCCCCGGCCTCCTCCTGTTCGCGGCCCTTGATCTCGTAGGCCGATTCGTCGAAGTCGACGTCCTTGAACGTCCAGCCGCCGTGCGGGTGGTCGCCGCCGCCGGGGGCCTCGACGACGCCGTCGAGGGTGATGAACTCGGTCACGATGAGGCTGCGCATGGCCAGAAACATACCAACTAGTTTGTTGCCGTCAAGGCCCGGGGACCGGCGTCGGCGAATTGGTGCGACGAACAGGCTCGTTACGCGAGGGCCGTCGTCAGAAGACCGGCTTGCCGCCGGTCACCCCGAGAACTGTGCCGGAGACGAAGCTCGCCTCGTCCGACGCCAGGAAGACATAGGCGGCCGCGACCTCGACGGGGTGCCCGGCGCGCCCCAGAGGGGTGTCGGAGCCGAAGCCCTCGACCTTCTCCGGCGCCATCGTCGCGGGGATGAGCGGGGTCCAGATCGGTCCGGGGGCGACGGCGTTGACGCGGATGCCCCGCGGCCCGAGCTCGGCCGCGAGATTGACGACGAGGTTGTTCAGGGCGGCCTTCGTCGCCGCGTAGTCGAGGAGATGCTCCGAGGGCTGCACGGCCTGCACCGATGTCGTGACGATGATGCTGCCGCCCGCTCCCAGGTCGTCGGCCAGGTGCTTGACGAGCCAGAACGGCGAGAAGACGTTGGTCTCGAAGGTGCGCACGATCTGCCCGTCGGGGAAGTCGGTGATGTCGTCGTGGGTCATCTGGTAGGCGGCGTTGGGCACGAGCACGTCGAGCCCGCCGAGCTCCTCGACGGCGGTCTTCGCCGTGTGGATGTTGGCCTGCGCGGTGCGCAGATCGGTCTCGATGAGCACGCACCGGCGCCCGGCCCGCTCGACGAGCTCCTGCGTCTGCCGGGCGTCGCCGGCCTCCTGCGGCAGGTGGGAGATCGCGACGTCGGCGCCCTCGGCGGCGAAGAGAGTGGCCACCGCACGACCGATGCCGGAGTCGGCGCCGGTGACGAGAGCGCGCTTGCCGACGAGACGGTCGCGCCCGGTCCAGTGCTCGCCGTGGTCGGGATGCGGGTCGAGGTCGTCGACGGTGCCGGGCCAGGTCTGGGTCTGGGCGGGGATGGCGGACAGATCGGGGGTTGCGGCAGGGGCGGACTGGACCGACATCGGGGCCTCGCGGACGTCTCAGGCGGGCGGGGCCGCGGTTCAGGACCCTGCTGCGGTGCTGTCAAGGCTAGGTGCACCCGCCGCGGTCGGCGATTCGGGCGGCGGGCCCGGCATCGTCGGGCGGGGTCATCTCGGCGTGCACGCCGAGCAGCCGGATCGGCCGGTCGGGCTCGATGCGGTCGTCGGCGAGCGCGACCGCGGCGCCGACGATCTGCGCGCGGTCGGCGGTCGCGCGGGGGAGCTTGCGCGAGCGGGTCACCGTGAAGAACGGCGCATAGCGGATCTTCAGCCGCAGCCGCACCGCGGGGCGGCCCTCGGCGGTGATGTCCTCGACGACCTGCTCGGCGAGCGTCGCGACCGCGGCGAGGATCTCGGACCGCTCGACGAGGTCCTGCTGGTAGGTCGTCTCGTGCCCGTGCCCGCGCGGCACCCACGGTGTCGGGTCGACCTCGCGCGAGCCCTCGCCGCGGCCCAGGTCGCGATACCAGCCGCCCATGCGGGGGCCGAACTCCGCCGTCAGCACGTCGAGCTGCGCCGCCGCGAGGGCGCGGACCGTGACGATGCCGTGCGCCGCGAGCCGGCCGGAGACCTTCGCGCCGACGCCCCACAGCGCGATCGTCGGCCGCTCGCCCATGACCTCGAGCCAGTTGTCCGCGGTCAGCGTGAAGACCCCGCGCGGCTTGCCGAAGTCGGTGGCGTTCTTGGCGCGCACCGTCGTGTCGCCGATGCCGATCGAGCAGTGCAGCCGGGTCGCGGCGAGCACCGCGGCCTGAATCTGCCGGGCCGTGCCGACCGGGTCGTCGGTGCGGACGCCGAGGAACGCCTCGTCCCAGCCGAGCACCTGCACGACCGCGTGCTCCCGCAGCGTGGCCATGACCTGCTCCGATGCCGCCAGGTAGGTCGGCGCGTCGACCGGCAGGATGACCGCCTGGGGGCACTTGCGGGCGGCGATCCGCAACGGCATGCCGGACCGGGCCCCGAACTCGCGCGCCTCGTAGGAGGCCGTCGAGACCACCGCCCGCTCGGTCGGGTCGCCGCGGCCGCCGACGATGACCGGCAGGCCCGCGAGCTCGGGTCGGCGCAGCACCTCGACCGCGGCGATGAACTGGTCGAGATCGACGTGCAGCACCCAGGGCACCGGCGGCCGGCCGGCCGCTGACGTGCCCGGCGCCTCGCCCGCCGGCTCCCTGGCCTCGGTCACCCGTCGAGTGTGCCCCATCGTCGGCGTCGACCCGGCCTGGCACGGGATGGCGCGGGATGTCGCGGGATGGCGCGGGAAGTCGCGGTTTGGCATCGCGACCCTGCCGCATCGGGAAACCTGTGTTTCTCGATGACTGCGGGAATGTAAAACTTGAGTGTCGCCGATCGATATGTCGCTTTCGGGCGATCATTCCCGCGGTATTGGGTCTACGTTTGCCTGCATGACCACCTACTCGGGGAGTCCGTTTCGCAAGAAGGACGTCGAAACGGTCATCCACCAGAACGACCCGGTCGACGGGCTTGAACACAAAGGTCTCGCCAAGCGCCTGACCGCCAAAGATCTCATCGCGTTCGGTATCGGAATGATCATCGGCACCGGCATCTTCACGCTCACCGGGGTGCAGGCCAAACTCAACGCGGGCCCCGCCATCGCCATCTCCTTCCTCATCGCGGGCGTCATCGCCCTGCTCGCAGCCCTGTGCTATGCCGAACTGGCCTCGTCCGTGCCGACGGCCGGCAGCGCCTACACCTACGCCTACACGACGATCGGCGAGGTCTTCGCGTGGATCATCGCGTGGGATCTCGTGCTGGAATTCGCGCTCGGGGCGGCCGTCGTCGCGCGTGGCTGGTCAGGTTATCTACAGGCCGCGCTGGGGCTGCCCGACACGTTCTTCGGTGAGAGTTCGATCGTCAATCTCGGTGCCGTCCTCATTGCCGTCGTGCTCGGCGGGGTCGCGCTGCGGGGCATCTCCGAGGCCAGATGGGTGACGAATGTGCTCGTCGTCATCAAGGTCTCCGTCTGCCTCTTCATCATCGTCGTCGGTATCTTCTTCGTGAAGACCGCCAACTGGGTGCCGTTCGTGCCCCCGTCCCAGCCCTCGCGGCAGGACACGCTCGGCACGCTGGCGACCCCGTTGTGGCAGCTCGTCAGCGGCGTCACACCCAGCGTCTTCGGCGTCTCGGGGGTGCTGGCCGCCGCGGCGGTCGTCTTCTTCGCCTACTCCGGGTTCGAGATCGTCGCCAACCTTGGCGAGGAGACCAAGGAGCCGGCGCGCGACATGCCCCGCGGCCTCATCGGCTCGCTCGTCATCTGCACACTGCTCTATCTGGCGGTCTGCCTCGTCGTCACCGGCATGGTCACGTATTCGCAGCTGTCCGAAGGGGCGCCGCTGGCCGACGCGTTCGCGCAGGTCGGGCTCGGCTGGGCCGGCGTGCTCATCGGCATCGCCGCGGTCTGCGGGCTCAGCTCGGTGATCCTCGTCGACATCGTCGGCATGGGCCGCATCGGCTATGCGCTCGCCCGCGACGGCCTGCTGCCGCCGGCGGTCGGCAAGGTGCACCCGACGTGGCGCACCCCCGTCGGCGTGACGATCGGCACGACCGTCGTCGTCGCCCTGCTCGGCGCCTTCGTGCCGCTCAGCGCGCTCGCCGAGATGGTGAGCATCGGCACCCTCTTCGCGTTCCTCGTCGTGTCGGTCGCCGTCATCGTGCTGCGGCGCACGAAGCCCGACCTGCACCGGCCGTTCCGGGTGCCGCTGTCGCCGTGGCTGCCCGCCCTGTCCGCGGTGGCCTGCCTCGGCATGATGGCGAGCCTGGCCACCGAGACGTGGATCCGGTTCGTCGTGTGGATGGTCATCGGGCTGGCGATCTATGTCGGCTACGGCCGCAGGCACTCCCACCTCGCCGTCAGGCAGGAGGAGCTCGAGCTGCCCGTGCCGACCCAGACCTGAGGTCATCACGACGACCCTCGGCCAGGACCCGATCGGGCGGCGCGCACCCTCGCGGTGGGCGCCGCCCGATCGCTCTGCACGGCCGCCGGCTCAGTCCGCGTCGAGCAGCGGGCGGATGCGGTAGGGGATGACCTCGCGCAGGAAGACGGCCGTCTGCGTCCGCAGGATGCCGGGGCACAGCCGGATCTCCTCCGAGACGCGATACAGGTCCTCGGGGTCGCGCGCGACGACGCGGCACAGCAGGTCGGTGTTGCCCGCGGGCGCGAAGCACTCGAGCACCTCGGGGATGCGCCGCACGCCCGCCATCGCCTCCTCCAGGAGCCGCTGGTCGAGCTCGGCCGACACGGTGGCGGCGAGCCCGCGGCCCAGCGCGGCGGGCGGGATGCGGGTGCTGGCCAGGCGCAGCACGCCGTGCTCCCGGTAGCGGTCGAGGCGCGCCTGGATCGTGCCGCGCGCCAGGCCGGTGCGCTGGGCGAGCAGCAGGATGGTCATGCGCGGGTCGTCGTCGAGCGCGGCGAGGATGCGCCGGTCGGTGGCATCGAGTCGGTACATGCTCCCCCCGAGGGTCGTCCTGATCAATTCCGCCGGCGCCGATGCCTGCGCTTTGATCGATCTGATCAAAGGATGGCACGGTTGTTGTGCACTGCGCCGCTCCTGGGTTCTCATGGTGATCAGGTGATCGGCGCGGTCCCACCGGACCAGACCGATCGCGACTCCCGGGCCGCCGACCATGGTCAGGATCATGGCGGTCCGGAGCGGCGCCCACGCGACCGCGTGGCCGCTGCGAGTCGCGACCCGTCCGTCCCACACCCCCGGGCCCGGACGGTATGCGAGGCGCCGGCCATCCCGTGGCATCAGCTCACGGGTTGGCGGCGCCTCGCGCGCGTCGCCGGACGTGTCCCGCCTGTTCAGGCGTCGCCGGCCGGGGCGGCTGAACCCCTGCTACGTGACGACCGAGCGCCGAGGTCCCCTGGGCCGCAACAGACCCGCGACCCCAACCGATCGAAGGGCCCGGTCGCAGGCCGGCTCGGTGACCTCGAGCGCCTACTCCGCGGCGAAGGCGGCCGCCAGGCGGGCGAACCCCTCGTCGAGACCCACACGGGGCCGCCAACGCAGCCGCTCCTGCGTCTGGCGCTGGTCGAACCAGTGCGCTGTCGACAGCTGCTCGGCGAGGAACCGGGTCAGCGGCGGATCGGAGGACAGGTCGTGCCCGAGCCGCACTCGCACCGCCGTCACCGCGTCCACGACGCTGCCCGCCCCGATCGCAAGCGCCGCCGGCACGTGCCGGGTCGGCGGGGGCGCCCCGGCTGCCTCGGCCCAGGCGCCGAGGATCTCGGCGATCGGCCGCGGCTCGCCGTTCGTGACGACGAGCGCGCGGCCCCGGGCCGCCTCGCAGCGGTCGAGCCCCGCGACGAGGGCGTCGACCGCGTTGTCCACGTAGGTGGTGTCGACGAGCGGCGCCCCCGACCCGATGATCGGCAACCGGCCCGCCCGCGCCCGGCGGGCGATCCGCGCGACGAGCTGGGTGTCGCCAGGACCCCACACGAGGTGCGGGCGCAGCGCCACGACCGCGAGGTCGTCGCGCGCGTCGGCGGCCAACGCGAGCCGCTCGGCCATCGCCTTGCTCCGGGCGTAGTGCCCGCGCGCGTGCGCCGGATCGGCCGGGCCGGCGGGCGCCCCGACGAGCGAGGCCCCGGCGTGGGCGACCGACGGGCTCGAGACGTAGACCATCCGCGTCACGCCGGCGTCGCGGCAGGCGCGCAGCAGCCTCTCGGTGCCGCCGACGTTGACTCGCTCGTAGTCCGGCCACGCGCCGGTGACGTCGACCTTCGCCGCGAGATGCACGACGGCCTCCTGCCCCGCGGCCGCCCGGGCGACGGCGCCGGCGTCGGCGAGGTCGCCGAGGATCTCGCGCAGGCCGTCACCCCCGGGACTGCCCGAGCCGAGTCCGCTGGGGCGGCGTTGGAAGACCGTCACCTCGTCGCCGCGCGCGGCCAGCGCCCGCGCGACGCCGCCGCCGAGCAGGCTCCGCGCGCCGGTGACGAGCACCTTCATGAGCGCGGCACCGATCGGCGGAGGCGCGAGGCCGGGCGGGCGGGGAACCGGCTGGCCGGACGGGCGAGACTCGGGCGGGCCGCGCTGGGAGAGGTCGCGGTGGGTAGAGCCATGGCGGCAGGGGTGACGGTGGGAAGGGCCACGGTGGGAAGGGTCACGGTGGGAAGGGTGACGGTGGCAAGGGTCATGGCCGGCCTACCCGTCCGCCGGCCAGGACGCGGTCGGCCCAGCGCGCCAGCTGCGTGCGATCGACCTTTGACTGGTGTCGGATGTCCACAGGAAAGTGTGCGGTCACGAGGACGGCCGCGACGCCGGGACGCGTCTCGTCAGCGAGAGCGGCGTAGCCGGGGGTGTCGGCGGCCAGCGCCCGCACGCGCGCCGTGAGCTCGGCGTCGGCGAGGGGCGGGACCGCGCGGACGTCGAGCCGCGCCGCCAGGTGAGCGGCGCGATGGACGAGCGGTCGAGCCGCGCGCCGCCTGGAGCGCGGGGACGTCGACCCCGACCGCTCGGGTGCCCGATCCGCGTCGGGTTCGGGGCACACGACGACCACGACCGCCTGCGCCCCCTCGGGTCCGACCCCGACGACGGCGGCGTCTCGCACCCCCGGCAGGCCGAGGACCCGCTGCTCGAGCGCCACCGGAGTCAGCGGCCCCACCGGCGTGTGCACGACGTGCACGCGGCGCCCCTCGACCCACAGCCGTCCGGCCGCGTCGAGGTGCCCGACATCGCCGGTGCGGTGCCGCGGACCGGTGCCGAGCACGTCGTCGGCGGCGGCGAGCTCGTCGCGGGCGCTGTCGGCCTGGGTCGCCCACAGCTGGTCGTAGCGGTCCTTGACGTGCTGCGCCGACACGACGATCTCGCCGGTCACGCCCGCACGGTCGGTCAACGGGCCGTCGGCGTCGCGGGGGTCGCGCGGCAGCGGCGCGATCGCCACGCGCACACCCGGGAGCGGCCGACCGACGCACACCCCGCCGCCGCCCCCGCTCTCGCGGCCCACGGCGTCGAGCTCCTCGAGCGTGACGTCGCTGACCGGCAGACACTCCGTCATCCCGTAGGGGGTGTGCAGCCGCGCGTGGGGGAGCACACCTGCTACCGCGTGCAGCATCGCCACGGGGATCGGGGCGCCCGCCGACATCGCCTCCCGCACCTGCGCGAGCGCCGCGCGTCGCGGGGCGTCGAGGTCGCCCGCGGTGGCGACGACGGTGCGCAGCGAGGCGGGGGAGGCGAAGACCGTCGTCGCGTCGGCGGCGAGCACGGCGTCGGCGAGCGCGGCGGCCGTCAGCGTCGACGGAGCGGTCACGTCCATGTCGGGCACGACCGAGCCGACGCCCATGGCGGGCCCGTACAGCGCGAAGGGAGCGAACGCCGCGACGAATCGATCCGCGCTGGTCAGGCCGTAGATCGACCGGATGAGCCGCGCCTGCACCCCCAACTGTTCTGTGCGATAGACGACCCCCTTCGAGGGGCCGGTCGCGCCCGAGGTGAAGAGCACGGCCGCGTCGGCACCGGGCGCGGGCGACGCCGGGGCCGGGCGGCCGCGACCCTGCGCGCGCACCTCGTCCAGCGTGCACTCGGCACCCAGGAGGCGGGCCGCGCCGGCCGCGGCCACGGTCGTGTCGGCCGCGAGGATCCGTTGGCCGGGCACGCGCAGCGCCGCGACCGCGGCGAGCGCGGCGGGGATGCCGATGACGTGGGCGGTGCCCGCGCCGCGCAGCGCGCGCCCGACGTTCGCGAGGCCGAGGCCGGTGTCGGCGACGACGACGACCGCGCCGATCCGCCAGCAGGCATAGACCGCGACGGTGAGGTCGATGCCCGGCGGCACGAGCAGCGCGACTCGGTCACCGGGCGCCACCCCGCGGGCCGCGAGCCCGGCCGCGGTGGCCGCGACGTCGTCCTCGAGCTCGGCGAAGGTCATGCGGCGCCCGCTGCGGACCTCCGCGACGGCCAGGTCGTCGGGGGTCTCCCGCGCGCGGTCGAGCAGGGCCGCCCACGCCGGCGCGGGCGCATCGGTCACGAACGGGCCAGACTGCGGCTCCGCGGTCGCGGGCACCGCGGCCACGACGAGGCGGGGGTCTCGCTCGGGCTCCTGCCGCGCGTGTGGGGAGCTGCGCGCCGTGTCCCCTGCCAGGCCGGCCCCGGCGGGCGGGGCGTTGTTGCCGGTGTTGCGCGCGCCCCCGACCCCGGTGTCCCGGGCGTCCCGGGCGGCCCGGGTGTCCGTCGGCGGCCCGCTGTCGTCGCGCGCCATGGTGCGGTCCGGGTTGTGGGTGTCGGCCGGTGGCCCGTTGTCGTCGCCGACCGTGATGCGGTCCGGGTCGTGCGTGCGGGTCGGTGGCCCGTTGTCGTCGCCGACCGTGATGCGGTCCGGGTGTTGGGTCTGGGTCCGCGCCCCGCTGTCGTCGCGCACCGTGACGCGGCGCCCGATCCATGCCCAGATGTCGGTGGCGCTGCGGGGGGCGTCGTCGAGCACGAGGTGCCCGGCGCCCTCATAACGGTGAACGTCGGCGCCGGGCAGGCGGCGGCGCAGGTCGCGCAGGTGCGCCTCGGAGAACACCGGGTCGCGCGGCCCGCGCAGCAGCAGCGCCGGCACGTCCGACGCGGCCCCCAGGCGCGCGAGGCCGTCGGCGATCGCCTCGAACGCCGCCCGCGACGGGTGGTCGGCCTCCAGGGGGATGTCGGCGACGAACTGCCCGACGAAGCCGCGGTCGGCCCGTCGGGCGTAGGGGAGCGCGTAGGCGTCACGCACGTCCCGGGGCAGCGCGGGCCGCGACAGCGCGGTCGCGGCCCGCACGAACGTCGGGGTCGTCACGCACACCGCGCCCGCCAGGGCCCGCGCGGGGCGCAGCGGCGCCGGCAGTCCCCGCGAGAAGTCGTGGTGGACGGCGGTGTTGGCGAGGATGAGGCCGCCGAGCGCGCCGCCGCGCTCGCGATGCCGCAGCGCCCAGCCGGCACCGACGATGCCGCCCCAGTCGTGCCCCGCGACGACGACGGGGACCCCCGACCGCCCGGCCGTGCCAGGGGACAGGCCGAGCGCGTCGGTCAGCCGCGTGAGGTCTTCGATGCGCTCGGCGAGCGTCCGCGGCCGCTCCGACGACCCCGACGGAGCCTGCGACCAGCCCATCCCCAGCTGATCGACGGCGACGACCCGCCACCTAGGGGCAACCTGGGCGACGACGCGCCGCCACAGGTAGGACCACGTGGGGTTGCCGTGCACGCACAGCAGCACGCCACGCTCGCGCGGGCCGGCGTCCGACCCCGCGAGGCCCGGGTGCTCCGAGAGGCCGCTGTGCTCCGAGCGGCCGCCGTGCTCCGAGGGGGCGGCGTCCTCCAGGGCGCCGGTGTGTTCCAGCACGTGCCAGCGCCGAGGCACGCCCTGCGCGTCGGGCGCCTCGACCCACCGCGACCAGGCCGGGTCCAGGCCCGGCAACGCCGTGTCGCCCCACGCCGGCAGTCCGCTGACGAGGGGCGCCACCCCGGCTACCACGCGAGCTCGGTGAAGGACGTGTTGAGCCCCGACCCGATGCCCATGAGGAGCACGCGGTCGCCGGGGGAGAGGTGCTCCTGGTGGTGAGCGAGGGTGAAGGGCACCGACGCCGAGGCGGTGTTGCCGTGCTCGACGAGCGTCAGCGGGAACTTGCCCATGTCGAGTCCGAGCGCCGAGCACAGGCCGCGGATGTGCACGATCGAGGTCTGGTGGGCGACGTAGGTGTCCATGTCGGCCCAGTCGAAGTCGGCCGCCGCGGCGCGCCACGTCTCGACCGCGAGTGCGAGCCCCTCGACGTAGAGGGCCTGGCTGTCGGTCTTCATCTCCTCCATCGAGCCGACGCACAGGCGGTGGTGCGCGGTGCCGGCGCGGCTCACGCCGCCGAGCACGCGGTGCCCCTCGGGGTGGTCCTCGGCCCGCCCGAGCAGCATCGCCGCCGCGCCAGACCCGACGGTGAGCGTCGCGAACGCCTCCTTGATCTCGTCGCGGGTCGTCTCCCCGCGCTCGAGCCGTTCGAGGGTGCGCTCCTGCGGCTCGCGCGTGCCCTCGGACGCGACGATGAGCGCGTAGCGCGCCTGGCCGGCGTCGATCATCGTGCCCGCGAGCTGCATGGCGTTGACGAACCCGAGGCAGGCGTTGGTGACGTCGAAGTTGAGGCAGCTCGTCGGCAGTCCGAGCGCGTCGTGCACCTGGGCCGCGACGGCCGGCTCGAGGTGGGGGCGGCACACCGAGGCGTTGACGACGAGCCCGACGTCACCCGGGTCGACGGCCGCCGCGGCCAATGCGGCACGACCCGCCTCGATCGCCCCCCTGACGTAGTCGGTGCCCGCCGGCCACCACCGCCGCGCCCGCACCCCGGCGAGGGCCTCGAGCTTGCCGCGGGTCATGCCGACCCGCGCGTAGGTGTCGAGCAGCCGGTCGTCGATGCCGCGGGAGGTGACCACCTCCGGCGCCTGCACCGCCTGCACCGCGAGCATCGTCGTGTGTGCCAGGCGGTAGCCGGCGTTGCCGCTCATCGTCGTCCTTCCGGGCGACGTCAGGCGAGCGGCACCGAACGCCGGCGCGCTGACGTCAGCACCTCATTCGCAGAGTCCCGGCGATGCTACCCAGCCCCGGTGTGTCCAACCCACGTGTGGGGCCCGGGCCTCAGGCGGCGGCCGGTGCGGGCCGGCGGATCGCCAGCGACATGAGCGCCCCCGTGAGGCACAGCCCGGCCCCGACATACCAGGCCGTGTCGTAGGAGCCGTCGACGTCGCGCACGAGCCCCGCGCCCCACGACGCGAACGCCGCGCCCAGCTGGTGGGAGGCGAAGACCCAGCCGAAGACGATGGGGCCGGACAGGCCGAAGTGGGTGCGACACAGCGCGACGGTCGGCGGCACGGTCGCGACCCAGTCGAGGCCGTAGACGAGGACGAACGCCCACATGCTCGGCTCGACGTTCGGCGCGAGCAACATCGGCAGCATCGCCAGGGCGACGCCGCGCCCCGCGTAGTAGACGCCGAGCAGGATGCGCGGGTCGAACCGGTCGGTGAGGTAGCCGGAGCCGACCGTGCCGACGATGTCGAAGACGCCGACGAGGGCCAGCAGCCCGGCGGCGGTCGTGGCCGGCATGCCGTGGTCGTGGGCGGCGGGCACGAAGTGGGTGCCGAGCAGGCCGTTGGTCGTCGCCCCGCACACCGCGAAACCTCCCGCGAGCAGCCAGAACGTGCGCGTGCCCGCGGCCTGCCGCAGGCCGGCCAGGGCCCGCGCGGCGCTGGAGCCGGTGCGTGCGGCCCGCGGCGGACCGGGGTCGGCGGCGTGGGCGCCGTAGGCGCTCAGCCCGAGGTCGTGCGGGTGGTCGCGCAGGAAGATGAGCACGATCGGCACGGTGGCCAGGGCGCCGGCCGCGACGAGCAGGGCCGCGCTGCGCCAGCCGTAGTGGGTCGACAGGTGGGCGATGATCGGCAGGAAGATGAGCTGACCGGTGGCGTTGCCGGCGGTGAGGATGCCGCTGACGAGGCCGCGGCGGTGCACGTACCAGCGGCTGCTGATCGTGGCGACGAACGTCATCGACATCGAGCCTGTGCCCGCGCCGACGACGATGCCCCACAGCAGCATGAGCTGCCACGGCGCGTTCATCCAGATCGTCAGGCCGCTGCCGGCGGCGACGGCCAGCAGCGCGAGCGACACGACCCGGCGCACCCCGAAGCGATCCATGAGCGCCGCCGCGAAGGGGGAGATGAGCCCGAAGAGCACGAGGTTGACCGAGACCGCCGCGCCGATCGTCGCGTGACTCCACCCGAACTCGCTGTGGAGCGGCTCCATGAGCACGCCCGGCACCGAGCGGAAGCCCGCCGAGCCGATGAGCGTGATGAACGAGACGACCGCGATCGTCACGGCCCAGCGGGTGTGCCGACGATCGAGCGAGTTCTCGTGCGACGGCACCGTGTCGGTCGTCAGCTGGGTCTGCTCGGGCGGGTCCTGCGCCCGGGAACTGCGCGTCATGGCTCGACTATGCACCGCCGGTCGCGCCCGACGCGAGTGGCCGAAAGGACATGTATCGATAGAATCAGGCCATGACGAGGGCTGCCGAGAGGCATCTGGCCG
>JBDIAP010000107.1:0-13278 GCA_039812485.1 Kineosphaera sp.
GTGCAGGCCCGGCCCGCCGTGGGCGTCGCGACCGCCGGCGTCCCGGCGACGGCCACGCTCGCCACGCCGGCAGCGCGGGTCTTCGGCGCGGGGGTGAACGCCATCTCGAGCGGCCGGTCGGGTCGTCGCGCGGTCGCGACCTCGCTCGACACCGCGCCCGCGTCGTCGATGCCCGATGGACCGGGCGAGCCGAACGGGTTCGACGAGGAGCTCACGGCGACGGGCCGCCCGATCCACCCGTCGCTGCGCGCGGAGCAGAGCCGCGGCCCCCGCAATCAGCCGAAGCGCGCCCCCCGTTCGAGGCGCTGACCGCCCGGCGGTCGTCGCCCGGACCCGGCCGGGCGGGCAGCCCACCCCTGAACGACAAGGACACCCATGGACCGCGAAGCCCTCGCCGCCCTCGTCGCGTCGCGCCTGCGTGACGTCAACGACTTCCCCAAGCCCGGGGTCGTCTTCAAGGACTTCACGCCCCTGCTCGCCGACCCGCACGCGCTGCGGGCCGTCGTCGACGACGTCGTCATCCGCTACCACGGGCATGTCGACGCGATCGCGGGCATCGAGGCCCGCGGCTTCATGATCGGCACCGCGTGCGCGGTGGCGCTCGGGGTGGGGTTCGTGCCGATCCGCAAGAAGGGCAAGCTGCCCGCGGCGACGTTCACCGCGTCCTACGACCTCGAATACGGCACCGAGACCATCGAGGTGCACCAGGACGCCTGCCGGGAGGGGCAGCGCGTGCTCATCATGGACGATGTGCTCGCGACGGGCGGCACCGCCGAGGCGGCGTGCACGCTCGTCGAGCGCACCGGCGCGCAGGTCGTGGGGGTCGACGTCGTGTGCGAGATCGAGGCCTTGCGCGGCCGGGAGCGGCTGCAGGGCCGGGAACTGCGTGCCTTGCTCACCATCTGAGCACTTATCATGGCGACATGAACGAGCCGGTTGCCTCTCGCGGCGCGCGCGGCAGCAGCGCCGCCGGAGCTTCCGGCGTGCCCTCCACCGGTGTTCCCGGCCAGGGTGAGCTGCCCAACGGGCCCGGCGGTCAGGTGCTCACGCCCCCGACGCCCTCGGTGCCGCCGACCTCGCGGGTGCGGGCGCGGCTGGCCCGCTTCGGGGGGCCGCGCCACCATGTCAATCCCGCGCTCGAGCCCCTGCTGCACACCGTGAAGACGACGCACCCCAAGGCCGACCTCGCGCTCATCGAGCGGGCGTATGCCGTGGCCGAGCGGGCCCACACCGGGCAGGTGCGCAAGAGCGGCGACCCCTACATCACGCATCCGCTGGCGGTGACGACGATCCTCGCCGAGCTCGGGATGACGCCCGTGACGCTCGCCGCGGCGCTGCTGCACGACACGGTGGAGGACACCTCCTACAGCCTGGAACAGCTCAGCGCCGAGTTCGGCGAGGAGATCGCGCTGCTCGTCAACGGCGTCACCAAGCTCGACAAGGTGACCTATGGCGAGGCCGCGCAGGCCGAGACCGTGCGCAAGATGATCATCGCGATGGCCCGGGACATCCGCGTGCTCGTCATCAAGCTCGCCGACCGGCTGCACAACGCCCGCACCTGGCGATATGTCTCGCGCTCGTCGGCCGAGCGCAAGGCCAAGGAGACCCTGGAGATCTACGCGCCGCTGGCCCATCGCCTCGGCATGAACACGATCAAGTGGGAGCTCGAGGACATCTCGTTCATGACCCTCTACCCGAAGGTCTACGAGGAGATCGTGCGCCTCGTCTCCGACCGGGCGCCGGCCCGCGACGAGCTCCTCAGCGGGGTCAAGTCGCAGGTCGCCGACGACCTCAAGGCGGCGCGGATCAACGCGGTCGTCACCGGGCGACCCAAGCACTACTACTCCGTCTATCAGAAGATGATCGTGCGGGGTCGCGAGTTCGACGAGATCTACGACCTCGTCGCGGTGCGCGTGCTCGTCGACACGGTGCGCGACTGTTATGCGGCGTTGGGCGCGATGCACGCCCGGTGGCGGCCGATGCCGGGCCGTTTCAAGGACTACATCGCGATGCCGAAGTTCAACATGTACCAGTCGTTGCACACGACGGTCATCGGCCCCGACGGCAAGCCCGTCGAGATCCAGATCCGCACCCACACGATGCACCGGCGCGCCGAATACGGGGTCGCTGCGCACTGGAAATACAAGGAGGTCAACGGCACCGTCGCGCCGGCGGGGCCGGGCACGAAGGGCGACGACTCGACCTCCGACATGGCGTGGCTGCGCCAGCTGCTCGACTGGCAGCAGGAGACGGCCGACCCCGAGGAGTTCCTCGAGACCCTGCGCTATGCCCTGGAGGCCCGGGAGGTCTACGTCTTCACCCCCAAGGGCGGGGTCATCGCGCTGCCGCTGGGCTCGACGCCGGTCGACTTCGCCTACGCCGTGCACACCGAGGTGGGGCACCACTGCATCGGCGGTCGGGTCAACGGACGGCTCGTGCCGCTGGAGTCGACGCTCGACCACGGTGACGTCGTCGAGATCCTCACGTCGAAGGCCGACGGGGCCGGGCCCTCCCGCGACTGGCTGGCCTTCGTCAAGTCGCCACGGGCGCGCAACAAGATCCGGCAGTGGTTCAGCAAGTCGCGCCGCGAGGAGGCGATCGACTCCGGCAAGGACGCCATCGCCAAGGCGATGCGCAAGCGCAACCTGCCGCTGCAGCGGATCATAACCGCCGAGACCCTCACCGCGACCGCCGCCGAGCTGCGCTACACCGACATCGAGGCGCTCTATGCCGCGGTCGGTGAGGGGCACGTGTCGGCGCAGTCGGTCGTCGAGCGCGCGGTCGCCAGCCACGGCGGCGAGGACGGCGCCGAGGAGGATCTCGCGGAAGCGACGGTGCCGGGCACGAGCCGGGGTCGGCGCCGGGCCGGGGGCGACCCGGGGGTCGTCGTCAAGGGCATCAGCGGCATGTGGGTGAAGCTCGCCAAGTGCTGCACGCCGGTGCCGGGTGATCCGATCCTCGGCTTCAACACGCGCGAACGGGTCATCTCGGTGCACCGCACCGACTGCACCAACAGCGTGCAGCTGCGCGCGCACCCGGAACGGCTCATCGAGGTCGAGTGGGCGCCGAGCGCGGCGAGCCTCTTCCTCGTCCAGCTGCAGGTCGAGGCGCTCGACCGGGCCCGGCTGCTCGTCGACGTCACCCGGGTGATCTCCGACCACCACGTCAACATCCTCTCGGCGACGGTGACGACCTCACGCGACCGCGTCGCGATCTCGCGGTTCACGTTCGAGATGGGCGACCCGAGCCACCTCGACCACGTCATCAACGCGGTCCGCCGCGTCGACGGCGTCTTCGACGTCTACCGCATCACCGGTGGCGGCAAGTCCGCCCGTCAGCACAAGGACTGAGCGAGCCTCGACACGGGTCGGACGATCATCGATCCGAGGATCGGAGAATCGGCACCGACGCCGAGGCTCACTGCGCGGGCGGAGCACCGATCCGCGTCGAGGACTCGATGCCCGCGATGACGTAGTCGAGTCCGTCCGCGAAGTCGTCGCCGGCGGTCCGCGCTCCGCCGTCGGAGGCGTCGTGCCGGACGGTGATGGCACCGACCCGAGCCGCCTGGGCGCGGGTCTGGGTGTCGAAGGCGTGACCGTAGACGTAGTGCAGCAGGGTCGCGGCGGCGGTGGCGGCCTGCGGGCCGGTCAAGCTGGCGTCGCGCAGCAGGTCGCGCAGCCCGTCGTAGGCGGCGCCGCCCCCCAGCCCGAACGCGAACATGCTCATGACGACGTCCGCCCCGTCGGCGTAGGCGAGCACGGCCGCATGCACGTCGGTGCAGCGCAGCCGCACCCGCTGCGCCCAGCCGGCGTCCATCGGCGGGGTCGTGTGCGGGCCGCGGGCGATGATCTCGTCGGCGACGGCGCCGAGCAGGGCCTGCTTGTTGGCGAAGTGGTGGTAGATCGCACTCTGCTGCACCCCGAGGGCGGCGCCGAGGCGGCGCATCGTGAGGTCCGGGAGCCCGACGTCGCCGAGGATGTCCAGCGCCGTGGCGACGACGTCTGCGCGGCGGTGCATGGCGTCCTCCTCGGGCTGCGGGGGGAACCGCGGCGGTGCGGTTCGCGGGCTCGGGTGGTCGACAGCCTACCGTCCGGAGTCGCTATGCTGAACGACGTTCAGGTGAACGCCGTTCAGGTGGTGCGTTCACGCGACGATAGGGAGAGTGTCGATGAGCATCGACGTCGAGAGCCTGGCGGACGCCGTCCTCGCCGGCCAGGACGCGTCGCAGGAGCAGGTGCTGGCCGTGCTGGCCTGCCCGGACGAGCAGGTCGTGCCGCTCGTCGCCGCGGCCGGCCGGGTGCGGCGCGCGCACTTCGGCAACACCGTCAAGGTCAACTACCTCGTCAATCTCAAGTCGGGCCTGTGCCCGGAGGACTGCAGCTACTGCTCGCAGGCCCTCGGGTCGAGCGCCGACATCCTGCGCTACTCGTGGCTGTCGACGCCGGAGGCGAACGAGCAGGCCGCGGCGGGGCTGCGCGGCGGGGCGAGCCGGGTGTGCCTCGTCTCGAGCGGGCGCGGGCCGAGCAACCGCGACGTCGAGCGGGTCGCCGAACTGGTCGGCGCGATCAAGGAGGAACACCCGGGAGTCGAGGTGTGCGCCTGCCTCGGGCTGCTCAAGGACGGGCAGGCCGACCGGCTCGCCCAGGCGGGGGTCGACGCCTACAACCACAACATCAACACCGCTGCCTCGCACCACGACGCGATCGTCTCGACGCACACCTACGCCGACCGGGTCGACACCGTCGAGCGGGCCAAGGGCGCGGGGCTCTCGCCGTGCAGCGGACTCATCGCGGGTCTGGGGGAGAGCGACGAGCAGCTCGTCGAGGCGCTCTTCGCGCTCAAGGCGCTGGGGGCCGACTCGATCCCGGTCAACTTCCTCATGCCGTTCGACGGCACGCCCCAGCACGGCACGTGGGAGCTGACCCCGCTGCGCTGCCTGCGGATCCTCGCGGCGGCGCGGTTCGTGTGCCCGGACACCGAGGTGCGCATCGCCGGCGGCCGCGAGATGCACCTGCGGTCGCTGCAGGGGCTCGCGCTGCACGTGGCGAACTCGATCTTCCTCGGCGACTACCTCACCTCCCAGGGCCAGGCGGCCGCCGACGACCTGGCACTCATCGCCGACAACGGCTTCGTCGTGCTCGGCGCGGAGGCGGGTGGCCCCGAGGGCGCCCACCGGGTGACGGCCGCTGCCGGCGGGACCGCGGCCGGCGAGGTCGCCGGCTGCGGTGGGCACGACGCAAGCGGTTGTGGCCAGGGCACGTGCGCAGGCCCTGCGGGCGGCCGGCAGGAGAGAGCCGCCCGGCCCGGTCACGAGCACGACCCGAGCATCCGGCGCCGTGGTGCGGGGACAGCACTGCTGCCGAACGCCTGACTCCGGGGCGCGACGGTCAGGCGGCCGTGCCGGCTCACGCCCGGCCGCCGCGCGCAGGGGGCGCGGCGGCCTCCGTGCAGCTCGTCGCCGGATATGTACCAGGGCGCTGGTACTTTCGCGCCCCTGTCGGCAACTCTGGAGGGTATGACCGCTCCCGCCACCGTCATCCTCTTCGGCGCCACGGGTGACCTCAGCAAGCGCAAGCTCATCCCGGGGCTGTTCCACCTGTTCCAGTCACAGCTCCTGGACGACCTGCGCATCGTCGGGACGGCCCTGGACGACCTGTCGATCGACGCCTTCCGCGACCTCGCCCTCGACGCGATCCGGCAGTTCGGCACCCGCAAGCGCGTCGAGGAGCAGACGCTCGGCGACTTCGCCCAACGGATCGACTACGTGCCGTCGGCGGCCGGCCCCGACGCCTTGCGGGCGGCAGTGCTGCGCGCGGAGGAACTCCTGCCCGGCGACAACGAGCTGCGCCTGCATTACCTGTCCGTGCCGCCCAAGGCCGCGCTGGCGGCCGTCGACATGATCGGCCAGGCGCGGCTCGTCAAGCGCAGCCGCATCATCATGGAGAAGCCGTTCGGCACCGACCTGACTAGCGCGGTCAGCCTCAACAAGCAGCTGCACGAGACGTTCGCGGAGGAGCAGATCTTCCGTATCGACCATTTCCTCGGCAAGGAGGCGGCGCAGAACATCCTCGCGTTCCGCTTCGCCAACGGGCTCTTCGAGCCGATCTGGCACCGCAACCACATCGACCACATCCAGATCGACGTGCCGGAGACGCTGGGCCTGACGCAGCGGGGCGACTTCTACGAGCACACGGGCGCCTACCGCGACATGGTCGTCACACACCTCTTCCAGGTGCTCGCGTTCACCGCGATGGAGCCGCCGACCGCGTTGGAGCCCAAGGCGATCAGCCGCGAGAAGAACAAGGTCTTCCGCTCGATGCTGCCCGTCGAGCCGCATGACGTCGTGCGCGGGCAGTACGTCGGCTACAAGGAGGAGCCGGGCGTCGCGGCCGACAGCGAGACCGAGACCTTTGTGGCACTCAAGTGCTACATCGACAACTGGCGGTGGGCCGGGGTGCCGTTCTACCTGCGCACGGGCAAACGCCTGGCCGAGGGCGCTCGCATCATCTCGATCGCCTTCAAGGAGCCGCCGCGGTCGATGTTCCCGGCCGGCTCCGGCGTGGGTGACCACGGCCCGGATCACCTGACGTTCGACCTGTCCGACCAGCCGCGGATGTCCCTGTCGTTCTATGGCAAGCGGCCCGGGCCCGGATACCGGCTCGACAAGCTCTCGATGCAGTTCGCGATGGAGAGCACGAACTGGGCCGGCTCGGTGCTCGAGGCCTACGAACGGCTCATCTACGACGCCGTGCGCGGCGACAGCACCCTGTTCACCACCGCGAGCGGCATCGAGCGGCTCTGGGAGGTCAGCGAGCCGCTCATCGAGAACCCGCCCGTCGTGCGCCCCTACCAGCCCGGCTCCTGGGGGCCGAACCGCATCCACCAGCTCGTCGCGCCCTTCTCGTGGCGGCTGCCCTTCGAGCGGGCTTGGCGCGACTGACGCCTGTGCAGAGCGTCAGTCGCGCCGCTCGCGGCTCGGTCGCCCGTGTGGGGTGCCTCGATCAGCCACCGAACTCCGCCAACCCCGCCCGTGCCTGCTTGAGCCACGACTCGCGGGCCTCGAGAGCCTCGCGCGCCTTGGTGATGCGCCGCTGGTCGCCGGAGGCCTGCGCCTTCTCCAGGTCGCGGCGGTACTTCTCCAGCGCCGCCTCCGCCTGGCTCGCCAGGCTCGCGGCCCGGGCCGCGACCTCCGGGTTCGTCGACTTCCAGCGCTTGTCCTCCGCGTCACGCACGGCCTGCTCGACGCGTCGCATGCCCTTCTCGACGCGGTCCATGTCGGCGCGCGGCACCTTGCCGGCCGCGTCCCACTTCTCCTGCAGCGCGCGCAGCTGGGCCTTCGTCGCCTCGAGATCGCGGACGGGCAGCAGCGCCTGGGCCTGCGTGAGCAACTCCTCCTTGACGACGAGGTTGCCCTGGAATTCCTCGTTCTCCGCAGCGACCACGGCGTCCTTGGCGGCGAAGAACGAATCCTGGGCGGCCTTGAAGCGCTTCCACAGTGTGTCGTCGTCGCTGCGGGAGGCCCGACCGGCCTGGCGCCACCGATCCATGAGCCGCTTGTAGGCCCCCGCGGTCGCCCCCCAGTCGGTCGAGGTCGCGAGCTTCTCGGCCTCTTCGACGAGCTCCAGCTTGGCCGACTTGGCCTCGGCCTGCGAACTTCCGAGCTGGGCGAAGTGCACCCGGCGCATCTTGTCGAAGGAGTTGCGCGACGAGCTGAGGCGGTGCCACAGCGCCTGCTCGGTCTCGCGGTCGATCTTCGGGCCGCCGCGCTGCGCTGCCTTCCACTCGTCGAGCAGGGTGCGCATGCGGGCGCTGCTCGACTTCCACTGGACCTTGCTCTCGGGCTGGGCCGCGATGCGCTCGGCCTCGGCGACGATCTGCTCGCGCGCGGCGATGGCCTCGGCCCGCGCGACGGCGCGCTGCTCGGACTCGACGACCCGGCGGGCCTCGAGGGCCGTCGCGATGTTCTCGACCTTCGCCGACAGCGCGACGAGGTCGCCGACCGCGCGGAGGTCACCGACCGCGTCACGCAACTTCTTGAGGCCGTCGGCGCCGTCCTTGGCCGACAGGTCGGTCTGCGTGACCCGCTGGTAGAGCAGATCGGCGAGAGAGTCGATCTCGTCGAACTTGCGAGCGAAGTAGGCGAGTGCCTCCTGCGCCGACGCGCCCGGGTAGGAGCCGACCTCGCGCTCGCCCTCGGGGGTGCGCACGTAGACGGTGCCGTCCTCGGCGACCCGGCCGAACGTCGCGGAGTTCGTGGCGGGGGCGGTCGCGGGCGTGCCGCCGGGAGTGCCGTCGGTCGTCCCGGCCGCCGGTGGGTGCGGCGTCGGGGCCTGCGGCTTCGGCGGGGTGGGCGTCGGCGCGGGGGAGGTCGGCGCGGGGTCTGGTGTGTCGCCGGCCGCGGCGGCGCCCGGGAGCTCGTCGGCTGCCGGGGCCGCAGCCTCCGATGCCGGGGCCTCGCTCCCGGTGGTCTCGTTCACCCGGGCGTCCGCCGCAGGCTCGTCCCCGACGGGAGCCTCGATCGGCGCGGTGTCGGCCGGGGTGTGCTCGGCCGCAGTGGTGTCGGCCGGGGTGTGCTCGGCCGCAGCGACGTCCGCCGGGGGGTTGTCGTCGGCCGGGGTGTCGACCGGCGGGTGCTCGACCGCAGCCACGTCCGCCGGGGTGCTCCCGTCGGCGGTGGTGTCGGCCGGGGTGTTCTCGTCGGCCGGGGTGTCGACCGCAGTGCTGTCGACCGCAGTGGTGTCGACCGCAGTGGTGTCGACCGGCGTGTGCTCGGCCGCCACGGGTGTCTCCTCGGCGTCGGGCGGCTGCGGGGCGGCCTCGGTCTGCTGCTCGGACGGGTCGGGCGTGGGGATGGTGTGCTCAGACACGGCGTCGGCCTTCTGCTCTGGTCATAGGACACCGCTGACTCGAGCCCCGAGGGGCACGCCGCAGCGGTTCGGTGCAAGGAACGTCACTTTCACGATACTTGCCCGATCGCGCACCTGTCAGACCCCGCCCGCCCGCCCCGCGCGTCACACCCCGCCCGGTCGCGGCGCGCGCCCGCCGCGGGCAACTAGGGTGGCCGTGTGTTCTTGATCGGCTTCCCGGCACAGGCCTTCGCCACCAACTGCTTCGTCGTCGCCACGGCGCCCGGCCAGGAGTGTCTCGTCATCGACCCGGGCATCGGAGTGCTCGACCGCCTCGACGAGGTGCTCCGCGAGCATCGGCTGCGACCGGCCGCCGTGTTGCTCACCCACGGCCACCTCGACCACGTGTATTCGGTGACGCCCGTCTGCGGTGCGCGCGGCATCGCCGCCCACATCCACCCCGACGACCGCTATCGCCTGGCGGACCCGCTGGCGACGATGGACCCGTCGCTCGTCGCGATGCTCGAGGCCCAGTTCGGCACGAAGGCGACATGGCACGAGCCCGACGACGTCGTCGAGTTCACCGACGGCCAGACGCTGAGCATCGCGGGCCTCGACCTGTCGGTGCTGCACGCCCCTGGCCACACCGAGGGATCGGTGATGTTCCGCACCGCGACCGTGCCCGACGCGCTGCCCGCCGACTCCGGCCTGGCCCACACGATCTTCGCCGGCGACGTGCTCTTCAACGGCGGCATCGGCCGCACCGACCTCCCCGGCGGCGACGACGCGGCGATGCGCGCCTCGCTGCGGGACGTCGTGCTGACCCAGCCCGACGACTCCCTCGTCTTTCCCGGCCACGGCCCCGCGACGACGATCGCCCGCGAGCGGGCCGCGAACCCCTACCTGCAAGGACTGTGACGTTGAGCCAGAAGATCGCCCCGCTGTCGGGTTTTCCCGAGTGGCTGCCCTCGGACCGGCTCGTCGAGCAACTTGTGCTCGACGTCGTGCGCGACACGTTCGAGCGGCACGGCTTCGTCAACATCGAGACCCGCGCCGTCGAGCCCGTCGATCGGCTGCTCGGCAAGGGCGGTGACGCCGACAAGGAGATCTATGGTGTCTCCCGGCTCGCCGCCGACGCCGACGACCGCAAGGAGTCCGACCTCGGGCTCCACTTCGACCTCACGGTGCCCTTCGCGCGCTACGTGCTGGAGAACGCCGGCAAGCTCACGTTCCCCTTCCGGCGCTACCAGATCCAGAAGGTGTGGCGTGGCGAACGCCCCCAGGACGGCCGATTCCGTGAGTTCACGCAGGCCGACATCGACATCGTCGGTGCCGGTGAGCTGCCGTTCCACTACGAGGCCGAGGTGCCGCTCGTCATCGCCGACGTCTTCAGCCGGCTGCCGATCGGGCCTTATCGGATCCAGGTCAACAACCGCAAGATCCCCGAGGGTTTCTACCTCGGTGTCGGCTTCGCCCCCGACCAGGTCGCCGGGGTGCTGCGGATCGTCGACAAGCTCGACAAGATCGGTGCCGACGGGGTGCGGGCTGCGCTGCTGGACGTCGGCGCGACCCCCGAGCAGGCGCAGGCGTGCCTGGCGCTCGCGCAGATCAGTTCGGCCGACACCTCGTTCGTCGGCGAGGTCCGGGCCCTGGGCGTGCAGCACGAGACGCTCGAGGCCGGACTGTCCGAGTTGGCGGCCGTCGTCAGCGCCGGCATGGCGCACGCGCCCGGGGTGCTCGTCGCCGACCTCAAGGTGGCGCGCGGCCTCGACTACTACACGGGCACCGTCTACGAGACCCAGCTCGTCGGGCAGGAGGCCTACGGCTCGGTGTGTTCCGGGGGTCGCTACGACTCCCTCGCCTCGGTCGGGCGCAACACCTACCCGGGGGTCGGCATCTCGATCGGGGTGTCGCGGCTGCTCGCCAAACTCGTGCCGGGCGGCGCCATCGCGGCGAGCCGTCCGACGCCGACGTGCGTGCTCGTGGCCCTCGCCGATGAGGAGGACCGGCCCGGTGCCTCGGTCCTCGCGGCGCGGCTGCGCTCCCGCGGCATCGCCACCGAAGTCGCGCCCAGCGCAGCGAAGTTCGGCAAGCAGATCCGCTACGCCGACCGGCGCGGCATCCCCTTCGTGTGGTTCCCGCCGTCGCAGGCCTCGCAGGCGGCCGGGCATTCGGTCAAGGACATCCGCTCGGGCGAGCAGGTCGACGCCGATCCGGCGACATGGGTGCCGTCGGCGGACGATCTGCGGCCGCGGCTGCTCGGCGGGGCCTGATCGGGCCACGCTCAAGGCATTAACGTCGTACATCAACCGGGCCGACCGACCGCGTGGACAGCGAAACCGCAGGTCGCGCAGTCCCGTCGCGGGGTCAACCAGTGGTTGATGTACGACGTTGGTGCCTTCGCCCTCAGGGCGATTCCGCCGAGGGCGCCCCGGCGCCGCGCTTGCGGGGCTTGAGCCGGTTCGGCACCTTGAGTCCGCGGGAGCGCAGCTCCAGGCTCGCGAGCCGCCGCACGACGATGGGGTCACCCGCGCGCCACGCCGCGACCGGATCGTCGCTGATCGACGCGAGTTTGGGCATCGGCTGGTTGGCGAGCGCCCGCAGCGCGAAGAGATCGAGGTCGGCGTCGGCGTCGATGAACTGCCGGGCCGCCGCCGCGCGCCGATAGAACGACACGCGCAAGAACAGCCACGGGATGACGACGATGAGGATCGGCGCGGCGGCCGTCGCGATGCCCATCGCCACAGCGAGGCGTTGCAGCGCCACCGAGGTGTCCCAGCCGATGCTCGCCATGTCCGACCCCGTGCCCGCCATCGAGGAGAAGGCCCCGACGAGCTGATCGCCGACCATCGGCAGGTCGCGGACCTGCGCGGCCGTCTGCTGCATCGTCTGGTTGAACGAGTTGCCGGTCGCGTGCAGCTTGAGCGCGGGCTGTGCGAGGGCCACGACGAGCGCATACATCCACTGACCGACGAGCACCCACACGACGGCCCAGGCGGCGACCAGCGCGTCGAAGGTCATCTGGGCGAGGCGCCGGCCGTGCGTCTGGGCGTACCACATGCGCACATCCTGCCCGGCCGCGCGCGCACGTGACGCCGCGAACCGCCGGTCGGTCGGTCGCGGACCTGCGATCTAGCATGAGTCGATGGGGGCCGAGCGACCAACGAGCGCCGCGCAACTCGTCGCGCAGGACTGGCTGACGCATCTGCGGGTCGAGCGCGGGGCGTCGGGCAACACGCTGCGCTCCTACCGCCGCGACCTCGATCGCTACCTGAGCTATCTCGACGCCGCCGGAGTCGACGACCTCGCGCGGGTCGAGCCCGCCGCCGTCGCCGACTTCGTGGCCGCGCTGCGCGAGGGCCGCGACGGCCGCCCGCTGTCGACCTCGTCGGCGGCCCGCACGCTCATCGCCGTCCGCGGTCTGCATCGGTTCGCCCTGCTCGAGGAGCGGGCGCCGAGCGATCCGGCCGCCGGGGTGCGCCCGCCGAGCGCCCCGCGCCGGCTGCCCGACACGCTGTCGACCGCCCAGGTCGAGGCGCTCATCGCCGCGACGGGTGACGGTGCGACGCCCGTGTCGCTGCGCGATCGGGCGCTCGTCGAGCTGCTCTACGGCACCGGCGCGCGGATCTCCGAGGCGATCGGGCTCGACGTCGACGACGTGTGTGCCGGCGATCTTTTCGCATCGGATGCAGGGGACGCCGGTCCCTCGCCGGGCCGTGTGGCGCCGCGCCCCGGACTCGACGTCCGGGAGCCGAGGCCCGGGGGGCGGGGTGTGGCTGCCGGCCTGCGGCTCGTCGGCAAGGGCGGCACG
Organism: Kineosphaera sp.; assembly: GCA_039812485.1. GTDB lineage: Bacteria > Actinomycetota > Actinomycetes > Actinomycetales > Dermatophilaceae > Kineosphaera. The sequence goes on from JBDIAP010000107.1 coordinate 12,658, forward strand.
CACCGGCTCGTCCCGGTGGGACGGTTCGCCCGCGACGCGCTCGACGCCTACCTCGTGCGGGGGCGCCCGGTGTTCGCCGGGCGGGGGCGCGGGGGAGCGGCGCTCTTCCTCGGCGAGCGCGGCGGGCGGCTGAGCCGGCAGAGCGCGTGGCACGTCATCCGCCGCGCTGCCGCGGCCGTCGTCGATCCGGACGCTTCCGACGACTCGGGTGCCGCGCGCTGGGCCGACCGCATCGGCCCGCACACGCTGCGGCACAGCTTCGCGACCCATCTGCTCGACGGGGGCGCCGACGTGCGGGTGGTGCAGGAACTGCTCGGGCACGCGAGCGTCACGACGACGCAGATCTACACGCACGTCACCGTGCAGCAGCTGCGCGAGGTGTATGCCGCCGCCCATCCGCGGGCACGCTAGGGGGGTGGATGGGGGACGGGTGGACGGCGGACGCGCCTGCGCGTGCCCGTCGAGTTCACGTGCGTCCGCGCGGGCGGTTGGAGTGCTATGGGCATCGCGATGACCGACGCGGCCCGAGGTGGACGGCCACGGGTGGACGGGCACGGGTGGACGGGCACGGGTGGACGGGCACGGGTGGACGGGCACGGGTGGACGGGCACGGGTGGACGG
>JBDIAP010000108.1:0-13249 GCA_039812485.1 Kineosphaera sp.
GTCAGGCGTCGCGGCGCAGCCGGAGAGCGACGAGCACCGGGCCGCGTCGGGCGGTGGACGGGCCGGCAGCGCCGCACCCGGCGGTGCCGTCGGCGCGGCCGGACGCGCACGTGCCGCAGCCGCCGGTGGGGCAGCCGACACTGAGTGAGCGTGCTTCGAGGCGTCCCATGCGGACGAGGTGGTCGACGGCGGCCTCGGCGACGTCGCGGCGCAGGCCGGTGCGTCGCACGATGTCGTCGAAGCCGTCCGCGCCGGCCTCGAACGCGGCGAGCACCTTGGTCAGCGGCCCCGCCTCGGGGCGCAGGTCGACGTCAGCCACCGATCCGGCTGCCGATCTGGAAGACGAGGACGGCCAGCGCGTACGCCGTCGAAACCTGCACGAGGATGCCGAACCCCGTCCAGCGCCAACCGATCTCGCGGCGCTGTGCGGCCAGCGTCGCAACGCACGGGGTGTAGGCGAGCAGGAACACCATGAAGGCCAGCACGGCGGCGACCGTGTGCCCGCCGGACGATGCCTCGAACGCCGCCTGGATGTGCCCGGCGAGGGCCTGGGCGCCTGCGCCGGAGTCGACGTCGCTCACCGCGTAGGTCTGGGCCCACGAGGAGATGACGGCCTCCTTGGCGACGAAGCCGACGATGAGCGCGCTGACCGACTGCCACTGGTCGAAACCGGCGGGCGCGAAGAGCGGCGAGATCGCCTGCGCGAACACGCCGTAGACGCTGTCCGCGACGTCGACCGCGCCGAAGCCGCCCCCGGCCGCGCCGCCCGCGGGAATCTGCTGGAGCAGCCACACGAGCGAGACGGTCAGCACGATGATGCCGCCGGCGGTGCGCAGGAAGCCCTCGAGCCGGGTCCACGTGACCGCGAGCGTGAGCCGCAGGGTCGGCGCCTGGTAGGGCGGCAGGTGCAGCACGAGGGGGTCGGCGCCCATCGTGCGCCACAGGGTGGAGCGCAGGGCCATCCCGACGAGGACGACGAGGACGATCGAGGTGAGGTACATCGCGAAGACGACCGTGCCGGCGTGGTCGGGAAAGAACACCGACGCGAGCATGACGTAGACGGTCAGCCGCGCGCTGCACGAGGTGAACGGCACGAGCAGCGCGACGAGCAGCCGCTGGCGGGCGTCCCCGAGGATGCGGGTCGCGCTGATCGCGGGCACGTTGCAGCCGAACCCGACGACGAGCGGCAGGAAGGCCTGCCCGGGCAGCCCGAGGCGCCGCATGAGCCGGTCGGTGACGACGGCCGCGCGAGCCATGTAGCCGGAGTCCTCCAGCAGCGCCAGGAGCAGGAACATCAGCGCCATGAGCGGCGCGAACGTCAGCAGCATGCCGACGCCCGCGATGAGCCCGTCGGTGACGAAACCCGCGACCGGGGTCGCGCCGAGCCCGATCGCGCCGAGCATCCCGCGGGCCGCGTCGGTGACCGGGCCGGTGAAGAAGCCGTCGAGCGCATCCTGCAGCGGCGCCGCGACCGTCGTCGTGATCTGGAAGACCGCCCACATGACGGCCAGGAAGATGAGTGGGCCGAGGACCGGCGCGGTGACGATGCGGTCGATCCGGTCGCTGCGCGGCTCGGCGGCGCCGGCATCGCGGCTGGTCGCGGCCGCGACCGCCCCGTCGATCCAGGTGAACCGGGCGTCGGCCGCCGCGAGGTCGTCGAGCTGCGGCGCCGCCGTCTCGGACCGATCGGCTCGCGCGGCCGTGTCGAGCGTGGCGGAGTCGTCAGCGCGGGCGGCATCAGCGCGGGAGGCATCGGCACCGTGGCTGAGGAGGGCGCCCACCTGGGCGGCGAGGTCGGCGATGCCGCGGCGGCGGCGCGGGTCGACAGGCACGACCGCGCAGCCGAGGTAGGCGGCCAGCGCCGCGACGTCGACGCCGACGCCGCGACGGCGCGCGACGTCGGCCATCGTCAGCGCGACGACCGTCGGCACGTGCCGCTCGCGCAGCTGGGCGACCAGGTGCAGGCTGCGGGCCAGGTGCGCGGCGTCGACCGCGACCACGGCGACGTCGGGGACCTCCTGCGGGTCGGCGCCGGCGCCCGCGCCGAGCACGATGTCGCGGGTCAGGGCCTCGTCGGGCGAGTGCGGGTCGAGGCTGTAGGCGCCAGGTAGGTCGAGCACCGTCCACGGCTCGTCCGCCCCGGACCGGGTCGGCCACACGCCGCGACCGACCTCGACGGTCGTGCCGGGCCAGTTGCCGACGGTGCGGCGGGCGCCGGTGATGGCGTTGAACAGCGTGGATTTCCCGACGTTCGGCGCGCCGAGCAGCGCGACGACGGGCGCACCCGCTCCCGCGCCGGCGCCCGGACCGTCGCCGTGGCACGAGGGCGCGCCGCTGGAAGCGGGGCCGGTCGCGGTCGCCGCGGTGGTTGTCGGTGGGGGGCCCGTCCGGTCGCGACCGCAGCCGCAGGCGTCGCCGACCCCGCCGTGCGGGCGCGTCGAGCCGTTCGGCCGGTCGGTCGCCGGGATCACGCCGGGATCGGGAGGAGCCCCGCCGCCGTGTCGGAACCGCGCAGGGCCGCGGACGCAGTGCGGGGGGCCGGAGTGCGCAGGGCGGGGGCGAGCGCCAGCGCGTCGTCGACGCGGATCGCTCGTGCGGCCACGGCGTCGAGCGCCACGCGGACCCCGCCGACGTCGACGATGCGGCCGCCGCCGCTCGTGCGGGACAGCACCCGCAGCCGCGCGCCGGGTCGCAGGCCGAGCTCCGCGAGCCGCCCGCGGGTGTGCCCCTCCAGACCGACCGTCACGCAGGTGACGTCGGCACGGGCGGGGGTGTCGTGCAGGAGGCCGATGCTCATGACGTCAGCGTAGACCTTCATAGCCAAGGCTGTCCTAACCAAGGGGTCACATTTCTGCGCTGCGGGCCGCGTCAGGACAAACGTCCCCCACGTTCGTGGGCCATCTCACGGCGGGCGCGCAGGCTCGGTCAACAGGGGTGCAGCGGTCGCGATCACGGGCGGCGGTGGATGAGCAGCGGCAGGACGTCGGTCGCGCCGGTGCGGCGCAGCTGCCGCGCGGCGACGGTGATCGACCACGTCGAGCTGCTCGCGTCGACGACGAGCAGCACGACGCGTCCCGCGGTGGCCGCGCCGACGGACTCGGGCACGGTCAGCAGCTCCGACCAGCGCTGCACTTGGGCGGCGCCCGCGGCCTCCCGGTCCGACTCCAGGCTCGCGGCGGCCGCCGGGAGCGGCCAGGCGACATACGGGAGGTGCCCGACGGCGGCCAGGTGAGCGGCGACCCCGGTGGCGACCTGGGTGAGCCCGGTGGGGGCGAGCGCGACGACGACCCCCGGGCGTTCGCTCCACTGCCCGCGCCACGACACCAGCGCGCGGACGGCGGCCTCGGTGAGTTCCGGTGGCGGTGGCGCGTCGAGGGTGAGGCAGCCGGCGCGCGCGGCGGCCCACTCCGGGGCGTCCGTGTGCACGAGCACGCGCCCGGGAGAGGCGAGCTCGCCGGCGGTGATCCGCCCGCGCAACCCACTCGCCCCGCCGGGCCACATCTTGCGCGGCTCGAGCACCTGGTGTTGCGCGCGCAACACCTGGGCGACGGTGGCGACGACCGCCTGTGACGGTGCCGTCGACCAGCCGTCGGGTAGCGCCCCGGTGCACACCGAGCAGCGACCGCACGGCCCGGCGTCGGGGTCGTCGAGCGACATCGCGAGCAGCTCCATGAGGCATCGGCTGCCCGCGAGGTAGTCGGTCATGATCGCCGCCTCGCGGCGCCGACCGGCGAGGATGCCGTCGTAGTGCGCGGCGTCGTAGCGCCACGGCCGGCCGGTGGCGACCCATCCGTCGACCTCTCGGGAGACGGCGCGCTCGACGGCCAGCTGCTTGAGCATGAGCTCGACGCGCCCCCGCCGGATGCCCGTGCTCGCCTCGAGCGCGACGACCGACTGAGGCTCGGGCTGGGCCGCGAGCGCGCCGAGGATCTGCTCGCACTGCCGCGGGTCGGGCAGCGTCGACGTCGCGTAGTAGTCCCACACCCCGGTGTCGGCCCCCGAGGGCAGCACGCCGACCGCGGCGTGGTCGATGCCGCGCCCGGCGCGACCGACCTGCTGGTAGTAGGCGACCGGCGACGGGGGCGCCCCGACGTGCACGACGAACCCCAGGTCGGGCTTGTCGTATCCCATGCCGAGCGCCGAGGTCGCGACGAGTGCCTTGATGCGGTTGTCGCGCAGGGCGTCCTCGAGGCGCTCCCGCTCCTCGACCGGCAAGCCCCCGGAGTAGCCGGCGACCGGGTAGTCGGGTCCGTGCACGGCCCGGATCGCGTCGACGAGCCGCGCGGTGTCGGCGACCGTCAGCACGTAGACGATGCCCGACCCCGGCAGGGTCGGCAGGTGCTCGGCGACCCAGGCGTACCGCTCCAGCGGCGCCATCGCCGGCAGGACCGCGAGCTGCAGCGAGGCCCGCGACAACGGCCCTCGTAGCACGAGTGTCGCCTCCCCCAACTGCGTCGCCACGTCGGCGGTGACCCGCGCGTTGGCGGTCGCAGTCGTCGCCAGCACGGGCGTGTCGGGGTTGAGCTCGCGCAGCACGTCGGCCACCCGCCGATAGTCGGGCCGGAAGTCGTGCCCCCAGTCGGAGACCGCGTGCGCCTCGTCGACGACGAGCAGCCCGAGCCGCCCGGCGAGATGGTCGAGCACCCGCCGCCCGAAGCCGGGATTGGCGAGCCGCTCCGGCGAGACGAGGAGCACGTCGACCTCGTCGGCCCGCAGCGACTCCTCGATCGCCGACCACTGGTCGACGTTGCCCGAGTTGACCGTGACTGCCCGCAGCCCGGCCCGCTGGGCCGCCGCGACCTGGTCGCGCATGAGCGCGAGCAGCGGCGACACGACGAGCGTCGGCCCCCGCCCGCGGGCCCGGTGCAGCGCCGTCGCCACCCAGTAGACGGCCGACTTGCCCCACCCCGTGGCCTGCACGACGAGCACCCGCGCCCCGGGCTGCACGAGCGCGGCGACCGCCCGCTCCTGATCGGCGCGCAGCCGCGCGTCGGGCCCGGCGAGGGCGCTCAGCACGCGGGCGGCGACGCCGTGGTCGCGCTCGGACAGGGTCAGCTCGGCCGCGGAGCTCGGTGAGATCGTCACGGTCCCGACCCTAGGGGCGAGCACCGACAAGGTTCGCGACCCGAGCTCCTGCACCCCAGGCCGCGCAGGTCAGCGGGCCGCGGGTTCATCGGTTCATCGGTTCATGGGTTCATGAGGACGAGTTCTCGCAAGGACATCTTCGCTGCCATCCCTGTCCTTTTCCTCGCGAGCGCAGCGTTGACGTCGACCAACCCGGCCAACGCCGCTGCCTGGGCTGCCAGTTCTCGAGCCCTTCCGTAAAATGGGCGCCGAATCACCGGCCCTGCCAGCCAGCTTCGATGTGCGAACCGTTCAGGGACCAGGTCGGAGGATCATGACGTTCGCGAACCTCGGGGTCGGCCTTAGAGAAGCCCCTTCGCGGCCCGCCGCGCGGCGACGTCGGCGGCCTCCATGCGCGCCGCCTCCTCGCGCGTCGGGGCAGCCCCGCCGAGCCGCGCGGGCTGGTAGATGAGGTCGCCTCCGCTCAGCGGCGGGTAGGCCGCCTGGGCCGCGTCGAGCAGCGCCTGCATCCGCATCCGCAGCAGCGCCTCGACGGCCTCGGGCTTGTCCTTGCGGTCGACGGTGATCGGCTCGCCGACACTCAGCGTGATCGGGGTGTTCGTGCGGCCCAGGTGCTTGGGGTGGCCCTTGGTCCAGACGCGCTGGGAGCCCCACAGCACGACGGGCAGGATCGGCACCCGCGCCGCCTGAGCCATGCGGATCGCGCCGGACTTGAACTCCTTGAGCTCGAACGACCGCGAGATCGTCGCTTCGGGGAAGATGCCGACGAGCTCACCCGCCTTGAGCGCGGTCAGCGCGGCGCGGAACGAGGCGCCCCCATTGTCGCGATCCACGGGGATGTGCTTCATGCCGCGCATGAGCGGCCCGGCGACCGGGTGGTCGAAGATCGTGTCCTTGCACATGAAGCGGATGACCCGCTTGCTGGGGCGCGCGGCGAGCCCGGCGTAGGCGAAGTCGAGGTAGGACAGGTGGTTCATGACGACGACCCCGCCACCTTCGCGCGGGATGTGCTCGGCGCCGGTGACCGTGAATCGCAGCCCCTCCAGGGCGAACAGCGTGCGCGCGAACCCGATGACGGGCGTGTAGACGGGCTCCATGGAGGGGAAGCGTAGCCGCGCTCGCATAGTGTGGCGGCCGTGAGCGCGCCCCACGACCCGACCCGATCGCAGGCCCCGCCCCCGGCCGACGCCACGCCGGGCGACTCCCATGCCCTCACCGGCCTGCCGGCGTTGCGGCACGTGACGGGCACGCGCTACGTGTCCCCCTTCCGGGAGGGCGGCTCGCTGCCCGGGCTGGTCGAGGCCGACGACCTCGGCATGTATGTCGTGAAGTTCGCCGGCGCCGGTCAGGGCCGCAAGGTCCTCGTCGCCGAGGTCGTCGTCGGCGAGCTCGCGCGGGCGCTCGGTCTGGCCGTGCCGGACCTCGTGACGATCGAGCTGCCGGCGCCGATCGCCAAGTACGAGGCCGACGAGGAGGTGCAGGACCTGCTCAACGCCTCCCCCGGGCTCAACCTCGGCGTCGACTACCTGCCGGGCGCGTTCGGTTACGACGGCTCCCGCCCGGTGCCGGCCGAGCAGGCCGACGCGATCCTGTGGCTCGACGCGCTGACCGCCAACGTCGACCGCACGTGGGACAACCCGAATCTGCTGCTGTGGCACCGCGCCCCGTGGCTCATCGACCACGGCGCTGCGCTCTACTTCCACCACGGCTGGCCGTCTCGCGCACCGAACCCGCAACGCTTCGCGGCGCAGCGCTTCGACGCCGACCGGCACGTGCTGCGTGACCTGGCGAGCGGCCTGCCGGGGCGGCACGAGGAATTCGCCGCGGCCCTCACTGACCGCACACTGAAGCGTGTGGTCGACCTCGTTCCGGACGCGTGGCTGGAGCCGACCGAGCAGCTCACCGACGCCGAGGCGATCCGCGCCGCCTACGTCGAGCACCTGCGCGCGCGGCTCGACACGCCCGCCGCGTGGCTGCCCGGCGCGCCGCAGGGCTCCCCCGGTCCGAGCCGCACGACCGGGGGTGCGCGATGAGCGAGCCGATCCCCTACCAGTACTTCGTGCTGCGCGCCGTGCCCCGCCCCGAACGCGAGGAGTTCGTCAACGTCGGCGTCGTGCTCTACGCCGAGGCGCTCGACGAGCTCGCGATGGGCTGGCAGCTCGACGCCGACCGCGTGCGCGCTCTCGACCCGGGCGCCGATGTCGATGCGCTGCGCGATGCCTTGGAGCACCTGGAGCGCATGTCCCGCACCGGGGGCGCCGCCGGCATGGCCCGGGCGCGTCGTCGCGGCGCGCTCTTCGGCTGGTTGGCCGCGCCCCGCAGCACGCTCGTCCAGCCGGGTCCGGTGCACGGCGGCCTCTGGCGGTCGGCGGCTACGGACCCCGACACGCGCGACGGGAGCCCGCTCGCGCCGATCGTCGAGCAGCTGCTCGACCGGTGCGTGCGGCTCCCGTCCGCGAGCTGACCTGCGCGATCAGGCCTGGATCGCCTCCGCGATCGGGGTGTCGCCGTCGCGGAACTCGATGGTCCGGCCGATGGTGCCGGAGTCGGCCAGGGCCGCCGCGACGACCAGCGCCACGTTGCCGCGGGACACCGGCGCGCCGTCCTCGAAGCGCCCTACGTCGATGCGGCCCGTCGGCTCGTCCAGGGTCAGGGTGCCGGGGCCGAGCACGGTCCAGTCGAGACCGGACGCGCGCAGATGCGCGTCGGCCGCAGCCTTGGCCTGCGCGTAGGCGTAGAACGGGTTGTCTTCCGGCACACCGTGATCCGGCCCCGCGCCGTGGTAGGACACCATGACGTGGCGCGACACGCCGGCTCCCTGCGCGGCCTCCATCGAGCGGATCGCGGCGTCGCGGTCGACGCCGTACGTGCGACGCGGGCTGCCGCCGCCGGCGCCGGCGCTCCACACGACGGCGTCCCGGCCGCGGACCGCGCCCGCGAGCGCCTCGACGTCGGCGTGCTCGATGTCGAGGACGAGCGCCGTCGCGCCAGTCGCCTCGACGTCGGCCACCTGGTCGGGGTTGCGGATGACGGACGTCACCGTGTCGCCGCGCGCCACGAGCAGCGGTGCGAGTCGCAGGGCCACCTTGCCGTGGCCGCCGATGAGCAGGATGTCGGACATGGGTGAACCTCTTTCGTCGCCGGGTCATCGGCGGCAACAGGACCCTCGCGGCAGGCATTCCCCAGGTCGCCCCGGGCGACGCGGGGAAGGCCTCACCCGTGCAGCGCCACGCGCAACGCCGCGTACCGCTCCCGCAGGGCCCGCGACGCATCGACGTTGTCCGGCTCGGTCTCGGCCGCGATCCGCAGGTCCCAGACCGGCGGCGCGTCGGCCCCCGACAGCGCCCATGCGGCCTGCCGCGCGGCACCGATCCCGACATACTCCCCGGGCTCGGGCACGGCGACCGGCACCCCGAAGAGGTCGGCGGCCACGGCGCGCACGGCGGGCGAGTTGGCGGCGCCGCCGATGAGCAGCACGCGCTCGACCGGCGAGCCCTGATCCCGCAGCGCGTCGACACCGTCGGCGAGGTTGCACAGCATGCCCTCGACGGCGGCGCGCGCGAGGTTTTCCGGGGTGGCGTTCGTGCGGGTGAGGCCGCCGAGCGTGCCGGTCGCCTCCGGCAGAGCGGGGGTGCGCTCCCCGTCGAGATACGGCAACAGGCTCAGGCCGCCCGCCCCCGGCGGGGCGGCGAGCGCCAGGCGGCTCAGTTCGGCGACGTCGACCCCGAGCATCGCTGCCCCGGCGACGAGCACGCGGGCCGCGTTGAGCGTGCACATGAGCGGCAGGTGCCGCCCGGTCGCGTCGGCGAACCCCGCGATCGCCCCCGACGGATCGGCCGGCGGCGTGTCGCTCACCGCGAAGACCGTGCCGCTCGTGCCGAGCGAGACGACGGCCTGCCCCGCCTCGAGCCCCAGCCCGAGCGCGGCGCCCATGTTGTCGCCGGTCCCCGGCCCGACGACCAGGCCCGACGAGGTCCGACCCACGGCCTCACCGGGGGCGGCGACGCGCGGAACCCCGCACTCGTGCCCCAGCCCCATCTCCAACAGATCTGGGCGATATTCGCCGGTCCGCGCGCTGAAGTAGAGAGTCCCCGACGCGTCCCCGCGATCGGTCACCCACTCCTCCGGCCGGGCGCCGCCGTCTGCGAGGATGCGTCCGGTCAGCCAGTCGTGCGGCAGCACGACATCCTCGACGCACACCGACAGCGCCGACTCGTTGTCGCGCAGCCAGCGCAGCTTGGTGAGCGTGAACGATGCCCCCGGCACGACCCCGACCGCATCGACCCACGCCTGCGGACCGCCGAGTTCGGCGATGAGGTCGCGGGTCTGCGGCGCCGACCGTGTGTCGTTCCACAACAACGCGTCGTGCAGCACGTTCCCGTCCGAGTCCATCGCGACCATGCCGTGCTGCTGCCCGCCGACGGCGATGGCCTCGACGCCGTCGAGCAGCCCGCCGGCGCTCGCCTCCTCGAAGGCCTCCCACCAGAAGGCGGGATTGACGGCCGTCGCGTCGGGATGGCCCGCACGGCCCTCCCGCACGACGCGACCGGTTGCGGCGTCGCAGACGACGATCTTCGTCGACTGCGTGCTGGAATCGACTCCGGCGACGAGCGTCTGGGACACGAGCTACCTCCTCGTAGCGGGGACGAGCGCGGCCTACTCGTCGAAGACGATGCAGATCTTGCCACCCTCGCCGCGATCCGCCAGTGCGTAGGCGTGCGCGGCCTGAGCCAACGGCAGCCGGTGGGTGACGACGACCTCGGGATGCAGCTGCCACCGCACGAGCTGCTCGAGCAGGTCCTCCATGTGCAGCACCGACGTCACCCACGACCCGAAGAGGGTGATCTGCTTGTGGATGAGCAGGTCCGACACGGCGAAGCTCACCGTACCGCCCTCACCGACGAAGACGCACCGCCCCCAGGCCCGCGTGTTGCGTAGCGCCGCCTCCCTGGCCGCGGCGTTGCCGGAGCAGTCGATGGCGACCTCGCAGCCGGCCCCGGCCGTGGCCGACGCCACGGCCGCGTCGAGCTCGTCCGGCCCGACCGCCACGTCGACGAGCCCGAGGGAGAGCGCCGCCTCGCGCCGCTGCGCGTTGACGTCCGACCCCACGACGAACGACGCGCCGAGGGCCCGCCCGAGCATCGCCGTCGCGAGTCCCACCGGCCCGAGCCCGGTGACGAGCAGCCGATCGCGACCCCCGACACCGGCCTTGAGCAGCCCCTCGTAGGCGGTGCCGAACCCGCACGAGACGAGCGCCCCGTCGACATACGTCAGCGGCTCGGGCAGCAGCACGCAGGTGGCCTCCTCTGCGAGCACGTAGTCGGCGTGCCCGCCGTCGCGCTGCCAGCCGTGCGCGGCGCGGAACGGCGAGTGACAGGCCACCTGGTAGCCGCGCCGGCACTCGTCGCACATGCCGCACCCGGCGATGTGATAGAGCACGACCCGGTCGCCGACGGCGAGCCGCCGGGTCCCAGGACCGAGGGCGACGACCTGCCCGCACGGCTCGTGACCCGCGATGACACCCTGATAGGCCTCCGCGCCGTGCCCGAGGTGCTCGCGGTAGATCGCGCGGATGTCGCTGCCGCAGATCGAGCTCGCCTTGGTCTTCAGCAGCACCTGACCCGGCCCGGGCACGGGCACGGGCACGGTGACGTGCTCGACGGTGCTGTCGCCGGGCAGGCGGACGCCGGCCATGGTCTGTGCGGTCATGTCGTTCCTTCCTCGGGCTGTCCCCGAGGCTCGTCGTGGGGCGGGCGCGTCAGGCGCCCATGAAGGTCTCGAGCGTGGCCCGCGCGCCGCGCTCGCGCAGCGAGGCCAGGTGTGCGGCATACACGCTCGTGAAGCGCCGGTCTGTCGACAGGTCACCGAAGTAGTCGCGCATCTGCAGGAACGCGACCGGGTCGTCCTTGCTCTGCTGGGCCGCCGCGAGGATGCGCTCGAGGTCGTTGTCGCGCACCTCGATCGGCTCGCCCTGCTCGTCGACACCCTCGGCATAGCGCACCCACGAGGCGACGACGAGCGCGGAGGCGTCGACCTCGCCGTGGGCGGCGAGGTTCTCCTTGATGACCGGCACGAGCCACTTGGGGATGCGGTCGGAGGACTCCATGCACAGGCGCGCCAGATGATCGCGCACGGCCGGATTGGCGAACCGGTCGATGAGCTCGTGCCGGTAGGCGTCGAGATCGACTCCGGGCACAGGCGGGAGCGTCGGGCTGCCCTCCCGCTCCATGTAGCGCAGCAGGAAATCGCGGAAGAGCTGGTCGGAGCACACCTCGTGGGCGTAGCGATAGCCGACGAGGTAGCCCAGGTAGCACAGCGCCTGATGGCTCGCGTTGAGCAGCCGCAGCTTCATGAGCTCGTAGGGGATGACGTCCTGCACGAGCTGCGCGCCCGCGTTCTCCCACGCCGGCCGGCCGGCCGGGAAGTGGTCCTCGATGACCCACTGGGTGAACGGCTCGCACACGACCGGCCACGCGTCGATGACACCGAACTCCGTCGCGACGAGCTCCCGGTCCTCGTCCGTCGTGACCGGCGTGATCCGGTCGACCATCGCGTTGGGGAATGCGACGTGCTCGACGATCCAGTCGGCCAGGTCGGAGTCGATGAGCCGCGCGAACGCCGTGATGGTCCGCTGGGCGACGTCACCGTTGCCGGGCAGGTTGTCGCTGGACTGCACGGTGAACGGCGCCACGCCGGCCGCACGCCGCCGGGCGAGCGCCGCCACGATGAAGCCGAACGTCGTGCTCGGCGTGGCCCCCGGCTCCAGATCCGCCTGGATGCTCGGGTGATCGGCCCGGAACTCGCCGGTCACCTGGTCGATGAGATAGCCGCCCTCGGTGATCGTCAGCGCGACGATCTTCGTGGCCGGGTCGGCCATGACGTCGACCACGGCCTGCGGGTCGTCCGGGGCAAAGATCATCGACGTCATCGACCCGATGACGCGCGCCTCGCGGCGCCCGTCCGGATGCTTGAGCACGAGCGTGTAGAGGCAGTCCTGCCCCGTCATCGCCTCGTAGATGCGCCGATCGTGCGGCAGCGCGGCGATCCCACAGATGCCGTAGTCGAGCGCCTCGCCGTCGTTCATGAGCCGATCGAGATACATCGCCTGGTGAGCGCGGAAGAAGCCGCCCACGCCGACGTGCACGATGCCCGTCGTGACCTGCGAGCGGTCGTAGGCCGGCACCTCGACCCGGCCCGCGGCACCGATCTGCGCCAGGTTGGCTTCGGACAGTTGGACGGCTTCTTCGGGCATCAGCGCACAGCTCCCATCGACAGACCCTGGACGAGCTTGTCCTGCGCGGCGAACCCGGCGATGAGCACGGGCAGCGACACGACGAGGGAGGCCGCACACACCTTCGCGAGAAACAAGCCCTGGCTGGTGACGAACCCGGTGAGGAAGACCGGCGCCGTCTGAGCCACCGTACCGGTGAGCACGCGGGCGAAGAGCAGTTCGTTCCAGCTGAAGATGAAGCAGATGAGGGCGGCTGCGGCCAGGCCCGGCATGACGACCGGCGCGATGACCTCGCGCAGCGTGCGCACGAGACCGGCACCGTCGACCTCGGCCGCCTCGAGCATCTCCACCGGCACCTCGGCGAGGAAGCTGCGCAGCATCCAGACCGCGATCGGCATGTTCATCGCCGTGTAGAAGATGATGAGCAACCAGATGTTGTCGAGCAACTGCACCTTCTGGGCGAAGAGATAGAGCGGCAGCAGCGCGGCCACGATCGGCATGAACTTCGTCGACAGGAAGAAGAAGAGCACGTCGCTCCACTTCTTCACCGGGCGGATGCTCAACGCGTAGGCGGCCGGGAACGCGAGCAGGATGACGAAGATCGTCGAGATGACGCTCGCCGTCAACGAGTTCGCCAGCGACGGCCACGGGTTGGAGCCGAAGAACTGCTGGTAGCCATCGAGCACGAGCGGGGCGAAGAACGACGGCGGGTTGGTCGCCGCGTCGCTCTCCCGGTGGAAGGACGTCAGCACCATCCACAGGAAAGGAAAGACGAAGACGAGGCCGACGACCCAGGCCGCCAGCCCGAGCAGATGCGAACCGATGCCCGGCTTCTTGTGGCGCACCTCGACCGCGCCCAACCTGGTCTCAATAGTGCTCATTGCTGACCCTCGCGCTCGTCACGGGCGATTCTCACCCTGGTTGTATTCCTGA
>JBDIAP010000109.1:0-13087 GCA_039812485.1 Kineosphaera sp.
CCTCGCGTAGAAGGCCTCGCGTAGAAGGCCTCGCGTAGAAGGCCCTCGCGGACGAGGCCCTCGCGGAGGAGGTCCGGGCCAGCGGCACCGGTGAGGGGATGGTGAGCGCGATGAGCTCGAGCTCGTCCCCGATGTCGATGTCGACGAACGCCCCCGGGGCTGCGCCCCGCTTGAGCGCCGCGACCGCCACCGGGGGCCCGAGCGCCTCGGCCGCTGCCCAGGCCTGATCCACGCACTCCCAGGTGCGCAGATCGGCGCGCGCCGGGGTGCACCGTCGTCGATGAGCCCGGGACTCACTCGTCCTTGTCACTGGACGGAACGCCCACGATGTCGTGGCCGCGGGCGGCCAACTGCTGGACGATCTCCAGACCGATCCCGGCGGAGGCGCCAGTGACGGTGACGAGGGCGAGGGCGAGGGCGAGGGCGAGGGGACGGTAGTTGACGCAGGACGTGACGAATCTGCTTCGCGTCGAAGGCGCGACAGTCTGGCGACGGGGCTCGTGTCAGCCGCGCTCGAGCATGGCCTCCCGCCCGGAGCCGAGCACGGTCAGCGGCAGCAGTGTCTTGCCCGTCGGGCCGATCTCGATGTCGGTGCCCATCTGGGGGCAGACGCCGCAGTCGAAGCACGGGGTCCAGCGGCAGTCGTCCTGCTCGCGCTCGTCCAGCGCGTCCTGCCAGTCGTCCCACAGCCACGCCTTGTCCAGGCCCGAGTCGAGGTGGTCCCAGGGCAGGATCTCGTCCTCGAAGCGCTCGCGGGTCGTGTACCAGTCGACGTCGATGCCCGTGCCGGCCAGGGCCTCGTCGGCGCACCGCATCCACCGCTCGTAGGAGAAATGCTCGCTCCACCCGTCGAAGCGGCCGCCGTCGCGCCATACCGACTCGATGACCTTGCCGACGCGGCGGTCGCCGCGGGACAGCAGGCCTTCGACGATGCCGGGCTCCCCGTCGTGGTAACGGAATCCGATGGCCGAGCCGTAGCGCCGGTCGGAGCGGATCGCGTCGCGCAGCTTGCGCAGCCGCGCGTCGGTCCCGGTCGCCGACAGCTGACTCGCCCACTGGAACGGCGTGTGCGGCTTGGGCACGAACCCGCCGATCGACACCGTGCACCGGATGTCGCGCCGGCCGCTGATCTGCCGTCCGGTCTCGATGACCTTCTTGGCGAGGTCAGCGATCTGCAGCACGTCCTCGTCGGTCTCCGTCGGCAGCCCGCACATGAAGTAGAGCTTGACCTGCCGCCAGCCGGCCTCGTAGGCCGCGGCGACGGTGCGAATGAGGTCGTCCTCGCTGACCATCTTGTTGATGACCCGCCGGATCCGCTCGCTGCCGCCCTCGGGCGCGAACGTGAGCCCCGAACGCCGCCCGTTGCGGGTCAGCTCGTTGGCCAGGTCGATGTTGAACGCGTCGACGCGGGTGCTCGGCAGGCTCAGGCCCGTCTGGGTGCCGTCGTAGCGGTCGGCGAGCCCCTTGGTGATGTCCGCGATCTCGGAATGATCGGCGCTGCTGAGGCTCAGCAACCCGACCTCCTCGTAGCCGGTCGCGGCCAGCCCGCGCTCGACCATCTCCCCGATGCCCGTGATCGAGCGCTCGCGCACCGGCCGCGTGATCATGCCGGCCTGGCAGAACCGGCAGCCTCGCGTGCAGCCGCGGAAGATCTCGACGCTCATCCGCTCGTGGACACTCTCGGCGAGCGGGACGAGTGGCTGCTTGGGGTAGGGCCACGCGTCGAGGTCCATGACCGTGTGCTTCGCGACGGTCTCCGGCACGCCCTCGTCGAGCAGGTCGTCGCGCACCCGGATGCCTGCGATGAAGCCCTCGTCGCCGTACTCGACCGTGTAGAACGCCGGCACGTATACCCCGCCGGCGCGGGCCAGGCGCAGCAGCAGCTCGTGCCGCCCGCCGGGCCGGCCTGCGGCCTTGAAGTCGCGGATGATGTCTGTGATCGCGAGCACCGCCTCCTCGCCGTCGCCGACGACGACGGCGTCGACGAAGTCGGCGACCGGCTCGGGATTGAAGCTCGCGTGACCGCCGATGAGGACGATCGGGTCGTCCTCCCCCCGTTCGCCGGCGTGCAGCGGGATGCCCGCGAGGTCGAGGGCGGTGAGCATGTTCGTGTAGTTGAGCTCGGTCGGGAAGCTCAATCCGAAGACGTCGAAGTCGCGCACCGCCCGGTGCCCGTCGACCGTGAGCTGCGGCACGCCGTGCTCCCGCATGAGTGCCTCGAGGTCGGGCCACACGGCATACGTGCGCTCGGCCAGGGCGTCGCCGCGCTCGTTGAGCACTTCGTAGAGGATCATGACGCCCTGGTTGGGCAGCCCGACCTCGTAGGCGTCGGGATACATCAGCGCCCAGCGCACCGTGTCGGGCCCGCCGCACTCCCAGTCCTTGACCTGGGAGTTCAGCTCGCCGCCGACGTATTGGATCGGCTTGCTCACCCGCTCGAGCAGCGGCTCGAGGTCAGCGAATCGGGACTGTCCAGACATGCGTGCCAGGGTAGGCGAGCCTGAGCTCTGGCCCCAATCGACGCGGGCGGGCGACTCCGCACGAAGACGGGGCCGCGGCGCCCCTGATTCGCCGCGACCCCGCCGTAGGACCCTACCGACGTGCGGCAGGTCCGCGCATCACTTGTCCATGCCCGCGTGACCGTCGTTCCACGTCGAGTCGTGCACGATCGGGTCGTCACTCATGCCCGCGTGACCGTCGTTCCACGTCGAGTCGTGCACGATCGGGTCGTCGCTCATGCCCTCGTGACCGTCGGACCAGCCCGTGGTGTGGTGGATCGGGGCGGGGTTGGTGTGCTTCTTCACGTGCCGGGTGGGCGTGTTGCCCGGGAGGTCGAAGACCTGCACGCGATCGACGCCGGCCGGCTTCTTGCCGACGACCCGCACGATGAGCTTGTTGTAGGTGGCCGAGGCCTCGCCGTCGACGAGGTTGGTCGCCTTGACGGCCACCTTGTAGCTGATCCACTTGTCGCCCTTGGACATCGGCGTGCTGACGTTCTCGCGCACGATGCCCGTGGCGAAGGCCTGCTGATAGCCCCAGCGCTTCCACGTGAGCTTCTCGAGGCGCTGGCCTGCGTCGGCGCAGGCCAGCGTGAAGGTGCGCGGCTTGCGGACGCGGTTGTCGTCGACGCACTCGACGAGGTAGGTGACGCCAGCGCGGCCGCGGGCAGCGCGGTCGCTGTCGCCGTGCCCGCCCCCCTTGGTCGTGGACGTCGAGGCGGTGGTCGTCGAGGCGGTGGACGCCTGCTGCGGGGAGGCCTGCGCGACACCGCCCGCGGTAAGGGCGGCGGTGCCGAGGACTGCTGCGGTGCCGGCGAGCGCGAGGCCTGCGCGGATGGTGGTGCCGTTCATGGTCGTTGCCTTTCAGGTCTGTCGTGCGGTGTGCCCGATGACTCAAGATTCGGGGCACGACCTCACAAGACCCGGACGCAGTCCTCACACCTGCTTCACATCTGCCGCGCGGCCTGCCGGCGCACCCCTCCGCCGCGCCAGCGGAGGCGCTCGAGGCAGCTGATGAGGCTCCAACGTCGTACATCAACCGCTGGTTCAACGATGGTTCGGGCACGAAACCGCAGGTCACTGTCGCAGCGTCGACCTCAACCAGGGGTTGATGTACGACGTTAGGGCCTCCGGCTCAACGCGGAGCGGCGATCGTGTCCGCTCGCGAGGCTCCGAGCCCGCCCTCAGGCGCCGGCGACGGGCACGATCGTCGACAGGATGCGCCGGCAGTCGTCGACGTCCTTGGCCATCGTCGTGAGCAGCTCGTCGATGGACTCGAACTTCAGTGTCGGCCGGAGCCGCTGCACGAACTCCAGCGTCACGCTCTGCCCGTAGAGGTCGAGGTCCGTGCGGTCGAGCACGTAGGCCTCGACGCGCCGCTCCTGCCCGTCGAAGGTCGGGTTCGTGCCGATCGAGATCGCCGCCGGCAGCGTCGCGTCGGGGGTGCCGGGGGGCAGGTCGGGCAGCAGTAGCCACCCGGCATAGACGCCGTCGGCGGGCACGAGCCCAGCGCAGGCCTGCTCGAGATTGGCGGTGGGATAGCCGAGTTCGCGGCCCCGGTGGTCACCGTGCACGACGACCCCGGTGACGCGGTGGGGGCGCCCGAGCACGGCGGCAGCCCCGGTGACGTCGCCGTCGGCGAGCAGCTCGCGCACCTGGGTCGAGGACCACCGGGAGTGCTGACCGTCGGCCCCGACGTCACCGACGGTGACGACCTCGAAGCCGAACTTCTCGCCCAGCTCGAGCAGGGTCGCGACGTCTCCGGAGTTGCGCACCCCGAAGCGGGTGTCGCGCCCGACGACGACGACCTTGGCCCCCAGCGCGTCGACGAAGACCTGCTCGACGAAGTCGTGCGGGGTCAGCTGGGCGAACTGCTGAGTGAACTCCATGACGAGCACCGCGTCGACCCCCGAGTCGCGCAGCAGCGCCAAGCGGTGGTCGAGAGAGGTGATGAGGTGCGGGGCGCGCTCGGGATACAGCACCGCGAGCGGATGCGGGTCGAACGTCAGCGCCACCGACGTCAGCGACCGTTCGCTGGCCTGGGCCAACACCTCGGCGAGGACCGCCCGGTGGCCGCGGTGGACGCCGTCGAAGTTGCCGAGCGTGACGACGGAGCCGTCGAGGTCCTCGGGGATCTGGCTGACATCGCTCCAACGCTGCACGCGCCAACTGTAACGGGGAGCCGATCGCGTGACCGCTGCCCTCGGACCCACCCACGCGGAGCCCTGTCGTGAGCGAATCTGCGCGTTTAGCATGTCCGCATGACGTCGACGTGCGCCCAGGCTCCTCGGGGACCCCGATGCTGAGGGAGCAGCGCCATCACCTCATCCTCGACGCGCTGCGCGCGCGAGGCACGTCGAGCGTCACCGCCCTCGCCGACGCCGTCGACGCCAGCGTCGCGACGATCCGGCGCGACCTCGCCGACCTCGATGCCGCGGGCCTGCTGCGGCGGGTGCACGGCGGCGCGGTGCCGATCGAGGAGCACGACGAGCCGTTCGACACCGTGCGGGGCGTCAATGCCGACGCCAAGGAGGCGATCGCCCGGGTCGCGGCCGGCCTCGTGCGCGACGGGCAGAGCGTGCTGCTCGACATCGGCACGACCACCCATCGCATCGCCCAGGCGCTGCGAAATCGCCCGATTACCGTACTGACCAGCAGCCTTCCCGCCGCGCAGGTGCTCGCCGGTGACCCGGCGGTGGAGCTGACCGTGCTCGGCGGTCTCGTGCGACGCGACTACCACTCGATGGTCGGCTTCCTCACCGAGCAGGCCCTGAGCCAGGTCCACGCCGACATCCTCTTCCTCTCCACGAGCGGTATCCGCGCGTCCGACCCCGCCGGCCTTCAGGTGATGGACACCACAGTCCTCGAGGTGCCCGTCAAACGCGCGATGCTGCGGGCGGCCTCGCGCGCCTATGTCGTCGCGGACGCCGCCAAGTTCCCCGGCCGTGGATCGAGCCGCGTCTGCGGCACGCCGGAGCTGCACGGGCTCATCACCTCCACCGGAGCGCCGCCAACGGCACTCGAGAGCGCCCGCAGCGCGGGCCTGGAGGTTCATGTCGGCGTCAACTGACATTCATTTACGACTGGAAGTATGTTGTTCGTGATCGTTTTTGAGTAGTGTGCGATCCATCCACGCGCGCGGCCGCGGGGCATCACCGGCCGAGCGGGTCACTGACGACGATCGGACGAATGCCATGGCCCTCCCCCGTTTTTCTCGCTCGCTGGCGATCCTGCTGGCGCTCACGACGGCGCCGGCCCTGGCGAGCTGCGCGAAGTCGGCCTCCGACGTGCAGGGCCAGCAGGCCGGCGCCACCGGCGGGGCAGCCGGCGCGCAGTCGGTCACGGTCCTCATCAGCGCCGACACGAACATCCAGAATCTCTGGGAGAAGAAGCTCATCCCCGGCTTCACCAAGGCCAACCCGGACATCACGGTGAGGACGAACTTCGACCTCCACGGCGAGCACGACGCCCAGAACCTCGCCAAGCTCTCCGCGGCCGTGCAGGGCGGCAAGGACGTCGGCTTCGACGTCATCGACGCCGGATTCGTGACCCAAGCAGGCGATTCGGGCCTGCTCGAAGCCGAGAATGCCAGCACCCTGCCCGCGCTCAAGGACGTCAGTCCGACGCTCGTCGAGGCGGGCAAGGGCTTCGGCGTCCCGTATCGGGCGAGCTCGGTGCTCCTCGCCTACAACACCAAGACCGTCAACGCGCCGCCCAAGACGCTCGCCGACCTCCTCGCCTGGATCAAGGCCCACCCCGGCAAGTTCGCCTACAACTCGCCGAAGTCCGGCGGCTCCGGCCAGTCGTTCGCCGCCACGGTGCTCGACGCGAACATGGACAAGGCGGCCTCCGACACGCTGCGCACGAGCGTCGACAAGGGCGCGATGGCGCAGTGGGACAAGGGCTTCGCCGTGCTGAAGAGCCTCAACCCCTCCGTGTACGGCAAGGGCGTCTATCCCAACGGCAACTCCCAGGTGCTCGAGCTGCTCTCCTCCGGGCAGATCGACATGGCGCCGGTGTGGTCGGACATGTTCGTCACCGGCAAGACGACCGGGCAGATCCCGCAGACGGTCAACGTCACCCAGATCTCGGACCCCTCCTTCACCGGCGGCGCCTCCTACCTCGGCGTGGCGAAGACGACGCAGCACAAGGAGGCGGCGCGCAAGCTCCTCGACTACGTGCTCACGCCCGCCGCGCAGGCCGACATCGCGATGGAGATCGCCGGCACGCCGGTCGCGCCGCTGAAGAGCCTGCCGGCGGAGGTCCAGAAGAAGTTCGAGGGCACCGACCCCGAGACGATGCGCCCGATGTACTACTCCGAGGTCGCCAACGACCTCAACAACCAGTGGGACCAGAAGGTCCCCGGTCAGTGACCTGTGGGCGATGACGGGGCGATGACGACACGAGGCAGCGCCCATGGGTAGGAGGGGTCGGGGCTTCGCGATGGCGATGCCGCCGATCCTGCTCATCCTCTTCTTCGTCGGGTTGCCGATCGTCACCGCGGCGCTCTACAGCCTCGGTCACTTCGGCGGCCTCAACGCCACGACCGCCGCGATCGGCCAGCACCAGCACGAGGCGACGCACTGGTGGGGCACGCTCGGCGCCTACACGCAGGTGCTCACCAACGCGCGCTTCCAGCGCGACCTGCTCATGACGATCGGGGTCACGGTCGTCTCGACGGCGATCGTCATGGTGCTGGCGATCGGCATCGCCCTCTACCAGCGGCTCTCGAACTCGGCGCTCGCCAAGGCGCTCGCCGTCCTGTCGATCGTGCCGATGTTCATCCCCGTCGTCATCGGGTCGTGGGCGATCCTCACGTTCTACTCCGGCACCGGTTTCGTGCGGACGCTCCTCGCCCAGCTCGGGATCGAGGGGCCGGTGTGGGCCTACACCCAGACGGCGATCGTCATCGGATCGGTCTGGACCTCACTGCCGTTCGCGGTCCTCATGGTGACCTCGGGCGTGCAGGCCGTGCCCGACGCGCTCATCGACGCCGCGCGCGACGCGGGCGCCTCGCTCGCGCGGACGGCGGTCGGGATCATCCTGCCGATCGCGGCGGTGCCGATCATCATCGCGGTGACGTTCACCTCGATCGGCGTGCTCGGCTCGTTCACCGTCCCCTATCTCACCGGCCCGAACGCGCCGGCGATGCTCGGCGTCGACATCGCGAACTACTTCCAGGCCTTCAACCAGCCGCAACAGTCGATCGTCATGGCGTTCGTCGTCTTCGCCCTCGCCTCGGCGATCGGGGCGTTCTACGTGTGGGCCAACTTCCGCTCGGCCGCCAAGGCGGTGACGTAGATGTCGTGGGTCTCGCGGACCGCGTTGGGCGTCTTCGTCGCGGGGCTATGCCTCTTCGTCTTCGGGCCGCTGCTCTGGCTCGGCGCGCACGCCTTCGTGACGAACTGGACCTACCCGAACCTGCTCCCCGACGGACTCACCCTGCGCTGGTGGAAGGTCGTCCTCGACGATCCCAACCTCGCTGCCGCGGTGCAGAACTCGCTGACGTTCGCGCCCCTGACCGTGCTCGCCTCGGCGGTCATCTGCCTGCCGGCCGCCTACGCCTTCGCGCGCTATGACTTCTTCGCGCGCCGAACGATGCTCATCGGGCTCTTCGCGACGAACGCGTTCCCGAAGATGGGCCTCTTCGCGACGTTGGCCTCGCTCTTCTACGCGCTCAACCTCATGCAGACCGTGCTCGGCATCCTCATCGTCCACATCATCGGCACCGTCGTCTTCATGACGTGGATCCCCGCCGCGGCCTTCGCCGCCGTGCCGCGCTCGCTCGAGGAGGCCGCGCGTGACGCCGGCGCCCGACCGCTGCGCGTGTTCTTCACCGTGACGCTGCCGCTCGCGCTGCCGGGCATCCTCGTCGCCGCCATCATGTCCTTCCTCGCGAGCTTCGACGAGGCGCAGGGCACCTACCTCATCGGAGCTCCGGACTACATGACGATGCCGACGCAGATGTACTCCCTCGTGCTCAACTACCCCAAGCAGGTCGCCGCCGTCTTCTCGCTCATGCTGTCGGCGCCGTCGGTACTGCTCCTGCTGCTCGTGCGCAAGCAGGTCATGGGCGGGCACCTCGCCGAAGGGTTCCAGATCCGATGAGCGCCGTCATCGAGCAGGCGATCACGCCCAAGGGCCTGCGGATCAGCGGGCTGCGCAAGGTCTTCGGCGACAAGGTCGTCGTCGCCGACCTCGACCTCGACGTGCAGCCCGGCGAGCTCGTCAGCCTGCTCGGGCCGTCGGGCTGCGGCAAGACGACGACGCTGCGGATGGTCGCCGGCTTCCTCGAGGCCGACGGCGGGCGGATCGAGATCGACGGCGCCGACGTCATCCGGCTGCCCCCGGACCGCCGCCCGAGCGCGATGGTCTTCCAGAACTACGCACTGTGGCCGCACATGACCGTCTTCAAGAACGTCGCCTATCCCCTGAAGCTGCGGCGGATGTCGAAGGGGGAGATCGAGACCCGCGTCATGGGCGTGCTCGAGCTCGTCAACCTCGCCCACCACCGCACCAGCCGGCCGGCGACGATCTCCGGCGGGGAGCAGCAGCGCGCGGCCCTCGCGCGGGCGCTCGTGCAGGAGCCGCACGTGCTCCTCCTCGACGAGCCGCTGAGCAACCTCGACGCGAAGCTGCGGGTCAAGGTCCGCGAGGACATCCGTGAGCTGCAGCAACGCCTCGGGATCACGACCGTGCTCGTCACGCACGATCAGGACGAGGCGCTGTCGATGTCGGATCGCGTCGCGGTGATGAACGAGGGGCGGATCGAGCAGTTCAGCGCTCCGGGCGAGCTCTACGACTCCCCCGCGAGCAGCTTCGTCGCGAACTTCGTCGGGCAGCTCAACACGCTGGCCGGGGTCGTCGCGGATCGGCGGGTCGTCGACGCCGACGGCGTCGTCACGTGCGTGCGGCCCGAGCACACGACGTGCGTCGCGCCCGGGGAGGGCGATCTCGACGGAGTCGTGCGCCGGGTCGTGCCGCGGGGGGCGTTCGCCGAGGTCGTCATCGACCTCGACGGGTCGACCCGCGACCATGACGCGATCCGGTCGGTCGCGGTGCGACCCGACGTCACCCCAGGTCAGCGCGTCGGGATCCGGCTGGAGCGGGCGATGCGCTTCCGCGACGGGCGACGCCTCGACGGCTCCGGCACGGGAGCAGGCAGGTAGAGCGATGGTCGAGATCTGCGCCCACCGCGGCGAATCGTGGACCCACGTCGAGAACACCCTCCCGGCGGTCGCCGCCGCCCTCGAGGCGGGGGTCGCGACGATCGAGATCGACGTGCGGCTCACCGCCGACGGCGTGCCGATCGTGCTCCACGACGCGACGACCGCCCGGCTCTGGGGCAACCCGACCGGGGTGCGCGACCAGACGTGGGAGCAGGTGGCGGCGCTGCGCTGCGGCGGCGACCGGATCCCGCTCCTGACCGAGGTGCTCGACCTCGTCGACGGCACCGGGGCGCGATTGCTCGTGGACGTGACGGATTCCGTGATCGCGGTCGGCGCCCATCCCGTCACCGCCGCCCATCCGGCCCGCGCGCAGATCGCCTGGTGCGGCGACACCCTCGCGATGGTCATGGTGCGCCAACTCGACCCCGACGCCTCGATCTGGCTCGCGACCGAGGGAGTCGACCACGCGGACCTGCGCCAGCTGGTGCAGCAGGTGCGGCCCGACTACCTCAACAGCGACGGCAGCGAGCTCACTCTTGCTGACCTGGAGCTTTGCCGAGAGCTCGGCCTCAAGCAGTCGGTGTGGACCATCGACGACCCCGGCCCGATGCGCCTGCTCATCGACCTGGGCGTCGACTCGATCACGACGAACCGCGTCGACCTGCTCACGGCAGTCCTGCAGGCGGGACCGCCGCCGGCGATCCCCGAGCACCTGGCCCGTGCACGGGAGGTCGCCCTCGACCTCGCCGGCTTCGCGCTGCGCCGCTCGCGTGCGGGGGCCCGAGCGGTCGAGACCAAGTCCGGCGCCGCCGACCTCGTCACCGACATCGACCGCGAGATCGAGACGCGGGTGCGGGCGGTGCTCGCCGCGACCTTCCCGGAGCACCGCGTCGTCGGCGAGGAGCAGGGCGCCTCGGGGCCGGAATCGGCGTGGACCTGGCACTGCGACCCCGTCGACGGCACGACGAACTTCGCCGCGGGGCTGGCCTTCTCCTCCTTCTCCTTGTGCCTGGCGCACGAGGAGCGCCCCGTCGTCGGGGTCGTCGCCGACTACGGCACCGGACAGGTCATCGATGCGGTCGCAGGCGGGGGCGTCCGCATCGACGGCCTGCCGGTCGCCGCACCCGCCGGCCCGGCGCCGACGCTGAGCGGCGCCGTCGTCCTCGCCGAGCTACACGGCAACCACTGGTGGCCCGGACTCGACACCCTGCGCCACCGCTGCATCGAGCACAGCGCGACCCTGCGGATCATGGGCTCGGGCACCCTCTCACTGACCCAGGTCGCCCTCGGCCGCGCCGCCGCCTGCGCGATCAGCGAGTTCCACGCCATCGACCACAGCGCCGCCCTGCTCGCCTGCCTCGAAGCCGGCGCCCGACTCATCACCCACCCCTTCAGCCCCGGCACGGACTCCCGCGACGCCACCGACGACCCGATGCCGGAGGGCCGGCCGTTCCTCATCGGCGCAGCCACCGCGGTGTCGACCCTGAGCGGTAGCTGACCCAGACCACCGGCCCGGTCAGATTGCGACGACCGTCATGCCTGGGCGGGTGGCCGGCTCGCCCATCGCGGCCAGGGCCGCGGGGGCCTCGTCGAGGCCGATGACGCGGCCGACGAGCGCGGACAGGTCGATGCGCTCCGCGACGAGGTCGAGCATCGCGGGGTAGTCGGCGGCGGCCAGCCCGTGGGTGCCGTGGATCGACAGTTCGTGGGCGACGACCCGGTCCATGGGCAGCGCCGGGGTGGAGGCCGGGCCGAGCAGCAGGCCGGCCTGCACGTGACGGCCGCGGCGGCGCAGCGCGAGCACGCTGGTCAGCGCCGCGTCGGGGTGGCCGATGGCGTCGACGCCGACGTGCGCGCCGCCGCCGGTGAGGTCGCGGACCCTCTCGGCGATCTCCTGCGGGGACACCCGGCCTGCACACACGAGTGTGTGCTCCGCACCCAGCGCGGCGGCGGCCTCGAGCGCCGCGGCCGACGTGTCGACGGCCACGACGCGCGCACCGAGCGCTGTGCCGATCAGCAGCGTCGACAGGCCCACTCCCCCGGCGCCGACGACGACCAGCCACTGCCCCGCCGCGAGGCGGCCGTGCGCCACCACCGCCCGGTAGGCGGTGGCGAACCGGCACCCCAGCGCCGCGGCCTCGACGTCCCCGATCGCGTCGGGGACGGCGACGAGGTTGGCGTCGGCGGCGTGCAGCGCGACCTGCTCGGCGAACGACCCCCACCCCGTGAACCCCGGCTGGGTCTGGTCGGGGCAGACCTGCGGGTCGCCGCCACGGCAGACGTCACACACCCCGCAGCCGCAGACGAACGGCACCGTGACCCGCTCCCCCACGCGCCACCGCCGCACCCCGGCGCCGACCGACGCGATCGTGCCGACGAGCTCGTGGCCCGGCACGTGCGGCAGCGCGACGGGGTCGTGGCCCATCCACGCGTGCCAGTCCGAGCGGCACACGCCGGTCGCGCGGACGTCGAGCACGACCCCGCCGTCCGGCGCGGTCGGGGCGGGGACGTCGCGGACGCCCGGGAGCCGGCCCCAGGCGTCGTAGACGACGGCGCGCATCTCTACCGGCCGAAGAAGCGGGGCTTGTCGGGGCGCAGCCCGGTCGGCACGAGCACTTCGAAGCGCTCCAGCACGACCGGCATGTCAGGGCTGAATCCCCGCTCGTGCGAGGCGTGCTCGATGAAGAACCGCTCGTGGATGCGGCGCCACGAGGCCAGGCTCCGATCGTCCTCACCCTCGAGGTGGGCGTGCTCGGCGTCGACCTCGTCGAAGGGCACGACCCGCACGTCGACCGTGCGGATCAGCGCGTGCGGGTGCCCCTGCCCGTCGAGCAGGATCGCCAGCTCACCGGAACTCGGCAGCGGCTCGTCCTCGGCCTCGTAGTCCCACAGCGCGCCGGCGGTCGCCGTCTTGATCCCGCGCAGCACGAGGTCGAGCAGTGCGTCGGCGGTCTGCGGATCGGCCCCGAACGACCATGCCGGAGGCCGCACAGAATCCTGTGCGTTAGGCCCGGTGTAGGCGCTCGCGGGGTTGAGACCCGCGCGGATCTTGGCGTCGGTCCAGAAGTCCTCGATCTCGCGCGCGGTCTCGTCGGTCACCGACCCAGCCTACGAGGCGCGTCGGGGTCTCACCGGATGCACCGCGCCTGCGAGTCGCCATCAGCACCCCCGCCGAGGGCCGGGCCACCAGCGCATTCGCCCCGCCCCGCCAGGCCCCGACGTGGGTCACGACGATGACCGGCCCTCGTCGTGGGCCTGGATCTCGCCCGCCGCTCGCACCGCCTCGGCGGCCGCGTGCTCGCCGCGCGCCCTCAGGTCGGCGACGACCCCTTCGACGTCGGCGGCGGGCCGGTTCTGCGAGAGCTTGGCCTTGGCCTCGACGTGGGTGATCCGCAGCTCGACGCCGACGATCGCGCGCAG
>JBDIAP010000110.1:0-13072 GCA_039812485.1 Kineosphaera sp.
GGCCGCGCCGAGGTCGATGCCCTCGCGCAGCAGCTGGGCGACCGCGGGGATCGTCGCGGGCCACTGGCCCGGGTCGAGCGGCGGGGCCAGGTCGGACTGCTCGATGCGGCGCACGGGCAGCTGCAGCCTGGCGAGGCCGCCGGCCGACGAGTGCGCCGGGGCGGCCCGACGCTGGGCCACGTCAGGCCGGGCGCGGGAACCGCGCCGCCGACCGGGCGCGCGCCTTGGCCGCCTCGACCTGCCGATCCTTGGGCGGGGCGGCGGTCACCAGCTCCTCCAGCAGTCGCGTCACCGTGGCGCTGACCTCGGCGATCGCCGTCGCGTAGGCGGCCTCGTTGGCCTTGCTCGGCGCGCCTCCGCCGACCTTGCGGACGAACTGCGTCGCCGCCGCCTCGATCTCGGAGCGGGTGGCCGGGGGCTCGAAGTTGTGGAGCTGTCGAATGTTGCGGCACATGCGCAGCAGCGTAGGCGAGGCCACCGACCGGGGCCGACGTCGCTGCGGGTGAAGGCTGCCCGGCGCCCCAGGCATCCTGGAGATGACCTGGTCGTTCGCGGGGCGGGACGGCCGTGTCACCGTCGAGCTCGTGACCGTCGACGGCGAGCACCGTTGCCGTTGGCGCCGCGTGGGCGCCCATGAGGGCTTCGCCGACCCCTGACGGGGCCGGCCGGCGCGTGCCGAGTCTCGACGCGCAGTTTCAGCGGCGGTCAGTGCTTTGTCTGGGGGGCACTAACCGCCAGTGACATCGCGCCGGCCGCGGGCGGCGGGGGCCAGCATCGAGGATGCGGCCGATCACCCCGCCGGCAGGTGCGTGACGACGAACTCCGCGAGCCGCTGCGCGAGCAACGCGCGGTTCTCCGGGCGGGTGAAGTCGTGGCCCTCGCCGGGCACGACGAGCGTCTCGGCGTGCGAGCCCGCGGCGCGCAGCGCGGCGGCCATGCGCGGGGATTCCCCGACCGGCACGTTGGTGTCGTTGCCGCCGTGGATGAAGAGCATCGGCACCCTGATGTCGGCGGCCCGGTGGATCGGCGACAGCTCCCGCAGCAGGTCGCCGTCGCGGTCGGGCCGGCCGTACTTCGAATACGACGCGCGCCCGATCCACGGCTCGGTCTCGCGGAAGAACGCGTGCAGGTCGCTCATGCCGCAGATCGCCACCCCGCACTCGAAGCGCCCGGGATAGAAGGCGAGCACGGCGTTCGTCAGATACCCCCCGTAGGAGCGCCCAGCCACCGCCAGCCGCCCGGGCGCTGCGATGCCCCGCTCGACGAGGTGGTCGACGACGTCGACCGCGTCGCGGATGCCGTCCCAGCGTTTGGCCAGGTCGTCGGCGTGCCAGAAGGCCCTGCCGTAGCCCGACGAGCCCCGCACGTTGGGCGCGAAGACCGACACCCCCTGCGCCAGCAGCGGCCCGAAGACGTCGCTGAACTCGGGTCGGGCCTGCCCCTCGGGGCCGCCGTGGAAGTAGACGAGCACCCGGCCGGGCCCGGGCCCCGCCACCGGCGAGCGATAGAGCCAGCCCGACAGCTCCATGCCATCGTGGGCCCGGAACGACTCGAGCACCGGAAAGACCGTCCCCGGATCCTGCCCCACGGGGTCGATGAGGGTCCAGCGGGCGGCGTCGGGCGTCGCCCCGGCCGCGCCATGGGTCGCGAGCGACGTCAGCGCCACCCCGCGGCGGCGGCCGGGACCCTCTACCGTCAGGGCGAGCGCGCGCCCGTCGGCGCTCAGCGACAGCCCCGAGGCGACGGGCGCCGGCAGCGGCATCGGATCCCGCAGCGTGCCGTCGCTGAGCTCGAGGATCTGCAGCTCGCTGTGGCCGCCGGCGACGTTCCACAGCAGCGCGACCCGGCTCGTGTCGTCGCTGACGGCGAACTCGTCGAGGTCGGCGTCGGGCCGGGCCGCGAGCACCCGCCGCCACGCGCCGTGCGGGGTCACGGTGACCTGGTCGAGCCGCAGGCGGTCGGCGCCGTGGTCGGTGCGCACGAGCATCCGCACGTAGCCGTCGAGGGCACTCGGGTCGCGGGAGTCGACCGCCGGCGGCCACGTGCGGCCGTCGGGCATGCGTCGCGGCCGGTGGTCGTCGAGGATGACGCCGGGGTCGGTCAGCGAGCCGGGGTCGGGGTCACCGAGCCGGGTCTCGCGGCCCGCGCGCAGCAGCACCAGGTGCCGGTCGCAGCGCGGCCCGACCCGCACGAGGGCACTGCCGTCCCAGGCGTCGACGAAGCGCCCCTCCGCGCGCCGGTCGACGACCTCGACGTGGCCGTCGACCGGGTTGATGAGTTTGGCCTCGCCGTAGCCGTCCTCGCCCTCGATCGTCACCGCGACCCGCGAGCCGTCCCAGCCGACGAGCTCGCGGCTGCCGCCCTCCCCGCCGTCGATCCACAGGGCTCGCGGGTCGTCCGGGTCGGTCGTCACGGCCCAGACCTGCGAGCGGTTGCCCGCATGCGGCGCGACCTGGCACGCGAGCCAGCGACCGTCGGGGGAATATTTCACCCTGACGATCGGGCCCTCGACCGGCAGGCGGACGTCGCGGGCCTTGCCGAGCGCGACGCCCGCGCCCATCTGCAGGGGTCGCTGCACGGCGCGGGGGTAGCCGTTGTCGACGACGATGTAGGCGAGCGAGCGGCAGCCCGGCGACAGATCCGCCCCGTAGCTGGGGCGCGGCCCCTGCTCGACCGACGGACTCATCGGCCGCGCCCCGGGGTGGGCAGCGTCTGGAGCCACAGCTCGAGGAGGGCGACCTGCCACAGCGCGTTGCCGTCGAGCGTCGTGCGGGTGTCGTTGGGGCTGGCGAGCATGCCGGCGAGCGCCTCGGGCCGGAAGATGCCGCGGTCGCGGGCGGCCTGGCTGTGCAGGGCGTCGCTGACGAGGGTCAGCAGGTCGCCCTCGAGGTGGCGGATACCCGGCACCGGGAAGTAGCCCTTGGTGCGGTCGATGACGGCGTCGGGCACGAGCCCGCGCGTCGCCTCCTTGAGCACCCCCTTGCCGCCGCCGGAGAGCTTGAGCTCCGGCGGGCAGGCCGCCGCCAGCTCGACGAAGTCGTGGTCGAGGAAGGGCACGCGCCCCTCCAGGCCCCACGCCATCGTCATCGTGTCGACGCGTTTGACGGGGTCGTCGACGAGCATGACCTCGGTGTCCAGGCGCAGCGCGGCGTCGAGCGCCTCGCGCGCGCCGCCCCGGCCGTCGCCGAGGGTGCGGGCATGGTGGCGGCGCACGAAGTCGAAGCTCGGGTCGGTCGTGATCGCGTAGTCGGCCGAGAGCAGCCCGACGATCTGGGCGTGTGAGCGGTCGAAGAAGACCCGCGCGTAGTGCTCGGTCACCGACTCCGGTGCGATCTGCGCGAGGGGCGGGTACCAGTCGTAGCCGGCGAGCACCTCGTCGGCGCCCTGCCCCGACTGCACGACCTTGACGTGCTCGGCGACCCGCTGGCTCAGCAGATAGAACGCCACACAGTCGTGGCTGATCATCGGCTCGCTCATCGCCGCCACCGCGCGCGGCACGGCCGGCACGAGGGCCTGGGAGCCGATGTGGATCTTGTGGTGCCGGGTGCCGAATTCGCGTGCCACGAGGTCGGAGTAGGCGTATTCGTCGCCGGTCTCGCCGCCGGCCGCGTCGAAGCCGATGCTGAACGTCTCCAGCCCGCGCTGCCCCTCGTCGGCGAGCAGGGCGACGATCGCGCTGGAGTCGAAGCCGCCCGAGAGCAGCACCCCGACGGGCACGTCGGCGACCATGCGCCGCCGGACGGCCCCGCGCAGCGACGCAAGGAGCGCCTCCTGCCAGTCATGGGGCTCCCAGTCGGCCCGGTCGTCCTGCGGGCGCGCAAAGCTCGCCTGCCAGTAGAGGGTGTCGCGCGTCGTCCCGTCGGGTTCGATCTCGCGCACGGTCGCGGCGGGCAGCTTGCGCACGCCGGCGAGCATCGTGCGCGGCGCCGGGACGACCGAGTGGAACGTCAGGTAGTGGTGCAGGGCGACCCGGTCGATGTCGGTGTCCACGCCGCCCGCCACGAGCAGCGCCTGCACCGAGGACGCGAAACGCAACCGCCCACTGTTCTGGGTGATGTAGAGCGGCTTGATGCCGAGCCGGTCGCGTGCCAGCGTCGTGCGGCCGGAGTCGAGGTCGACGAGCGCGATGGCGAACATGCCGCGGAAGCGTTCGAAGCAGCCGATGCCCCAGTGATGGAAGCTCTTGAGCACGACCTCGCTGTCGGCGTCGGAGAAGAACCGGTAGCCGGCCTGCACGAGGTCGCGGCGCAGGTCTTCGTAGTTGTAAATGCAGCCGTTGAAGACGAGCGCCAGCCCGAGCTCGGCGTCGACCATCGGCTGGTCGCCGCGCGGCGACAGGTCGATGATCGCGAGCCGCCGGTGTCCCAGCGCGACCGGGCCCCGGGTGAAGACGCCCTGGCCGTCGGGTCCACGGGGCGCGAGCTGGGCCGTCATGGCAGCGACAGCCGAGGTGTCGGCGAGCCCGGAGTCGAATCGGATCTCACCGCAGATGCCACACATCAGGCGATGCCCTCCCGGTGACCGGAGCGGCCGAGGATCCACGTGTCCTTGCAGCCGCCGCCCGCGGAGGAGTTGACGATCTTGCTGCCGGCGGCGCCGACGCGGGTCAGCGCGGCGGGCATGACGACGGCCTCCGGGCGGTGGTCGCGGCCGCGGCCGCGCAGGTGCACGAACGTGCGCAGGTCGATGTGGTGCGGCCGGAAGGTCGTGCCGTCGAAGGTCGGGTGTGTCGAGAGCTGCACGACCTCCTGGGCGATGAACTGCTCCGGGTGCATCTCCAGCTCCTCGCGGCGCGCGGCGAGCTCGGCGTCGGTGGCGTCGGGGCCGATGACGACTCCCGAGCCGCCGTAGCCGTCGATCGGCTTCGTCACGAGGGTGTCGAGGTGGGCCAGCACGTGGTCGCGTTGGTCGCGCTCCGCGCACACGAAGGTCGGCACGGTGTGCAGGATCGGCTCCTCACCGAGGTAGTACTGGATCATCTGCGGCACGTAGGCGTAGATCGCCTTGTCGTCGGCGACGCCGTTGCCGAAGGCGTTGGCGATGCTCAGCTGCCCGCGGTGCAGCGCCTCGATGATGCCGGCGCGCAGCAGCTGACCGTCGTGCCCGGTCGAGGACAGCAGCATGTCTTCGTCCATGCGCGCGTAGAGCACGTGGATCGGGGTCGTGCCGCGGCCGCTGTGATACATGAGCTGCGCGTTCTGCACCGAGAGCTGCTCGGGGGTGACGATCGCGACGCCCATGCGCTCGGCGAGCAGCCGATGCTCGGCGTAGGCGGAGTTGTCGATGCCCTCGGTGAGCACGGCGATGCCGACGTTGTCGCCGGCGCGCGGCGGTGCCGCCTCCTCGAGGGTCTCGAGCAGCAGACTCGGCACGATGTCGACGTCGAGCAGGTCGGCGGGCGGCTCGACCTCGGGCAGGAACCGGCGGATGAGCGAGCGGTTCCAGATCGCGTAGGCGACGCCGGAGGGGATGCGCAGGTTGTCCTCGATGACGCACCAGCGCTGATTGGCGTCGCGCACGAGGTCGAGGCCGTTGATGTGGGCGCGCACGCCGCGGCCTGCGATCATGCCGCTGGAGCGGAAGCCCGGCGCCCGGTCGAGGAGTTCCTCGGGCATGACGCCGTCGGCCACGATCTGCTGCCGGCCGTAGACGTCACGCAGGAAGTAGTCGAGCGCGATCGAGCGTTGCGCCGCGCCGGCTGTGAGGTGGGCCCAGTCGTCGGCTTCGACGATGCGCGGCACGAGGTCGAGCGGCAGCACCCGGGTGCCCTGCTGGCCGGTCACCTTGAACGTCACGCCGTCGGCCCGCTGCATGTCCTCGATGCGTGACTCGCGGTGCCGCAGCGAGCTCGGCCCGAGCCGCTCGAGCACGGCGAGGATCGGCTGGTAGTGGGGGGTGGGCGCGCCGTCGGCAGTGATCGCCTCGTCGTGCAGCACCTGCGCCGGGGGCAGGTTCGCGGTCTGCGGCTGCGGCTCGTAGCCGAGGAACATCGAGCGCGCGGGCTCGTCCGCGACCGCACGGCTGCCGCTGGTCTCGGCGATGAGCAGGTCGACGACGTCGGTGAGCTTGCCGCGGCGCCGGTGGGCGCGGCGTTGCCGCGAGGCGGAGCTGCCGGCGAGCAGCACCGAGTCAGTGAGGCTGCTCACTGCCTCCCAGTCGCCGTTGGCCTCGAGCTCGGTGCGCAGGGAGTCGACGAGGGCGTGCACGACCTCGGCCGCGCGACGGTGGGTGCGGCCCTCGATGTCGACGAGGTCTTCCTCGAGCCCGGAGCGCGCCGCGCGCCACACGGCGGCGCGTCCGACGGAGGCCGCGAACTCCAGCCGCGGCACCCCCTCGGCGGCGCGCCGGGCCTCGCGGTCGACGAGGGCCCGGAAGATGCCCGCGACGAGCAGGATCGTGTCGACGCTCGGGCAGCTGTCGCAGATGCGCAGCTCAAGGGTGTTGGCGCGGGCCGACGGACGGGTGTCGAAATAGATCATGCCGGGGTCGGTGATGACGCCCGTGGCCATCAGATCGCCGATGAGCTGGTCGTATTCGGCGGCGCTGCGGCAGCGGGTCGTCAGCCCCGTCGTGGGCCAGCGCTGCCAGACGAGGGTGCGTGCGCTCGCATAGCCGGTGTCGCTGCCGTCGTGCGAATACGGCGAGCTGGCGCTCAGCGCGAGCAGCGTCGGCAGGTAGGGAGCGACTCGCCCCGCCACGACCACGGCCTCGTCGCGGTCGGTGACGTCGACATGCACCTGCGTGCCGCAGATGAGCTGCTCTCGCGCGAGCAGCTGGTAGTCGGCGAGCATCCGCCGGTAGCGGGGCGCTGACGTGAGGTCGAGTTCGGAGGGCACCGCGAGGGGCACCGCGCCGGCCGCCACGATCGAGAGCCCCAGCTCGGCGGCCGCGCGCACGAGAACGCCGCGCCGGCGCACGAGTTCGGTGCGCAGCCCGCGCAGGTCGTCGACGACGTCGGAGTTGATCTCGACGACGCAGCGCTGCATCTCGGCGACGTAGGTCGCCCCGTCGAGACGCTCGAGGAGCTCGGGCGCGCGGGGGGAGAGGCGTCGGGTGGCCATGTCGACGAGGTGGAACTCCTCCTCGACGCCGAGGCGACGCCGGCTCCCGGGTGTCGTCGCCGGGCGCCCTGGCTCAGCTGCCGTCTGGGTCATGTTCGGCACCGTAGGCACGCGGTGTATCCGGCGCGTAACGCCGGTGAGTCGATGGCGTCTCCAGACGCGCACGGCCGCACCGGCCCGCGGCTCGTCGAGTGCCGACGACGTGCGGGTCGCCGCCACTCGCGCCTGATTCATAATGTGAGATTAGGGGTCGCATTACTTCCCTTGGGGTATCGGGGCGCCCTACAGTCGATCCATGACGCTCTCGCACGCACGAATGCGCACGGCCGGACCGGCTCCGGTCGCTGTGCTCTCGTGCGCTGCCGCCAGCTGTTGTCGTCCGGCCTGACGCCCGCCACCCGGACCCACCAGCCGCGCCGAACCGGCGCAGAAGAGACGCGACACCCATGAGCACCTCCCGGCAGTTCGAGCCCGCGCAGTTCGACCTCGGCGCCACGCTGACCCGCACCCGCGGTGAGGCCCGGTGGCAGATCGAGTTGTTCGACCCCTCTACCCAGATCGCGGTGGTCGACCCGCTCGACCGGACGATCTCCCCGCGCGGCGCCTACCAGGACGCCCTCTACGACCGCGCGATCATCCTCGATCTGCGGGCCGCCGCCACCACCGGGCCCGCCGCCGACCCGGCGCTCGTCGTGCGGCCCGGGGTCGACCTGTCGCTGCTCGGCGGCTGCCGGGCCGTCCACCTGCTGGTCGACGAGGACGACGACTTCGCCGAGCCGGCGCAGCTCGCGCAGTTCACGCCCGGTCGCCCGCAGATCCGCGTCATCCGCGGCGGTTTCGCGGGGTGGCGCGCCGCCGGCCTGCCGGTCACGGGCTGAGGTCGGGCCCGGCCCCGCGGGCTCACGCCTGCCGCAGCGGGTGCGCGATCTCGTCGGCGGGCAGCCTCGGCACGACGATGAAACCGATCGCCAGCAGCGCGGGCACGACGCCCGCCGCGACGAACGCGCCCGCCAGCCCGATGGCCGCCGACACCGGCACCGCCAGCGCCATCGACACCGGCATGAAGAGCAGCGAGACGAAGAAGTCGAGGCTCGAGACGCGGCCGAGCAGCTCCGGCGGCACGCGGCGCTGCAGCAGCGTGCCCCAGATGACGGTGGCGGCCTGGAAGGCGCCGCCGATGACGAATGCGCTGGCCACCATCACCGGGATCGAGTCGGTCATGCCGATGAAGACCAGCGGCAGCCCGCCCCAGCCCCACAGCAGGATCATCAGCGTGAGGTAGCGCCGGGGCATCGGGCGGGAGGCGACGAGCAGCGAGCCCAGCACCCCGCCCGCGCCGAACGCGGCGAGCACGACCGCGTGATCGCCGGGCCCACCGCCTGCGTGGTCCTTGATGGCGAACGGGATGAGCACCTCGAAGGGACCCATGATCGCGAGCACCGCGAGGCTGGCAAATCCCAGCGTGGCCCAGAGCCAGGGAGTCACGGCCATGAACCGGAAGCCCTCGATGAGGTCGAGCAGCACCGAGTGCATGGGGTGGACACCGGCCCGCGGGGCAGTGCCCTTCGACATCGGCAGCGTGGGCCGCACCGGCAGCAGCGCGAGGCCGGCGATCAGGGCGCACAACGAGACCAGCGCCAGGGCCGCCCCCGGCGAGGCGGCGGCGACCACCGCGCCGGCGACCGCGGGACCGGCGGCGTTGAAGAGGGTCGGCCGGAAGACGCCCTCGAGGCCGTTGGCGGCGAGCAGGTCGTCGGCGGGCACGATCTTGGGCAGGAACGCCGTGTAGGCCGGGTAGTAGAGCCCGTCGGCGATCCCCCCGACGAGCGCCACGACGACGAGATGCACCAGGTGCAGGTGGCCGGTCAGGGAGGCCACCGCCGCGCTCGCGACGGCGGTCGCCTTCGTGAATTCGACCGTGCACAGGATGACCCGCTGCGGCAACCGATCGGCGAGCACGCCTCCGGGGAGGGCCGTGACGAGCATGCCGCCGGCCTGGGCCGTGGTCGCCCACGCGAGCTCGCTCGGCCCGCCGCCCAGGGCGACGACCTGCCAGACGAGCGCGACGACGAGCACCCCCGCCGAGAAGAGCGAGGAGACGAGTGAGACCGCCAGCAACCGGTAGTCGCGGTGGCGCAGCGGGGCCAGGGCGCTCTTCATCGGTCGGGTCCCGTCCTGTCGTGCCGGCGGGCCAGGGCCAGCGGCAGCGCGAGGGCGCAGAGCAGGGCAAGCAGCCCGATCGCGGCCGGGAACCCGGTGCGGGCAGCGAGCACGCCGACGAGCACCGAGCCCGTCGCCGTGCCGGCGTCGAATCCGGCGTTCCACACCGCGCTCGCGGTGCCGTTGCGCCGCCGCGGCACGGCCTCGAAGGCGAGGATGAGGGTGACGTTCTGCAGCGCGCCGTAGGCGATGCCGGTGACGCACGCCCCGACGAGCAGGGCCGCGACCGTCAGGCCCGAGGGTGACCCGCTCGCGGAGAGCCCGGGCGCCGATCGGGCGGCCGACGCCACCGCCCAGGCCAGGAGCGCGAGCCCGACGACCGCGGCCACCAGCAGCGGCGCCGAGAATCGGTGCGCACCAAGCCGGTCGGCATGGGTGCCGATCGCCCAGCGGGCAAGCGCGGTGACGATCGTGAAGACGAGCAGGGCCGAGGTCACCAGGGCGCTGTGCGCGATCATCTGCGGCATGAACGTCAGGACGCCCCCGCCCGCAAGCGTCACCGACAGCAGGATGAGGGTCGGGGCGGCGAGCGCCCGCAGACTCCCCGCCAGACCTGCGTCGTCGACCGGCCCCGCGCCGACGGGATGGGTCGGGGCGGCCGCGCGTTCGCGCTCCGTGACGCGGGCGGCGAGGCGCAGCGCGACCGGGGCCGCCAGCACCGGCGCCGCGGACACCGCGAAGACGGCCGCGTAGCCGCCGCTCTGTGCCAACCACGGCGCGAACGACACCCCGGCGATGTTCGGCACCGCCACTGCGAGCCCGTAGGCGCCGATGCCCGCCCCGCGTCGCCACGGCTCCACGAGCTCCACGACGGCCAGCGACCCGCAGACCGTGAGCACGCCGAAGCCCACGCCGCGCACCGCCGCGCAGGCGAGCACCCAGGGCAGGGCCGCCGAGATGCCGGTCGCCGCTCCGGGCGCCCCGAGCAACACCATGCCCGCGACCAGCACCTTCGCCCACCCGAGGCGACGCAGCAGCGTGGGGATGAACCCCTGCGTGGCCACGGTGGCGGCGAGCATGACGCCGTTGACGAGCCCGGCTCCGCCCGTGCCCGCGCCCCCGGAGACCACCCACAGCGGCGCGACAGGCAGCAGCACCGCGTAGCCCGTGAAGCCGAGCACCGTGAGCACGGCGAGCGGCATCATGCCGGGCAGGCGCCACAACGGAGGGGTCGAGGTCGGGAAGGTGGCCACGGCTGCGCACGCTACCGTCGAGGTAGGACAAGATAGCCCGGCTCGCGGCAGCCGCCGCGAACTCCCCGTCACGCCAAGGGGGCCGGACGCATGCGATCGCGCGAAGGGGACCACAGCATGAGCCAGGATCCACAGTTCTACCCGCCGCAGGCCAACCAGCCCGCGGTGTCGAGCGAGGACAGGTCGGTGGCGATGCTCGCCCACCTGTCGACGATCGTCGCGCTCGTCGTCAGCGCCGGATGGCTGAGCTTCGTGGGGCCGCTCGCCGTGTGGTTCCTCTACAAGGACCGCAGCGAGTTCGTGCGCAAGTCCGCGGCCGGAGCCTTCAACTTCAACCTCGGCATGTGGGTGCTCTCGCTCATCGGCTGGATCTGCGTGTTCACGGTCATCGGTGCGGTCATCGGCATCCCGATCCTCATCTTCTCCGCGATCGCGCAGATCGTGTGCCACATCATCGGCGCGGTCCGGGCCAGCCGTGGCGAGCTCTATCGCTACCCGTTCCAGCTGCGCGTCCTGTCCTGACACGACGGGCTGCTCGGGGAGGTCCTCGGGCGCGCGGTCACCGCACGAGCCGCACCTCGACCGCGTGCAACTGCTGGTCATAGACGCTGCTCCCGTCAGGCGCGAACCCGTGCCGCGCATAGAAGGCATGAGCGCGCGGGTTGTCCTGCAGCACCCACATCGATGCCGACCCCGACCCGACCGCGGCGTCGAGCAGGGCGTCGGCCAGCCCGGTGCCCTTGGCCTCGGCGAGCACGTTGATCGCATAGAGCTCCTGGGCCGCGGGGGTGTCGGGGTCGCGGTTCGGGCCGGCGCAGACCATGCCGACGATCCGCCCCTGCTCGTCGACTCCGACGAAGAGGCGTATCGGGGCCTCCTGCTGCTCCAGCCATTGCCGCCATCGCTCGCCGCGGGCCCGGCCGTCGAGGGCGTCGAGCACGCCCTGGTCGACGACACCCTGGTAGGACTCGCGCCAGGCCTGCACGTGCATCTCGCCGAGCGGCGCCGCGTCGGCGACGGTGGCCGGTCGCACGACATACCGTGCCTGCCGCGCCGTCGTCATGGGAATCGCCGAGCCATGACGCGAGTATGCCGCCGTCGTCGCGCGGCGCCGAGTGATTTTTCGCCCGAGAGGCACCACCGTCGTACATCAACCGCTGGTCGAGCCCGCGCCGGCGCGCAACGCGATCTCCTGACCTGCGGTGTTGTCGGCGACCTCTGGTGTCGAGTCGGTTGATGTACGACGTTGTGGCCTCTGGCCCGGCCGGTCAGCCGGCCGAGGCCCCGCGGATCTCGCCGGGCCGGCGCATCGCGGGCAGTGCGACAAGCGCGACGACGAGCATGCCGCTGACGACGATGAGGGAGCGCAGCACGCCCCAGTGGTCGCCGAGGAAACCCAACGCGGGCGGCCCGATGAGGAACGCCCCGTAGGCGATCGTCGACACGACGCTGACCCGCGCCGCCGCGTGCCGAGGCTCGTCGGAGGCGGCGCTGATGCCGACGGGAAAGCCGAGACTGACCCCGAAACCCCAGATGGCGGCACCGACGTAGGCGAGCACCGGCGTGCCGAAGACGACGCACAGGCTGCCGAGACCCGCGGCGACGAGCATGGCCCGCAGGACCGGCACGCGGCCCCACCGGTCGAGCATCGAGGCGCCGACGAGCCGGCCCACGGTCATGAAGCTGAGAAAGGTCGCGAAGGCGAGCACGCCCGCCCAGGCGGGCAGCTCGTGGCCGTCGACGAAGGCCACGGCGATCCAGTCGTTGGCGGTGCCCTCGGTGAAGGCGGCCACGAGCATGACGAGACCGATGAGCAGGGTGCGAGGCTCGCGCCACGCGCCGACCGCCGAGACCTTCTCGCCCTCGTCGTGGGGCGAGTCGTCGGCCGCGTCGAGTGCCGCCGGCAGGAACGCGCGGCTCGCGACGACGACTCCGGCCCCGAGCAGCACGGCCAAGACCGCGAAGTGTGCGACGAAGGGCACTCCGAGCGCGACTGCTCCGGCCCCGACGAGGGCCGAACCGACCGTGCCGCCGCTGAACGCCGCGTGGAAGCGCGGCATGACGTTGCGACCCAGCTGATGCTCGACGGCGGCGCCCTCGAGGTTCATGGCGACGTCCCACTGGCCGATGCCGGCCAGGGCCATGAAGAGGAAGACCGCGGTCACCCAGAAGGAGTGCAGCGCGCCGGCGCCCACTCCCGCGCCGACGAGCCCGACGAGGGCGAGTGCCGCGCCGACGAGCACGGTGTTGCGGGTGCCGATGCGGGAGGCGACCCAGCCCGCGAGCGGCAGGCCGACGAGGGAGCCGCTGGAGCCGAAGAGCAGCAGGATGCCGAGCTGCCCGGGCGTGAGGTCGAGGGCCGCGCGCACGTCGGGGATGCGGCTCGCCCAGGTCGCGAAGGCGCCGCCGGCGAACACGAAGATCAGGGCCGTCGCAACCTTGGCGCGCTCGACGATGCCGACGTCGGTCGGGCTGGGCCTCTGGTTCGCGGAGGTGTTGCGGGGCGCGGTCACCGGCCTACCGGTCCTTTCGGGGAGTTGGCGCGGCGGCGCCGAGGCTGAGTCGAATCGATTCGACCACGCGAGTGTCGTCGTGGTG